>NZ_AKKA01000011.1 GCF_000282035.1 Rhizobium sp. CF122
GGCGGCCGCCACATTCGGCATCGACAAGTTCGTAATGATGCTGTCTCGCACCGAGTCTAGATAGTTCTTCGGAGCCGTGTTCGCTCGCCCATCGGCAAGCGCTGCATGCGCAAATAACGTAGCAATGAATAGAATAGCAATCGACCGTAGTTGCATTGATGACGTATCCCTCAACTTTTGAGGGAAGATATCCTCGATGTGCCTGCGACAGTCAATTAGCCGAGAGTGCTTCACCGCGACAGGTGCCTCACCATCAAGCGTGCGCCCTTGTGCCCGCATTTGCAGCGCATCAGCCCTGCGACATGACCGAGCGTCGCGGCTTCCCAATTTTCCTCTGAATTTCCCACCGATCGATCGGCTCAGCTCGGCCCGTCAGGTGGATGCCGGTTGATGCAGTGATGCGCTCCGCGATCTGTTGTGGTGTGATCAGGGTACTGGCTGGCGCGGGCGGAGGGGCGGAGCGGTCCGCTGCTCGTCTTCGCAACGCGACCTATAGCCGGAAATAAATGCCAGCTGCACGTCTTCGCGGCGACAGCCCGTCTCTGGATCTAGCGGTTGAGCGGAGCGCGCATAAGCGAGGGCGGCTTCTTGAAAATCGGATTTATCCATTTCTCACCGAACACGTTAGAGACATTGCCGCCGGCACGAATGCCGAAAGCGGTTCTGATCCTCTTTTGTGGTGGTGTCCTCTGTCCGAGGACAGAGGTTGCGGATTGGTGAGCCGCGATTGGAAGCTAGGCGAGTCGGGCGAGGGCGGTCAAGCGCGGCAAGGGCGATGTCGCCGCGCAATTGGAGCCCTGGCCGACTTAGCTGCGATAATAATCTTCGAGGATATCGGTGAAATTTATGATTGCTTTTCCTTCAGCTCTCATCTGTTCTTCGACACGTCGGTTGAGCCTCGCTGAATAACGCTGCATTTCGTCTCGTCGATTTGATGTGAACATTGCACTTCGCTTTATAAGCACGAGGAACAGATTCTCGAAATCAACTCCATCTATGCCCGGGCTAGCAATAAACCAGAGCTTCTCGCGGTTTCTGAGCCGAGTCGCGACATCCTTATTTCCCCGACCTCGAGCGTGACTGCTCAAGCGCCCGCGTATCCCTCGGCCGTTGCTCTCCGAGAAGTCGGCCAGGCGGTCAAGTTCCACGATGTTCGCGCCATCATCACTGGCCGCACAAGTTCTGCGATGGGCCGACAGCTATACGACATCACGATGGATTGCGCCGATCGACCGCATCGCACGGTACGCGGCGAGTATTTGGTGGCGACCGATGAATACCGAGACGCGACGCATCTACACGCTAATTCTATTTCACCGGCAGGGTGGCCAGTGCTGCTATTGCCGCAGGTTCATGACGATCTCCTACGAGCCGCGTGAACGAAGGCGGCCACAGGCCGCTACGCTCGAGCACCTCCGGCGCCGTGCCGATGGCGGCAAAGACCACCGGGACAATTTCGCCGTTGCCTGCAAGAAGTGCAATGATTCACGAGGCCGGCACGACTGGCTTTTCTATGCCAGCCTGAAACGCGATGAGTTCTAGGCGCGAAGTGCGCGCCGGCCGCCGAAAGGCTGGCCTCTTTTATTCGCCGGCCTCACCAGCCGGCAACGCCCCGGCCACCATCCGTGGGCGCACCACAAGGGGAGACTGGAGCCGTCGGCGCAAATGCTGGTGGTTTCTTCACGCTGCGCAGAAAAGCCCGGCGGGGCGTTCCGTCTGGCCTTAGTCTGGGGCCGTTTTGGCTACGCTACAGGGGGCAATGTTTCTGGCACACAATTGCAGGTCGGATCGCCAGCGCCGGGCCCGGTACACTTACAGACTCCGGGCTGCGACCAGATACAGCCGCATTGCACGCCTGCATCGCTCCAAATCAGCTTCCGATTGGCGTCTACCGGGATTTGGATTTTCACTCTGAGTGGTACCGATACCTCGACATACTCGTTTCCTGGATCAAAGTCGCCAGTGTCGAGCTTGGCTTGTGCGGCCGCCAGTCCCCCTTCCATGATCTGAGCTTGAATAGACGTTCGCCAGTCGGGCGCCCATGGTTGCGCGTGTCGAATGGTCTCGTGCTTACGTTCTTCTGCCATTGCTCATTCCCTCAAAGGCAACGCGAGGCGATCAAAATAGCACGGTACGGTTGCTTTATACAACGCCTAATTACATTAGAATGATCTTAACCTTCTAGGTCCACTCTTGTGAGCATCACGGCAAGGTTATCGTGGCAGGCAACACTATGAAGGCTCGTCTCCTGTTCCTAGTGGCGAGCCTTTTTTCATTTGCGAGGCTTGCGTATCGGCGCGAATGCCGACGGGTTTTTCTACCGCTTCCTTCGGGCGCCGCCGGAGTAGCTGCATTTGGGAGACTTGGTCATGTGTTTGAAACGAGGCGCGTCGTTGTCACTGCTATAAGGTCGCACATATCGACCGCACTCAGGGCATATGTACACCGAGGCAGTGCGATAGAGTGCATTCCGGATGGCGCAGTCCTCGAGATCACCCATTAGTATACGGCGCTTGGCAACTAGAAGCGGCGGCATGTGGTCAATCCGTCCCCGAGCTGCTTGATGCCAACAGCCTTGAAGTAAGAGTACACGGTCTCGACCCATTCCCCACCTGGTATTTTAGCGATCACTGAAACCATGCCTGGCGCGGCGATAAGAAGCGCTGATAGTACCGCTGCCGCGACCTGCGTTCGACCCTCAGAGATAACGTCGCGTCCAAATCCGAGAACGACCTTAGAAACGACTGACCAAAGGTTCTCCCAAGAACGGCTGAGGCCAAGCACATCTCTCTTGTCAGGGGTATCGCCATCCTGAATCCAGCGCGACGCGGTATCGAGCGCATCGATGGCCGATAGGTCAGCGGTAGGATCACGCCGAAGGTGCTTAACGAGCTCAGCCGTTCCGTGAGTGAGTTTCTCGACAGAACCCGCATCAATGTTTACGGCCGCCGCGTTCTCCGAATAAATCCGCCAGTCTTCGAACTGGGCGAGGGCGGAAAAGACGCTCTCTATATGGCCAATCACAGGCTAAACATCGTTGGCGAGAGCTCTTCGATGCTGCCATGTACGAGCCGATTGCAGATCTGGGCGCGAGATCCGATCTGCACGATGTTCGTGTAACCCACCATCGTCGTCTGAAGCTGCTGGAAAGCCTCTTTCAGGCGCGGCGAGTGGTTGGTCCCAGCTAACCCCCAATCACATACTCACCGTGCTCTACAGCTACCTCCAAGGCCCCCATGGCCATATCCTTCTCACGGGAAGAGGGGCGGAGAGGTTGATCGATAACTTTCAGTGCATCGTCATCGACGGCAAAATGAAACGCTGCTGTCTTTTGCCCTGGCAGAGCTTCCAGTAGTTCGTCCGGTCCGAGCTGGTTGAGGCCTATTTTTAGTCCAAGGATCAAGTTGTCGAGGCTTTGGTGGCCAGCTGGGATGGGAATTTTCGCTGCCATCGCCTCGAGTGATGCCACGTCGCCAGCTCGCAACGAGTCGACCTTGGCAAGATGCCTCCTCACTTCAGACCTTAAGGCCAATAATGGAGACCCGGTAGTGAGGTTCGTGCGTGAGTAGGATCGCTCTAGGTGTGAGCTTTCAGGAGGTTGTCCATTCGGAGCAGATTTAGGAGACTGGAGTTACCACACCTCAGTTTTCCAGGATCGCTCCGAATGAACATTCATAAGAATGCCCGACTGACACCTTTGCGTCGAGAGGAAATGGCTGTCGCAGTGATCAGCGGCCAGTTGTCTCAAGCACAAGCCGCGCGCGTTTCGAGCTCGACGAGCAAATTGCGAAGTTTGTCCGGCTTCATCGATTCCCTATCACCGCGAACGCTGAGGCATTGTATGGGTATGCTTGGCGGGACGCTAGAAGATCTGAGTCGGCGCGGGTTATCCACAGGAGCCAACCTGCGAAACTAGATTGCAAAAGTGGGGAGGGAAAGAGGGGAAAAAGTGTCTGCCTTTGGATTTCTCAACAAAAACAGACACTTATTCAGAAAGCTGGCTCCCCGGGCCGGACTTGGCTCCTCTATATGAACTTTAGGAGTTTCCTTGTATTGCAGGGTTTTCTGAGAATTTATGTCTTTCTGGCGCCACGTCGTAGTCCAAAAAGTATGCCGAAAAGTAGTCTGATTCTTTATGGTGCTGCTCCCAACATTTTTTGGATGCGTTCGAGCTGGCTGCCGGATCTCATTTCTTGCCTCTGCTTGGCTGCTAGATACTCCCGCTCGCAGCGATCCAGGATTGGCTGCGCGATCGGGCCTTTTCGATCGACGAGCTTGGCGGCAAAGATCAACATCTCGCCAAGCCGCTCAAGGGTGATTTCCTTGGCCTGAGCTCTAGTCACCATCAAGCTTCCTCGCAAATCAGTGCTCGCTTTGCCTGTTCGCGACGAATGGCATTGCGCTTACGGGTGACCATTTCCAGATGATCGGGATGGGGCCGGACGCAGAGCCGGTTGCGGCAAACGTGGTCCAGCTCCTTCTTGCCTGGGATGTATCCGTGCTCGTTGGTCCACATGACGATGTGAACCGCGACGGTCTGCCCGGCTAAAGCCATGCGAGGATATCCGGCGCCGCGACCACCTGTCCCAGAGGTTGGGCCGGTCCAGATCCAGCAGCCCGTATCCTCGTCGATGCGAACACGAGCCATAACCTTCTCGCGTATGTTGTCGCGCCGTCCCAGCTCTTGCTTCACGGTCATGCGCTTACCTTTAGCCATGCTTTGAAATCGGACCGCAGGGCCTTCCAGCGTGCGGCAGCGTTCGCGTCTTCGTTCAGCTCACTCATCGAGGTGATGGCGAGAATGGAGCGGACACGCGTCTTCACACGTTCGGTGTCGCCTGCGTCCTGCAACTGGTGGCACTCGATCAGGAACTGGCGGAAAGCCCGGTCGTTCTGGCACTTGATCGCGCACTCGGCGGAAAAGTTCTTTTCTGCGGCCTCGCGTTCGCGGCGCTCGATGTCACGCGGATCTTCGGGTGGTATAACGCTCCGCAGCTTCTCAGCGGCGCGCTTCAGCATGGCCAGAAGGAAGGCGATGTCCTCGTGTGCGTGCATGAGGAAATCGCGGTCGGTGTAACCGCAATCATCAAGCAGCTTTACGATCGGCGCCGGTGGCGTGCCGGGGACGAGGATGGCGAACAATTCCAGGCCTCCGCTACCGAGTTGCCAGCTTGTGCTGGCCTCCTCGTGCCGCCGCTTCACGGCAGCGAGTCTGTTTTTCTCTTCGGACGTAGCCATCAGGGGGCCGCGGTATCCAAACCGCGCTCGCGCAGAGCGGCGACATGCATAGAAATCCGGGGCAGAGATAACTGTCGGATCGCCACCCCGCCGTGATCTCCTGCGACCATCTCGCGAAGGATGACGAGGCGATCGGATTGAACCGTGATCATCTCACGCGACAGATGGCGCGTTATGCGACGCGCCGGTCCCTCGCTCTTGGCTGGCGCCAGATCGAGTAGATTGTAACGAATGAGTGCAAGGCGGACTGTGTCGCGATGGGCGCCATAGCGAGCAGCGATCTGGTTCCTGTCCATGCCTGATTTCAAATGGGCGGCGAGAACTGCGGCGTTCGGAAGCTTTACAGCCATAGCAACTGCTCCTGGATTGATTATGGGTGGGAGGTGTAGGCGTTGACCGCATCAACGATCAGCTCGGCGATATCCGTGACCTGGTCGTCGGGCATCTCGCGATGCATATCGATGACGATGATCCCCCGGCCGGTGACGTCGGAGATCGTCCCGAGGTTGTCGATCTCGTGCTTCAGCGGCAGGGTCACATTCGCCAGTTTTAATGCGGTGCTTGCGGTGCATTGGCGCAGGAATGACTTAGCCAGCACTGACGTCCTCCATCCGTTCGATTGCTTCCTTGAGCGTGCGACGCAGAGGCAGATCCGCATTGCGGCACCCGAGGGCATCGATGACGTGGATCATTGCGTGTGCGAGGCCGATCGTGGTCTCTTCCGTCACTCCCTCGAAGCCAGTCTTGCCGCAGAGGTTGTCGACAGCCAGATCGATGTTGGCGCCAGCAACGTACTCCAGCGCCTGCGCCACGTGGCGACGACGGGCGCGGCCCATCTCGATCTCGATCTCGATCTCTTCGGCGATACTGGGGCAAAAGCCATCAGTGACGAGCCGGAGCTTCGCCGGGAAAGGGAGGATGTCGGCCATCACATGTCCATGGTGCGTTCTCCCATGTGTCGTCGATCCGAAGCGTGCGCAGGTGCCGCCATTCGAAAAAACGGCGGACTGCTTTCGAGATGGCGCCGATCGCAAACATGACAGCGGCAAAGAGAACGCCGCCTGCCAAGGTGCTGCCGAGCGCAGCGAGAACGGTGAAGGTTGCATCGCTCATCTCGTTGCCTGCAGGATAATCGCGTACGGGAGGATCGCGACGATGATGGCCAGCAAGGCGAACTCCGCGCGACGCTGGCGCTCGATCGGCATCCGCGTCACGCGCAGGAAAAGCGATCCCGGTTCCGGCAGCGCCATTGCTACCGGACGAACTGTCCGAATTGTCTGCATGGTAGGAGCCCTTTCGCTTCCGTTTTGGAACCCGCTCCGTTCCTGGTCGGAGCGGTGACCGAAACCGGAAGGTTTCAGGCGACGCGGCGGACCGATCGGCGCGAATGGATCTGGGCTGCCTGCTGGCTGTAGGCGTCGATCTGTTCGTTGGTGTAGCCGAAGTCTTGGAAGTCTTTGCGCGTGAGGCCTTCGCCTCGCTCAAGGGCGAGATCCGCCATTTCGTTGGCGATGTTCCGGGCAATGGCTGCGGGGTAGGTGGTTTGTGTCTGCACTTGGCTCTCCTTCGTCTCCCCGGTTTCGCCGCTGCTCCGGGAGGAGGAGAGAGCAGCGGCGCGCCTCCGATAGGCGGTCCGGTCTTGGGAGGAGGAGTAAACCGGACAGCGTGACAATAATGCGGACAAATGCCCGCTGTCAACGATATGTGCGGCTATTTAACCGCATTGCTGCGGATGTCGCTGAAAATGTGAGACAAAAACTGAAAAAGCGGCGAAGTGATTCGCCGCCTTTTAACGCGCGTCAATAGGGTTTGATGAGGCTAAACGCCGTATAATTCGTTGACCGAAAGCACCTTGTGAATGGCGACGATGGTCGAACGGGGGATGTCGATTTCGGCATTCGGATTGTGCTTGCGGATGGTAACAATTTCGGTCGCACGCTTGCTCAGGATGCCGATTGTCGCTTCCATTGCTTCGCTGTCACCAAGCTGGACCTGGATCACCACTGCGTCCCCAAAACGCGGCGGCTTGTCCGGATGTACGTAGATGAGGTCGCCTGGTTGAAACTGTGGTTCCATCGAGGTTCCCTCGACGTAGAGCGAATATACATTACGAGCGTTCATCAACGTATGCGGGCGCCTCACGTAGTCAACCGGCTCGGATGACAGCTGAAATGCACCTCTGAGATGTGATCCGGCCGCCGTTCCCATGACGGGTACATCTTTCGCCATTTCCATCGGCAGTGGCAAGTGGGCAGATGCGGGTCGCACGTCAGTTTTTACGGATGGGGTCATGTTGATCGCGCCAGCGTCGCTAGACTCGCCTAGCAACACCGTCATCGGAACACCGAGGCCATCGGCGATTTTCTTCAGGGTTTGGCCGCGCGGGGAGGCGCCGCCTCGCTCAAAAAGCTTGCGAAAATAACTCCGCTCCAAACCGCTCTTGAGGGCTGCTGCCTCCCACGTAAGCCCTTGCTCGGCAATGATATCTTTGAGGATGTCTGTCACAGATTTCTCCATGTGCGGATTATCAGCCGCATTACGAATATTGGAAAGCGGTTATTTGATCTTGACATATGCGGCCATTTGACCGCATTTTGCCGCCATGACCCTAAGAGAGCAAATTATCACTCTGGCTGATACCTACGCTGAAGCCTCGGGCATCGGGCGTAAGCGGATGTCTACGATCGTTTTCAATCGCGGCGCTAAACTCGACGACATTGTTGGAGGTGGCGATCTTGCGACGGGCACATTTGAGCGCGCTCTTCAGTGGTTTTCCGATAACTGGCCCCAAAGTGTCGCCTGGCCTGACGCAGGTCCCCTGCCTCGCCCAGAGCGCTCGAAGGAGGCCGCATGACGTCTCGTTGTTCCCCGCGCGGTCATTGCCGCCGCGCCCCCTCGCGCCGGACTGCGCGATCTCCGCTTTCCGGCGCGCTTTCTCTTCGATGCTTCCAGGCATGTGGCCCTCCGTGATCTGATGATGGCCTAACACTCACATTTTTCGACCAGTTCCCACTACGGGAAAAACCGCTCGGAATTCCCGGCGCGGGAAAGGATTTGCCATGTCTTCAGATGCCTGGTTTCACCGCGTCAAAGCTGCCCAGCGTGACCTCATCAAGATCGCCGGCGGTATCGATCGTGCAGCGGAAATCTCCTCGGTTTCGCCAAGCCATATCGGTCGCATGAACAACCCGCGCGACACAGACCTGATGCCGCTTTCAGTGGTCTACGCGCTGGAAAGCGAATGCGGCGTTCCCGTCGTGACGCAGGCCATGGCGGAACTGAGTGGCCGGCGGCTGTCAGATCCGGACGCGGAGCACAAGGCCAACGTCAATGTACTGACTTCCTATTCGGAGCTGATGCAGAAGGCGGCGGCGCTGATGGCGGCGGGCGCAACCGCGATGGCCGATGGGATCGTTACGCCGACCGAAGCGCATTCGATGGACCGTGAGGCGGCATCGATCGCGCGCGGACTGTCGAATTTCCGCCAGGCGCTCGCGGTCATCAAGGCGACGGGCGGCGCCAAAGCCGGGCTGAAAGTGGTGGGGGAATGATGGCGACCGAACCTGGCCTCGGCGGCGCTGGTTGCCGCCTCCTGTATCGCGTAAGGCTCCACGCCCGGCAGAACCGCCGGGCGTATCCGCATTCGCTGGATCGCGATCTGCGCAGTGTCGCGTCAGCGATCGATGGCGGCTATCTCGTCCGCCTTAACGACGATCCGCACTTCGTCACCATGACGGAAAAGGGCGACGAGTTCCTCGACCTCCTGATGAGGTGCGAGTGATGAAGCTCAGCGACAAGTCAAACGAGATGCTGCGACGTGCTGTTGCGGAAGGCGTGATCGAATGCCCAGAGCAGCGCGACGTGATGTCCGCCAATCGATTGAACGGCCGTCAACTGCTGTCGCGAGATCCAAAGATCGGCACGCGCTATTACCCCACCGAGAAGGCGCGGGAATACGTTGCGCTTCTCGACGAGCTCGGCGATCCGAGTGAGGAATCTCCGGCAACCGAGTTGGTGGTTGTCGAGAGCCGCGATGCTTCGGGACTTGCCCAGGTGGTCGAGCGCGCGCGGGCACTCCTCGACGATGGCGACGTGATCCGCGCTCGTATGCTTGCTGCCGGCGCATATGAGCAGGCTAAGTTGGCGGGGAGGTTGGCCGAGCGCTTCGGCGCCGCCGATCGGCTGATCACCAAGGCTCGGCAGTTGCAAGGCGACGCGCTGCTGATCGAAACCCGCGCAAAGATCCTGATCGCCAACGAATACGATGTTGCGCAGGAAGAGGGCAGGGCCGCGGGCAAGGGCCGCCCGAAAAATGTTTCCGACGAGAACATTTTCAAGCAGTCTGAAACTGGGCTTACCCGGAAGGAAATTCACGAGGCGCGCAAGCTGGCGGACGCCGAGCGGAAGGCGCCGGGCCTAGTCGAGCGGGCGATTCAGGCGCGCATAATTGCCGGTCTTGAACCGTCGCGAGCCAACCTCAGAGTGGCGGTCGGAACCTCGACGGCGACGAAGGAAGAGCGCGGAAACAATCTTTATGAAACGCCGCCTGAGGCGATGCATACGCTTCTCGCACTTGAGACCTTCACGGCAACCGTGTGGGAGCCGTCCTGCGGCAAAGGCGCGATCGCGCGCATGCTTGAGGCGGCAAGCTATGGTGTCGTGCTTTCCGATCTTGTCGACTACGGAACGGCGGACAGCTTTGGCGAAGTGCAGCGAGAGGTCGATTTCCTGACAACGGAAGGCGACCCGGAAGGCGCAAGCAGCTTCGACATCGTCACTAACCCGCCTTACGGACCGGTGCTGAATTCCTACGTGGCGCATGCGTTGCGTGTCCACAAGCCGCGCAAGATGGCGCTGCTGCTCAACCTCAATTTTGTTTGCGGCTTCGACGACGAGAAGCGCAATTTTGCAATGGATGAGAATTCGCCGGCGCGGATCTACGTCTTTACCCGTCGCCTGCCGATGATGCACCGCGACGGTTGGGATGGGCCAGAATCGTCCAGCCGCATGAATACCGCGTGGTTCGTGTGGGAGCGGCAGGAAGACGGCACCTATGGCAGTAGTGGTTCCAAGCTGATCCGTGTCGACTGGAAGGGCTACCTGCCGGCGGAAAGCGAGGCGACGTGAGCGCTATGCTTCCCCTTGTCGACATTCTCGCGGACTTGGCGACGCATGCCGAGCGGGCGGACTGGCTGACGCGCGTGCCCGATGGCGTGGTGTTCCGAGACCACATGGACATTCGCAAGGTGCTCAAGACGGCGGGCTTCGACGCTGGCGTGGCCTACCTCGATGCACGGCTCGCAGCCGTGAACTCTGTGCGGCAGCCGGACGGGGCGCTGCCACAGACGCGCATTCTCGCGCTGAACATAACCCAAATCGATCTGAACATAGCGGCGCGGGCGGGCGCCACGGGGGCTTAATGACTGTGAATTCCTTAAGGGTGTTGATCGGCTGTGAAACATCGGGGCGCATGCGGCGCGCCTTTGCCGACCTCGGGCATGACGTTTGGTCGTGCGACCTGTTGCCATCTGTTGACGGTAGCAACCGCCATATCATTGGCGACGTTCGTGATCTGCTCGGCGATGGCTGGGACCTTCTGGCAGTGATGCACCCGCCTTGCACGCGGCTCTGCAATTCGGGTGTTCGCTGGCTTACGCGGCCGCCTGTTGGGCTGACGCTCGAAGAAATGTGGGCCGACCTCGATGAGGGCGCGGCGTTGTTCTCCGATTGCTGGAATGCGCCGATCGAGCGTATCGCCATCGAGAACCCGGTGATGCACCGGCACGCAAAGGAGCGCATTCGCAACTACCAGCCGCCGGCGCAGACCGTGCAGCCATGGTGGTTCGGCGACGAGGCATTGAAGGCGACGAGCTTCTATCTCAAAGGCCTCCCGAAACTCGTTCCAACGAACAAGCTGACGCCGCCGCCGGCCGGTACCGCTGAGCGCAATCGGTGGGCGCGGGTGCACCGTGCGCCGCCATCTGCTGATCGCTGGAAGCTTCGTTCTGAGACCTATCCTGGCATTGCGGCTGCAGCAGCGGCTCAGTGGGGCGGATACGCCTTGCAGGAGGTGGCAGCAGCATGAGCCACGAAGCGACCATGTGGGCCGTCAAGGTGCGCGGCATCAGCTGCGCCGAGGCGAGGGTGCTCTGGCACCTGGCCGACTGCCATAACCCCATTTTCGGCTGCTATCCGAAGCAGGACTATCTCGCTGATGCTTGCGAGATTGATGAGCGTTCGGTGAGGCGCTGCCTGGGCGGGCTGCGCGAGAAGGGACTGGTTAACTGGATCGAGCAGCGGGAAGGAAAAAACCGCAAGGCGAACCGTTACAGCCTTGGCTTTGAGCAGGGTTTCCAGGCCTTTTCGCCTGTGGAGAACGCCGAAAATGAGGCGGACAATTTGTCCGGTTCACACGACGGGTCAACCGGACAGGAAGTGCAGCTTCAACCGGACAAATTTGACACTTTGAACCGGACTCCTGAGTCCTCAATAGAACCTGTAAGGGAACCAGTAATAGAACCGGTAAGAGAGAGAGAGGCGCGCGAGCGCGATTTTTCCGGGTCTGATAGTTCGAACATCGCTGGCGTCGTGAATGCCGACCTGGTGAAGCGGGTGCAGAAGTTCTGCACCGGCCAAGGCTACCGGGAAGGCGAGTGGCCGAAATGGGCAAAGTCGACGATCGGACATATCGCCAAACAGTTTGCGCAGCTCTCGATCGAGGAGAGGGATGCGGCCTGCGAATGGCGCGATGCCTTCCTCGCCAAGTGTAAGCGTGACCGGATCTCGCAGCCGATGCCGGTTGCGAATTACTTTCGCGACAAGGTCTGGACCATGCTCGACGAGGCCGACAAGGCAGTGGTTCGTCCGGTAGCCGGCGGCGCGCCTGCGATCTCCGGCGGCAAGATCGTGGTGCCGGTGTTCGGTCCCGCGTTCGGAGCCGCACGCGCCTGGTCGCTCGTATCCGGGCCTGTGAACTTCGAGCTGCCGGACGATCTCAGGGAGCGGGTGCGGGCGACGTATGAGGTTCACGCTCGCCGCGGCGCCAGTGCGGCGGTCAGCTACCTGCAGAAGCTCGGTCTGTCAGAGCGGGATGGTGAGATCGTTTTCCCACTGAACTTTGAGGCGCAGGAGCGTGTGCGACGCACGACCTCGGAAGGATATCCCGAGGCCAATCGGCTGCACGATGCTGCGAAGGATCGGGCACACGTTACCGTTTGGCCGGTGTTTGAGCACTTGAAGGAGCTTTGCGAAGCAGTCCCTGTAGGCTCGGCCATGTGGGACCGCTGGCGCGTCTATCACGACGAGCGGGGTTGGCCTTTCGGGCCGGCGCCTCACCATCAGCGAGTGGTGTTTTTTCCAAAAGGCGGACCGGACGGTCTTAACGAGTTCGAGCGGGCAGCTCGCGAAATCATGGATCAGGAGCGGGACAATGATCATGCAGCGTAAAATCATCATGGCCGAGAAGGTCGACATCAACCGCCTGATGCCAGCACTTGAGGGTGCTGCCAGTTTGCGCCGAATCAATGCGACGATGCTCTCGATGGCATCTAAGGCGAATGCCGAACGAATCAGCGTTTCCGAGAACGTGAAACCGCATTGGTATTGCCTCCGCGTGATGACCGGACGCGAGTTCGCTGTGGAAAAACTGCTGGCCGATGCGGATGTTGAAAGCCTCGTTGTGACCACAAATGCCTACAAAACCGTCAAGCGTGGCCGGGTTCGTATCGTCCCAGAAAAGCCTGTTATCGTCGGGTATGTGCTCGTCCATTGCGTTTCGTCGGCCGCTGCGATGGCAGGGTTGCTATCGGTCAAGGATGTGATCGAGGTGGTCGGTGGAGCTGAAACGCCATGGCGCGCCGATGCAGAATCCATCGCTCGATTCAAAGCCATGGCCGCGCAGGGGAAATACGATCACAAGGTGAAGCCGAAGGTCGATTTCCTGCCCGAGGAGATCGTCCGTGTCTGTGATGGACCGTTCGCTTCCTTCCAGGCAGTCGTGGTCTCGGTCGACTTCGAGGGGTGCGTTGCGAGGGTCGAGGTCGACATTTTCGGGCGGAAGACGCCGGTCGAACTGGATCTTGCGCAGATCGAAAAAATCTGACTACAAATTGCCTCGGACGATCTGAGATCCCAGCGTGGGCCCAAATCAGTCGATGGCTCGATCATCGGCGAATGAAGCGAAGGCTTCAGGGTTGCTTACCGGTCAGACCCCGCCTTGACTGCCTCGACGATGAGGCGACCGATTCAAGGCCAGTGCTACAGCTGTGAGATGCAGCGATCTGCGATTGAGGCGACCCTTGGCGGTCGCCTTTTCTGTTTAAAGGGTATGGGCAAGCTCACATCCCTCAAGCCTCGGCTTAAGCCCCTCGGCTCCCGCCTATCTCCGATATCGCCATCGACACGACAGGAAGCGGAAGTACAGCGCAGTCGTGAGCGTGACCAAAGCCAACCATGGCGCGCCTGGTACAAGAGTAACCGATGGCGGAAGCTGCGAGAGGAAGTGCTTAGGCGTGACCTCTACACCTGCAAGCAAACGGGTGTTCTCTGCATCGGCAAGTATCCAGCCGATAACAGTCCAGTGGTTGACCACAAGATCCCGCATCGCGGCGACGAGCGGCTGTTCTGGGATGTGAACAACCTGCAGACAGTGAGCAAGGCCTACCACGACAGTGAGAAGCAGAAGCAGGAGCGGGCTACGCCCGGTTGGTAGCAACCGGTCATGGTCGAAGTGGGTGACCCACCGATCGACGCCTGACCCCTCGGGGGGTGGGTCGAAAGTCTGGAGGGCCCCTCGGCCCGGACCCGCGCCCCTCTCATTTGGAGATTTTTTTCTCGTGCATCAGGAAATCGACCTCTTCGGCAACCCGGTTGTCGACACCCGAAGAGGGGTCGGGCGACCCTCTCACGAGGTGACTGCCAAAACGCGTAACAGAGTCAAGATGTTAGTGGCACTCGGTTGGGCAAACCCCCGGATCGCCAACGCTCTGGCTATCTCGTTGCCCACTTTGCGAAAGAATTATTTTCACGAGCTGAAAGCGCGTGATGCAGCTCGCGACCAGTTGGACGCTCGGCGGTTGGAGTTGGCATGGGAGCTTGCTGAGGGCGGAAACGTCGGAGCGTTCAAGGAATTTGGTCGGCTCTTAGAACGCAACGATCGAATGGAAGTTGAGCGGGAACTTAGTTCCGCGCCCAAGAAGGATGAAAAGCCGGCGACATCCGAGCGGCTCGGCAAAAAGCAGCTCGACGAGATCCGCGCACGGGATGCTGACGCGGACCTGATGGCGGAACTGGAGCAGGAAGCGTCACAGAATGCTCGACACTGAGGAGGATTTGCCTCGCTTTGCCTGCCCAGACTGGTGGGAAAAGCTTCTTGCCGGCCAGACGCCAATGGCTGACGTGCCGTATGACAAGATCAAGGCCGCAAAGGCAATCGCGTTTTTCAATCGTCTCCGCTTGCCGGACGTCCCTGGTAATCCTCCCCTGGTGGACGCATGTGGTGATTGGTTTCGTGACATGCTGGCTGTGTTTCTTGCGAGCGAAGATCCGGAGACCTTGCTTCCAACGGTATGGGAGCTGCTTTGCATGGTCCCGAAGAAGAATTCGAAGACCACCTATGTTGCTGGCCTTGCTCTGACGGCCCTGTACATCATCGAGGCGCCTAACCGGCAGATGTTGTTGGTCGGGCCGAGCCAGAACATTTCGGAGCGCTGTTTCGACCAAGCGCAAGGGATGATCCGCCTCGATCCGAAGCTTGAGACGATCTTCAAGGTTCAGGATCACACGAAGACGATCACCCGTTACAAAACGGGTACCTCGCTCGACGTTAAGACCTTCGACACATCGATTGTGACTGGGGAAATCCCGATCATGACGATCATCGATGAAGTGCATGAGCTGGGGAAGAAGGCAAAGGCCGCAGCGGTGATGCAGCAGATCCGAGGCGGCGGCATTACGAAGCAGCGCGGCCGACTGCTGATGATCACCACGCAGTCGGACGAGCCGCCTGCAGGTATCTGGCGAACCGAGTTGGATAAAGCTCGCAAGATCCGCGACGGAAAGGGCGGTCGATCGCCAATTATGCTGCCCGTCCTCTACGAGTATCCGGTCGAAAAGCAGCTCGATCAGGAATTCTGGCGTAACCCGAAAAACTGGGAGCTGATCCTTCCGAATATGGGGCGCTCGATCGACCCGCAAGCGCTGATCGACGACTACGAGAACAATGGCAAGGTCTCGAAAGAGGCTGAGCAGATATGGGCCAGTCAGCATCTCAATATCGAGATCGGTGTCGGCCTCGGCGGCGATGGATGGTCCGGCGCCCTGCATTGGCAGAGTTGCATTGACGCAAAACTGACAGGGCTAGATGCGCTGTTGAAGCGCTCCGAGGTCTGTACCATCGGTATCGACTGGGGCGGAGCAGATGACCTGGCTGGCCTCTACGTCATCGGCAGGGAAAAGCACACCAAGCGTTGGCTAGGATGGGGCAAGGCTTGGGCCCGCAAGACCGTTTTCGAGCAGCGGAAGAGCATTGCTCCTCGCCTTAGAGGGTTTGAGGAGGCGGGTGACCTTGAGATTGCGGGATCTGGCGAGGAGCAAGCCGAGGCGGCTGCAGAGATCTGCCTCCGTGTTTTCAAAAGCGGCCTACTTCCTGAACAGGGCGGCATTGGCCTTGATGCGGCGGGTGTGGCGTTGCTTCTCGATGCGCTCGAAGCCGTCAACCTCAAGCAACCGCTCATTCAGGCTGTCGCCCAGGGTTGGAAGCTGCAGACGGCGGTGTCGTCGGTGCCTCTGAAGCTTGAGGATGGGCGCTTCCTACACGGCGACCAGCCCATGATGGCCTGGTCTGTCGGAAACGCCAAACAGACACTGCGCGGCAGCAATTACGTGGTCACCAAGGAAGTCTCTGGTGCCGCGAAAATCGATCTCCTCATGGCGCTTTTCAACGCCGCGATGCTGATGTTCCAAAACCCTGAAGCTGCTGCGGCTTTCGATGCCGAGGCGTGGATAGCGAGCTACGCATGAACTGGTTTACCCGCCTTCTTGGCCGCGATGGTGTTAAAGATATCGAGGCATGGCGAGGCGGCGCCGCCTCGACGGAGAATGGCGATAACTTTGTGACCAACCAGGTCACGCTTGCGGATTGGCGGGATGGCCGGCTCAATCAGGCTAATTCGGCGGTTGGCCTCTCTGCCACATGGGCGTGCGTGCAGCTGATCGCCGGAACCATCGCTTCCTTGCCGCTGATGATCTATCGGACAGAAAACGGTATTCGCACCGTCGCCAAGGATCATCCGTTGTATTTCGTGCTGCACGACAGCCCGAATTTCGATCAGACCGCTGTCGATTTCTGGGAGGTAATGGCGGCGAGTGTAGAGTTGCACGGTAATGCCTACGCTTTGATCGAGAGGCGGTCCGGCGGCATCATAACGTCGCTCTATCCAATCCGACCGGACAGGATGACGGTTCGCCGCAAGGCAAACAACGACCTGGAATACTCCTGGGCGGACAACGGACGCTCCTATGTGAAGCGAGCCGCAGATGTTCTCCATATTCGCGGGCCTTTGGGTGACGGCATTTCTGGCTCATCGACACTTTCGATCTGCAGAAATGTCTTCGGCGACGCGATGGCCTCAGAGGAAGCTGCAGGATCGGTTTTTGCTAATGGTGTCAATCCAAGCGGCGTTCTGTCTACGAGGCCAGAGACGCAGCTGTCGAAAGAGCAACGGCAGGAGCTGGAGCGGCTCTTGCAGGAGCGGTATATGGGTTCGATCCGGAACGGGAGGCCCATGCTGCTCGACAATGGGCTTACGTGGGAGCAGATCTCGATCGACCCGCAAGACGCTCAGATGCTTGAAAGCCGCAAGTTCAGCGGTGAGCAGATCTGCCGGATCTTCGGCGTTCCGCCCGCAATGGTCGGTTTTGGCGACAAGGCTTCGAACTGGGGCACCGGAAAAGAGGCGGATGTCCTCGGCTTCCAGAAATTCACCCTTCGCAAGCGATTGAAACGCATCGAGCAATCGGTGTTGAAGCAGCTAGTTTCTCTGTCCGAGCAGAGATCGCAGGGGATCGTGATCGAGTTCAATTTCGAGGGGCTTCTGCGGGGCGACACAGCCAGCCGCTACGAAGCTTACGAAAAGGCAATCCGAATGGGCATTGCCACCCGCAACGAGTGCCGAGCGCTCGAAAATCTCCCGCCGATCGAGGGCGGGGACGTCGTGACTGTGCAGATGCAGGACATCCCACTCGCAAACGCCATCAACGGAGACGGAAATGGACAGGAAAACAGCTCCAGTTCTTGAGATCAAATCGCTCAAGGACACCGGCGAATTCGAAGGCTATGGCTCGACCTTCGGCGGCGAGCCCGACGCTTACGGCGATATCATCGCAGATGGCGCATATTCGGAAAGCCTCGCGCTTCATAAGGCCAAGGGCACGATGCCAAAGCTGTTTTGGCAGCACAATTCCGACGAGCCGATCGGAAAGTGGCTCGAAGCAACGGAGGATTCTCGAGGCCTGCTGATGCGTGGGAAGCTGAACATGGACGTTCAGCGCGGCAGAGAGGCGCATGCTCTTCTGAAGGCCAAGGATATCGACGGATTGTCGATCGGGTACAGGATCAAAGAGTATAGCGTCGATACCGAAACGTACGTCTGGACGCTCCAGAAGCTCGACCTCGTCGAAGTCAGCATCGTGTCCGTTGGCGCCAACGAAAACGCTGTAGTTCAGAGTGTGAAGGCGGCTAAGGCCGCTCACGACCTCACGGAAAAGCTTAAAGCCGGGGACCGGCTTTCAGAAAGAGAGTTTGAGACCTGGCTCAAGGGGCTGGGCTTCTCCAACTCGCAGGCGGAGCGCGCCGCGCGTCTCCATCTGAAAGGGCAAGGGGAACTTGCCGCCGCGGCTGATGATGGCGTCGCATTCTTGCGCGCACTGATGAGCTGAAAGCTCGATTTCAACCGAAACTGGAGGTTCCCATGCAGGGACATAAGTTGGCCGTCGTATGTGGCGGCTCCATCGCATTCGCTATTGCTTCCATGGCCGCTCTGCCTTTCGGCCCGCGCATCGTTTTCGATGCTCCGGATCGCCCGAATGGCGGCGGATCGAAGACTGCAGCCGAGCTGGCGGCTGAGTTCAAGCGTGACTTCGACACGAAGCACGACAAGGTCAAGGAGATCGCCGAAAAGGCACTCGCGGAAGCCGAAAAGGGCACGCCGCTGGCCACCACCGCCAAGGAACTCGCCGACCAGGCCATCAAGGGCATGAATGATGCGAAAGCTCGCCTCGACGAGCTTGATCAGAAGATGGCGCACCGTGGCGGCGACGACAACGATCATCGCACGGCCGGTGAACGTTTCGTCGAGAACGATGATTTCAAGGCCTTCGCAGGACAGACACGCCCTCGTGGTCGCGTGCTCGTCGAGGTCAAGGACATCACCTCGCTCACGACAGACGCTCCCGGCTCCGCCGGCGCCCTGGTTCCGGTCGATCGTCGCGGCGTTCAGGTCGAACTTCCGCAGCGTCGCATGACCGTGCGTGCGCTTCTGATGCCTGGCCAGACCTCCAGCAATACAATCGAGTATGAACAGGAGAAGCTGTTCACCAACAACGCCGCTCCGGTAGCTGAGGGTGCCGCGAAACCCCAGTCGGAACTTCAGTTCGAAGACAAGGTTGCTACGGTTCGCACGATTGCGCACTGGATGCGCACTTCCGTCCAAATCTTGGCCGACGCTCCCGGTCTTCGCTCGATTATCGACCAGCGCCTTCGTTATGGACTCTCTTACGTCGAGGAAAACCAGCTCCTCAACGGCTCCGGAACCGGCCAGAACCTGCTCGGCCTGGTCACGGCAGCAACTGCCTATGCCGCTCCAGGCGGGCTGGCCGCGACGACGCAGCTCGACACTGTTCGCCTGATGATCCTCCAGGCGGCTCTTGCCGAGTATCCGCCGAATGGCATCGTCATGAACCCGATCGATATGGCTGCGATCGAAATGGAGAAGGACGATACCGGCAGGTACATCATCGGCAACCCGCAGGGCACGATCCAGAAGACCCTCTGGGGGCTTCCTGTCGTCGAAACGCAAGCCATGGGCGTCGACAAGGCTCTTGTCGGTGCGTTCAACCTCGCGGCGCAGATCTTCGACCGTCAGGACGCCACCATCGACGTCTCGACCGAAGACCAGGACAACTTCATCAAGAACAAGGTCACGATCCGCGCCGAAGAACGGCTCGCCATGGCGATCTACCGCCCTCAGGCGATCGTTTACGGCGATCTCGGCCGCGTAGCTTAGTTCTTTTCGGCTCATATCGACCGGCGCTGACATTCTGCGCCGGTTTCATGAACCGAAGGAGGCAAGCATGATCAAGGCAATTCTCATTAAGCCGCTCGACGGAGATCCTGCAGGATCAACGCGGGAATTCAGTCCGGAAGATTTCAGGCGCCTGGAGGCGTATGGGGCCGTCCGAAAGGCCGGCGCCGATGAGGCCAAGAAGGCGCCGACAGCAAAAGACAAGAGGGCGCCAGCCGTCGTAAACAAGGCCGTCGACAAGTAGGGGCATAATTATGGCTAACGTCGTCATCACCCAACTTGGTCCGCTCTACACGCTAGAGGAAGTCAAGGAGCACTTGCGCGTTGACACTGGCGACGACGACCAGACCATCCAGACATATATGGATGCCGCAGAGGCTTCCGTTCTTCAGTACTGCAACATTTCACTGGTCCCTTTGGGTAAAGAGGCGGTCTTTAAAGTCGCTGCCATGATGTATGTGGCAACGCTTTACGAGGACCGTGCTGGACTGGACGGGCTGCCCAAATCGAGCCAGCTGCTGATTGACCCATATCGCTGGCTTAGGGTTTGACGCCATGGACAAGCGTGATGCAGGTCGCCTGAACGAGAAGGTCGTGTTCGATGAGCGCGCCAGTCAGGACGACGGTTATGGCAATGAGCAAGACGCCTTTGTCGAACAATTCCAGCGCCGGGCTGGATTTACATACCTGCGAGGCGGAGAAACGGTCGTTGCCTCTAGGTTGGAGGGGCGGCAGCCAATAGTTGTTCGCGTGCGCCGTGACAGCGATACGCTGAAAATAGCTCCGGATTGGCGCATGAGGGATAGCCGCAACGGCTCATGGCAGGGCGCCGACAAGAATCGGTACTGGGATGGGCCGATCTACGCTGTTCGCTCGATCGCACCAACCGAGGATCGGCAGTTTCTCGACATCATGGTCGAAAGCGGCGTGGCGGCGTGATGACCAGCTCCTGCACACAGTGAGGCTTCAATGGCACGCGTCAGATTTAGTTCAGACTTCGACTTCAAGCCGACGAAGCGAGTCACAGTCGCTTACATTGCTGGAATGGAGGTTACTGTGAAACGCGCCTGCGCTGATCAAGCGATCGCCGCAGGCAAAGCGGAAGAGATGCTCCCAAGGCGATCAACAGTTACGCAGCAGATTGGGAACCCCGATGAAGACGAAGGCAAAATTCCTCAGCCGTGAAAAGACGATGAGCCTGCTCAACGGCATCGTCCCTGAGGCTGAGAAAGAGCTAGCAGCAGCGCAGATGGAAGGCGCTCAAGCTCTTGCGGCCAAGATCAAGCCTCGCGCTCCCAGCGAAACAGGCTCATACAGACAGAGCATCCAGGCGGATAAGCTCTCAAATCGGCCTGGGGAGCGTGCTGTCGGAAATGGCCTCAATAATGAGACCAAAGATCCGAATGCGACCGGTGTCTTCGCAGACTATATCTGGCGCTTCCTTGAGTTCGGTACCGTCAATATGGCGAAGCGGCCGCACATATTCCCAACCTACCGGCAAGAGCGTCCGAAGATCCGCCGCAAGATGGCGGCCGCGGTTCGTAAGGCCGTGAAAAGGGTCAAAGGTTAGCATGACCTCTCCATCTCTCGAATTGCAGGGCGCCATCGTGGCGCGCCTGAGGACGGCGGCTGCCTTGGCTGATCTTGTCGGGGCACGGGTCTATGATGCTGTCCCGCCAGAGAGCGAGCGGATCAGTAAAACCGGTGCTGCTTGGCCTTACGTTACTGTCGGAGAGGGCGACGAGACATCCGATGACGTCGATTGCGTCGACGGGTTCGAGATCTCGCTCGATGTCGACGTTTGGTCGCGAGCCACAGGGTTTCCGCAGGCCAAGCAGATCAGCGACGAAATACGGAGAGCGCTGAAGTCGCCAGAGTTAGTCCTACCTCAGAACGTCCTCGTTTACTTCCGTCATCGCCAAACCCGGTTCCTGCGAGATCCGGACGGACTGACTTCGCATGCCGTAATGACCTTCGAGGCATTTGCGGAACAACCTTAAACCGCCATCAGGAGACTTCAAATGGCCAAGGCTACGACCATCAAGGGCGGGAAGTTCCGCGTCCTCATCGGTAATGACGCAACCCCGATCGTCTACGCGGCGCCCTGCGGTTTCACGCAGCGGTCGATCACGCTCAATAAGGGTCTGAACGAGGTCAACGTCCCAGATTGCAACGATCCTGACAAAGTCGACTGGCTTGGCCGTGACGCCACATCGCTCTCAATGACAATCTCGGGTGAGGGCGTGCTCGCAGCCGAGAGCGTTGAGACATGGCTCGATGCCTTCGACAGCATCGATGCAATACCGGTCAAAGTCGAATGGGAGTTCCCGGCTAAGACGATCACTTGGACCGGCGCCATGCATTTGGAAAGCGTTGAAGCCGGTGCAGCCAACGCGGGCCGCGCTACGCTGAACGTCTCGATGCAGAGCGATGGCGAAATGGTTCGCACTGTTACGCCGGTCACCCCGTAATGAGCAGGGACGGTTCGAGCGAGGTACCGTTCAATGGCCGGCGCACCTTCTTCAAGCTGACGTGGCGGGAATTGATGAAGATCCAGGAGGCCTGTGATGCGGGCCCCTACGTTGTCCTCGATCGCCTCGTTTCTGGACGCTGGCACCTGCAGGACATCGCGGAAGTCATCAAGTGGGGGCTTATTGGGGGTGGTCTGTCCCAGATGGACGCGCTCGAGCTTGTTGAGAGCGAAGTCGAGGGAAGGCCGCCGCTGGAGAACCTCGTCGTTGCGCAGAAGGTTCTCGGGGCTGGCGTCATCGGCAGCACGGAGGAAGAAGTCGGAAAAAAATCGGAGGCGGCAAACCCGGCAAAGCGGAAGAGCCGCTCCCGAACGGAAAGATACGGTTTGCCGCCGTCATCGGAAACGGAATAGCCATGGGCCTGTCGCCGCATGAGGTGATGGGCCTGTCTATCTTCGAATATTTGGCCGCTCTGGACGGCCACATTGAGGCGACCGATCCGGAAGTCGACAAGAAACTTACGGAAGTTGAAAAGGACGATCTTTGGGAGTGGCTGTCTAGCTAAACATCCTACTGCTTTCGCCAAACATCTCGGTTCTCACGGTAGGCTTCGAGGTACGGTGCTAGCTTAGACCGCGATAGGAACGCCTTCGATGAAGGTGGGAAAAGGCCGTAATCTTCACAGCCTATTAGTCCGATTGCGAAGCCTCGCCCGACACCTTCAGGTGGGTCCTGGTCCAAAGGATAGAGCATGGCGTCTGCGACCTGCTTTTCACAACGTGCGATTTGCTTAGGTGTGGCGGTTACTTCCGCCGCTTGGTGCGGGAAAAATTGGAAATAGGTGACCACGCCTGCCGCTGCCATGACGACGAAACATGTGCCCGCAATTAGCCCTTTTAACCATGCACTCAAAGGACGCCCCTCTTGGCTACTGACAACGAACAGTTGGTTTTGAGCATAAGTGCCGATACCCGTCAAATCCAGCGACAGCTGAAATCTCTGGTTGGGCAGACGCAGGCCAATACCAAAGCCATCGAGGATGCCTTCAAGGGTATCGATAAAGCCTCCGGAGACGCCTTCGGCAAGGTCGCGGCCAATAGCAATCGCGCGTTCACAACGGCTGAGCAGGGCGCGAAGCGATACCAGAATGCAATGCGCTCCTCCACGGTACAGACGGGGAACCTCGCCGCGCAGTTGAACGACATCGGCGTTCAGCTATCGGGTGGTCAGTCACCGTTCCTCATCGCCCTTCAGCAAGGATCGCAGATCACGCAAGCGTTGGGGGCCGGTACAGGTCTGCGCGGCGCCGTTGCAGGGGTGGCGGGCGCGTTCACTTCGCTGCTGAACCCGGTGTCTTTGGCAACGATTGCCATTATTGCGCTTGGAGGTGAGGCCGTCCAATACTTTACATCCCTGCTTTCGGACGGAGGGAAGTCAGAAGAGACGCTTCAGAAGCAAGCTCAGCTGATCCAACAGGTCGCTAAGGAATGGGGCGATGCCGTCCCCGCGCTTCGCGAGTATGCCAGCGAGCTGGAGCGCGCGCAGAAGATCGGCGAGTTGCAGGCTGGCGCGCAAATCCTGAACGAGAATACGTTGGAGGGCACGCGCGCATCGATAGCGAACGCTGGCGTCGCGGTTGCCGACCTAGTCGGTCAGTTGCAAAGCGCTGGGGAGGAGGCTGATGTAATCCTTGGCCTGCAGGACGCATTCAACGAGTTTACAAAAGCCGCGAAGGATGGGTCGCTCACGGTAGAGGACGTCCAACGTGTTCAGGATGCTCTTTCTGCGGCTATCAACAGCAGCGGCATTCCCGCAGTCGATTCCTTCCGTGAAATGTTCAACAAACTATCTGCGGCAGCACTTCAGGCGGCGGACAGCGTCCAAAAGGTGAACGCCCAAACGGGAGCTGCGACGACCGCGCTCTTCCCGTCGCAGGGCGCATATGCAGGCGTTGATCGAAGCGCTGACGGTCCTATTCAGGGCGAGAGTTTCAGCCTTCCTGAAGATGGGCCAAGGCCAGAAAGCCGACCGCTGATCGAGCTTGAGGGCCTACCAGGTTCTAATCGTTCATCGGGTAGAAAGACCCGTGACGAGGCGGCGGAGAAAGCGAAGCGGGAAAAGGAAGCGGTTGTCGAACTGATCGAGCAACTCGAATTCGAGCAAAGCCTGATCGGTAAGACGTCGGCGGAGCGTGCCGAGGCGAATGCTCTACGTCGCGCTGGCGCAGCAGCTACAGACGAACAGAAGGCCAAGATCTCTGAGCTCGTCGAGGCCTCCTTTGCCGAGCGCGATGCGATCGAGGCTAATAAGGAAGCTATGCGCGAGCTTCAGGATATTAGCCGCGATGTGCTGGAAGGCATTGTCTATGATCTTCGGGATGGCAAGAGCGCCGCTGATATCTTCACGAACGCGCTCGGTCGCATCGCTGATCGGCTGACCAGTTCGGCTTTCGATGCCATTTTCAGCGGAGGTGCTATCGGCGGAGCTGCAGGCAAGGGTGGAATCTTTGGAGGTGCGATTATTCCAGGCATTCTTCACGACGGCGGCGTCGCTGGCCAAGATGGATACGGTCACGGCCGTGCAGTATCGCCATCCGTTTTCAAGGGCGCAAAGCGCTACCACAACGGCGGGATTGCCGGGCTGCGGCCTAACGAGGTTCCTGCAATTCTTGAGCGTGGTGAGAAGATCACCCCGAAAGGGGTGTCGACCGGGAGTAGCGTAAGCGCTCCTGTCTCCATCGCGATTGATGCCAGAGGAGCAGACGCTGACGGCCTCGCTCGTGTGGAGCGTCAGCTTGCAAAACTGCGCTCTGAGATTCCGGGGACCGTAGTCAGTACCGTGAAAGATGCGCAGAAGAGGCGGATGATCTAATGGCAATCACCTTTCCTCGGGAGTTGCCAGACGTCGACTTCGTCACAGCTGATTTCATCCTCGATAGTCCTGTCAAAGCCTCTGCTTCAGGCTCGCGCCTCATCAACTACACACAGGTAGAAGATCCTGCGTGGGTGGCGAACCTTACGACGCGACCACTGGTCTACAGCCAATACGCTGTCGTGGAAGCGTGGTGGCTATCGCTACGCGAAGGCTTGCGCTCTGTGCTATTTCGGCACCCTTTCGTTTGCTATCCGGCGGCGCACGGAGAGGACCAGGTTCCGGCCGATGACGCCGGGAACCTTGTGAGCGTCACTGACGGCAACGTCCTCTCAATCAATGGTGTGGACGCCAGCCTCGATCTCGCTGTCGGAGACCGGATCGGACTGGAACGGTCTAGCAAATACTTCGTCGGTCGTGTCACGGAAGTGACTGGCTCCGGAGTTTCCCGGACAGTTGCCGTCGAGCCTCCTCCGTTCGATGCGGTTGCGCAGTCCGGCGCTGTCGTGCGCTTCGCCAAGCCGGGTCTCGTTATGCGACCGGTACCGGGAAGCTTTCAGGCGCCGCGCTCCGGTCGCTTCTACTCAGTCTCGTTTCAGCTTAGGGAAAGCCAGTGACGCTCTCGACAGAAGTCAAAGCGCTATACGACGCTGGCCGCATCTCGACTCGCCAGATGGTCCGTGTGCAGCTCGGCTCTGGCATTTATGGGTTCATTGCTCGTCGAGAGCCATTGATCTGGGCCGGCGTCACCTATCAGCCATTCGGCCTCATTGAGGTCTCGGATATCGGAGGCGGCACAGGCACGGCTGCGGATGGCGGCTTCACGCTCACTCTCGCCGAGAGCAAGGAGTTCGGCCTCACTCCTGAGATCCTCACTGAAATCGAGAGCGAGGATTATCGCGATCGGCCGGTGGTCGTTTATGACGCTCACTTCCATCCCGACACGGGAGCGCTGATCCAAGTCGAGTCAGTCGCTCGCGGCTACCTCGATGTGGTCGAGCACAATATCGATGACACCCGTGGGTATTATCTCACGGCACGCTGCGAAGGCCGACAGCTAGACTACAGCAGGCAGAACGGTCGCAAGCGCACCGTGGCGGATCAGCAGCGCCGGGATGCGGGCGACCGATTTTTCGAGCATGCCGCGACAGCCGGCCGTGTCGATATCGCCTGGGGCAAGGCGACAGGCTCCACCCTGAACGCTGCCAAGAGCGCTGCTGCTGGTGCAGCTCGTGCGATAGGTTTCAGAGGATTATGAGGATACGAAAATGAAGAAAACTATGACATTTCGCCAAGGTAAATCGCTGGTATCCATCTCACCCGACGTATTAAGTTTGATCACTGGCGAGGCCGAGAGTTGTACGGCAAGCATCAAGCGTGGCTTGCAAGACCTCGATGCCGAACCTGATAGCGGCCGCCTCCTCGCCAATAGCGATCCCATCGGCAACCGTCCCCTTGGCTTCTCGGATTAGATTAGCCTCCAGTTGATCTAGCCAATCTTGCTGGCTGCTGTCGATTTGGGGAATAGCCTCAATGGTCGTCCGCAGGGAATGCTGCATGGCGGCTAGCGCAGCCGCGAGGTTTGTCGGCGTCATTCCGCCTTCTGGTATGATGGTCCGTTCCATTATTCGTTCCTTTGGTTGCGACGCGAGATAATCATTCCCGCAACCGAGAGTCGATATCCCCTAGCAGGTAATTCACATGACCAGAATTCCCGGCTGGGAGAAGCGCCTCAACCTGATTGTGGCGAAGCATCAGGCGTTGCCGTCAGAATACGGTGTATCGGACTGCTACCTTATCCCCGACGACGGTGTCGAGGCGGTGACCGGCGAACGGATGTATCCAAAGGCGCTCGGCTACACGACCGAGGCTGGTGCTGCCAAGAGGCTACGCCAACACGGCTTCGAGACAGTCCGCGATGCCTTCGCTGCCAAGTTCGAGGAGATCCCGCCAGCGATGGCGCAGCGCGGCGATATCGGCGTCATAGATCGCGATGGCGTGCTCTCCGGCGGCCTCTTCACATCCATCGGTTTCATGACGCGCGGCGTCGAGGCCGTCGAGTTCCTTCCGGCTGCGGCCGTGACCTATGCATTCAAGGTGACCTGATGCCTTTTCTTGCCCCTATCGGTGCTGCCCTCGGTGGCTTTTTCGGCTCGCTCGGCATCATCGGCAAAGCCATCATCGGGATCGGTCTCAATCTCATAGTTGGCAAGATCCAGCAGCGCCAGGCGAAGAAAAACCAGAAGCAGGTCGGTGGCGTCGAGTTCGAGCGCGAGTACGGCGAGAACGTCAGCCGCAAGGTCGCGTGCGGCCTTGTCGGCATCGCCGGGCATGACTGCTACGTGAATACATACGGCAGCTCGAACAAGTATCTTGAGCAGGTCTACGTACTGTCCGATTTTCCCTGCGACGGCCTGTCGCGCATCTGGGCAGGCGGCTCGCTGCTGTCGCTTGGCGTCATCTCCTCTGATCCTACCCAGACGGTCTACAGCGTGACGGCCGGCGACTATGCCGGACTGATCCGCTTCACATTCTACACTGGCATCCAGACGGCGGCAGATGCTGCCTTGATTGCCAATTCCAATCCGACCGGGCGCTGGACTGCCGATCACATCGGAACCGGCATTTGCTGGATCAAGGCGGAGCTTACCTACGACCAGGAGAAGCTAGGCCAGTTTCCGGATTTCTTCTTCGAGTTCCGCGGTGCTCGTCTCTACGACATACGCAAGGATTCCACCGTCGGCGGCGTCGGCGGTCATCGCTGGGACAACTACTCGACCTACGAGTTCTCCGAAAACCCGATCGTGCAGGAGTACAACTACCGGCGCGGTTTCTCCGTCAACGACGATATGTTTTGCGGCATGGGGATGGCAGCGTCCGATCTGCCGTTCGATCGCTATGTCGCGGCCATGAATATCTGCGACGAGGATGCCGGGGGTGAAAGGCGCTATCGCTGCTCCGTCCTGTTCGATTGCGACGTGCCACATGGTGATAACATCGAGGCCGTCATGACGTCCTGCGGCGGAATCGTCATCGACGACGTCGACGGCTCCTGGCCGTTGATCGGGACCGATCAGCCGATCGTCGAGACCTTCACGGATGCAGACCTAGTGCGGGGCGAAGCGGTCCGCTTCCAGCGTCGTCGATCAATGGCGGATCTCGTCAATGCTGTTTCCGGCACCTATCCGGAGCCGTCGAACATGTGGTCGCCGGCTGGCTATGATACGCAGACGAACGCCTCTTACGTGGCGCTCGATCGGCGTACGCGTGACGTGTCGCTCGACTTCCCGCAGGTTCGATCAAAGCGACAAGCCAACCAGTTGGCCTCGATCTACTTCAACGAGAACCGTTACGAGGCGACGGCTGACATCGTCCTGCGGCCACGCTTCCAGACGATCAAGGCTGGCGACTGGGTCCGGTGGAACTCGGCACGCTATGGCGACCGCGTCTACATGGTGCAGGCGCGTGCTATCAAAGCCCTCACAAGTGATGGCCCTCGCAATGTCTCGCTGTCGCTGCAGGAGCGTGACGGTGGCATCTATGACAGCGTCGGCGTGATCCCGCCGACGATACCGATTCCGAACGGGGAGCCGGTCTATCTAAACGAGCTGCAGGACTATGCTGTCATACCTGTCTTGGCTGTCGGCGCCGATGGCCGATCCTATGCGGCGTTCCGCATTTCGTGGGCGCCGATCGAGGACGTAACCGTTACCGGCATCACATTCCAGTGGCGGATCAAAACGGAGCCTGCCAACGTGTTCTCACGGCAGGCGAGAGCAGACGAGACCATTGCCTTCATCCAAGAAGGCATCGTCAGCCTGACGGACTATGAGTTCCGCTACAAGATCAACGCCAACCGTGCCACCAACTGGACGAACTGGCTGACGTTCAAATCGCTTGATGGCGGCAACAATGATCTTGAGGTGAGTCTTTCCAACCTTCAGAAAGACGTGCTCGACAGATTTTCCGAGCTTCAAGCTGGTCTCGATGATACCCGACCACTCCTCGAGCAACTGTTGACGAGCTTTCAGGTCGGGACGGCTGCCTCCGAAACGGCGCGTCGGCGGTTGGCGATCGAGGTCGGCAATAACCGGGCTGCCTTCGATGAGCAGGTTGTTGTCGTTGCCGACGAGCTGCAGGCGATGGCCGAGCAGATCACCGACGTAGAAGCCGAGATCGATGATCGATTTGCGCAGGGGCGAGTCCGCTTCACTGCGGTGGCAGCACCTGCAGGGGTAACGGCGCGCTTCTCCGTGCAGCTTCGGGCGACGCTCGGTGACGCATACAAGGATTCCGGTTTCTTCCTTGAAATCTACACCGACGCCGGCGTGCTCAAGAGCCGGTTCGCCGTTCTTGCCGATCAGTTCATTGTCACCAACGGTGCCGTGAACGCTCTGCCTCTCGTATTCGAAAGCGGCGCCCTCAAGCTTCAGGTCGCCAACATCGGGTCGATCACGGCAGCAGATATCAGCCTCGGAGGCGGCAAGGTCCGAATGAACTCCACCGGGATTACAGTGAGGAGCGGCTAATGGCAATCAGCTGGCATGTAGGCGTCGATTATGAGGACGCCGGCTGCGTCAAGATCATGAAGGACGCGTCGTATGATCCGGTCAATACGCCGGACAGCCAGCGCTACAAGTTCCTTTACAACAGCAAATACCAGACGATGCGGCCATCGGGTCGGGATGTGCAGCCGTATCTTGGGGCTACAGAGGTGTTCACGCCGGCCGGCAGCAACATCGGCAACTTCGCGAAATACCATCGCTCCTTTGTTGGCAACAACGGGCAGCTGTTCTATCGGTCGTCGTTCTTCACCAGTCTGGAATACAGCGTGCCGCTGTACGAGGTGAAACAGAAGGATCAGGCCAACACCCTCTACTATGCCGCGCGCGTGACACGAGCGTTTATCGGTTTCAACAATCGCTCCGCCTATTGGACCACACCGGCTTATATGGAAGTTGGTTGGATGAGCGACTTCACGAGCACGGGGTTCTCCACGAATTTCAGCATGTCGCAGGGGTTGGCCTCGCTCTTCGATACCTCGCTGTTTGGCCAGTCGTGCAAGGAGGTTGTCGTCTGGAACCTTCCCGGCAACAACGTGGCGATTGCCAATCCGCCGTTGGCTCCTGTCGCCGGGCAAGTTCAGGTACAGATTACCAGCGACTTTTGCCGCGCCTCGAAACCCGGCTACGACGCTCGCACGGCAACGCCTTCGCAGCTCTATTTCGATAGTTCGGCTCGCACCACCAAAGTCATTGCCGCCGACGACATTGCGCTGCCCTCGGGCACGACGGTTTATCCACTTGGCGACCTCATGGCTGGCGCTGTCGGCAACCTGTTCGCGGACGTGATCGTCTATCAGGGCTCGACAGTCTACTACCCGACGAATCCGCTTTCCTCAGAAACGGAGTACGGGGCTGACTACTATTTCAGCGGCGCCAACCTGGTCCTCTCTAACCCCTATGGGGCGGCGCGGGCTCGCTTCATCGTCTATGCACAAGACGACTCTTCGCCAGTCGGCGGCGGTAACGACGTGTGGCGCGAGTTCAACGATGGCACTCGCGACGTGGTGCAGTTCCTCCGTCCTGGGGCGTCAAACCCACCGCGTCTCGCGGATGTCATGGTCGATAGTCGCTGGCCGATGGTGCAGATCATCGCCGAGGGCTACATCAACGTCACTGCGCAGGCTGACGGTGCGCGCGAATGGTCGGTGCCGATCGACAACACGGGGCTGTTTCCGTTCGTGAAGTACGTGACGGTCCATGGTGGAGGGGCAGGGGTTAACCTCGGCGGCTTTGGCGGCAATCTGTCGGCCCGTGTCAGGCCGCCATTTACCCTGTACGGCTACGTCGATCCGACTGAAACCGGCAAGCAGTATTACACCGGCGGCGGCTCGACCTATTGCCGGCTGACGGCTGGCGAGGCGCGCTTCTACACCTTCAGGGGATTGCCGACCCGCAAGTACCTGTCTGGCGGCAGCTCGCAATCCAACCTCGTCACTGAAAGCGACCCGACACCGATCGTCGGCATCCGTTACTACATTCTCGGCATCCCAGCTTAGGGGACTTCAAAAACATGACGACTGCTTACACGACAGGGCAAATCACCCTGACGAACGGCTCCGCCGTGGTGACTGGTATCGGGACGGCCTGGGCGACGGCGTTGATCGCCGGCGGTTTTATTTCGGCGCAAGCGGAGGGAAACCTCCTGCTGATCGAAACTGTTGATAGCAACACGCAGATCACGGCTTTGATAGAGTGGGCCGGTGCAACGGGGACTTACGACTACGTGCTTGTCCGCGACACGGCATATCTTCAGCAGCTTACGACCAACGCCAATACGCTGGCAGAGCTGATCGCTGAACTGGCTGCTGGGACCATCTTCAAGTTCGATGCTTCTGGCGATCTGGCCGGGCGCGCATCCTACAACGATCGCGCCAAGGGGTTTTCCTACCTCGTCATCATCGGCGTGACGCAGCCGCAGCTCTATGTGAAGGCGTCGGCAACGTCCGGCGATTGGGCTGGGCCGTTCGCGTACGGCGCGGGGCCAGTCGGTCCTATGGGACCAGCTGGCTATGCAAACCCGCGCGGCACCTACAGTGCCGCAACAGCCTATGCCAGGAACGACGCGGTTCTCTATAACGGCTCATCCTTCGTGGCCCTACAGGCAACCACCGGCAATGCTCCGCCTACGCTGCCAACGACCGCGAATGCTTACTGGCAGCTCACGTCCATCAAGGGAACGGACGGAACCGGCACGGGTGACGTTGTCGGTCCGACCGGTGGTGTTGCCGACGGCGATATCGTTGCGTTCGATACAACGACGGGCAAACTGATCAAGAAAGCCGCGAACGGTTCTATCGGAAACGCCTTGCTTGCGAATATGGCGAACGCGACGATAAAAGGTCGTATCACGGCGGGTTCGGGTGCTCCTGAAAACCTGACACCGGAACAAGCACGCGGAGTGCTTCAGGTCGACATCCTAAGCGGTTTTCGCAACAAGCTGATCAATGGTGATTTTTTCTTCAACCAACGAGGGGCGGCGTCATATGCGGCAAACGCTTACACATTTGATCGCTGGTTTCTCAGCGGCGGAACCGGTTCCGCTAACACCATCAGTCGCGTGACAAACACCCCCGCGCAAAATGAAGACAGCACTTACACCCTCACGTGGGTACGTGGGACAGTCGGGTCGGCCGCGTCATTCTTAATTCAACGAATTGAAGATGTTAGAACTCTCGCAAACACTACGATAACGGTTACGTTTGACGCAAGCGCCGCAGCGGCCACCGATCTTTCGGTTGCACTCAATCAGTTTTTTGGTACGGGTGGGTCGCCTAGCGCATCAGTCGGCATTGCCGCACAAACCGTTGCTTTGACTACAGTGAAACAGCGGTTCAGTCTGACATTTGCTATCCCGAGTATCAACGGAAAGACAATAGGGACGAACCTTGATTCGTTTCTTGAGTTTTACTTTTTTCGCACCACGACGCAAACGAACCCGACCACGACAATCAATATATCTCGTGTTTCCGTCGTTAAGGGAGATGCAACCCGTGAAAGTGATCCGTTCTCACCACGACACCCACAGCAGGAAAACGCACTCTGCCAACGGTACTATCAAGTTTATAACTTGCTACAGCTTCAAGGATACAACACGGCTGGAAACTTGATTTATATACAATTGGTAAGACCTGTCCCAATGCGAGCAGGTCCCACAAACGCGTTGTCCAATCTAAGCGGTGTCACGAACGTCACAACTCTTGTGATTGCAGCTAGCACGCAACTCGCCATTTCTTACGGGGTTAGCATCGTTGCAACTGGTTCGGGCGGTGTGAACTTTGTCGGTACTAGTGACGCGGAGCTATGACAATGGAAGTTTTAGGGTTCACGCAATTCGGGTTCATTGCGGTTGTTATCGACGACGCGGAAATGATCATTCCCGACGACATGGCAAACCGTCATCGGCGCCGCATCTGGGATGAATGGGAAATGGCGCCGGCGCCTGAAGGTACGCCTGATGACGAGCGTGTGCGCGAGAACGTGATCCCCGCTTTTCCGGAGCCGGACCTTTCTGCGATCAAGGCTTCTCTCAAGGCCTCGGTCGATGCCGCAGCGGAAAGTGAACGCCTAAAATACATCACTGGGGGCTCTGGTCAGGCCATGACCTACCAGCAGAAGGCGGAGGAGGCGAAGCGGTATACCGCGGTAGTCGAGGCTGGCGGAACGCCACCGGAGCCTGCCGGCTTTCCATTGCTTTCAGCCGAAGTTGGCATCACCGCTCCGACGCTCGGAGACGTTGCCGCTGTCGTCAACGGCGCTTTTCTGCAATGGCAGATCATCGGCGGAGCGATCGAGGCGGTGCGCTTGGGCACCAAGGCTGCAATCGATGCGGCAACTACTGAGGCGGCGGCTGAAGCGGCGGCCGGCGCCGCAAACTGGCCCTGAAGCAAGAAGCCCGCCGGGGTGAGGCGAGCTTCCTGACGCATTACAAGAGAAACTGACCGCATCGGTCGGTCGCATGAAATCACAACCGGCCGTACATCGCGCTTCAGCCAATCGAAGTAGGCGGGCCAACCTTTAAGCGAAAAATCTGGAGAGTTTCTAATGAACGTACGCGTTACGGCTCAGCACATTCGCGCGGCCGCTCTCAAGCCGGTCAACGAAGCCAATATGAATTCCGTCCTGGTGTCGCTCGATCGCTATCGTGACGACTTCGGCATGGATCGCGTGCACCGCGTCGTCCAGTACCTGGCGCAGCTGATGCACGAAAGCGGCGATTTCCGCTACGATCGCGAGATCTGGGGACCGACGCCGGTGCAGGCCCGCTATGACGCGCGGGCAGACCTCGGTAACACGCCGGCGCTCGATGGTGACGGCAAGAAGTATATGGGCCGCACCGGTATGCAGCTTACCGGTAAGGCCAACTATCAGGCGTTCTACGACTGGTGTGATGAGAAGGGCTTCAACCCTCCGGACTTCGTCGCCAATCCGGATCTCGTCAATACCGACCCGTGGGAAGGGCTGGTGCCGCTCTGGTATTGGGATAGCCGCAACCTCAATCGCTATGCCGACCAGGGCGACATCGAGACGATCACCACGAAGGTCAACGGCGGCAAGAACGGGCTTGGCGATCGTGTCGAGCACTTCGCGCGCCTGGTGCTGGTTGTTCTCGGCCTGAAGCCGACGCAGATCCGTGAGTTTCAGGCGTCGAAGGGCTTGGTCGCAGACGGCGATGTCGGGCCGAAGACACGTGCTGCTCTGCATGCCGAATTGCTTGCTCTGTCCGGCGCGACGCCGGCGCAGGGCTTCGTCTCGGCGCCCGTTATCGCGGACAAGCCTGTGGTGCCAGCGGCGGTCGAGACGCAGGTGAAGAAGAAATTCAATCTGCTTGGTTGGCTTGGTGGATTGGGAACCGGGTCAGGCATCGGTCTGAGCTTCCTCGGCGGCATGGACTGGCGCGCCATCCTCGTGATCGGTGTCTTTGCTCTGGTCGCCTTCCTGTTGGCGCTGCTGCTGCGCCACTGGATCATTGCAGCGGTGAAGGACATCCGCCAGGCCGTCGAGGGTTGAGCTATGCTTGCGTGGCTGCCTGACAGTCTGAAATTGCCGATGGCTGCGATCGGCGGCGCAGTCGCCGCCGGCGCGGCGCTGATCGTCATCAATGCGTTGTGGTGGCTGCCGGCCGCCAAGGAAGAAGGGAGGGTCGCGGAACGTGCTGCGGCCCTGCAGCGATCGATGGATCTGATCAAGCAACGGGGTGCGACGAATGAAGCGGTGGGCAGGCTTAGCGATGGAGATCTGTGTCATAGGCTTGGTGGTCAGTGGGTGCGTGACGCGGGCACCTGCGAATGACGGCGCCGGCTTCGAGCGCCTGACGCCATCGTCGGAAACGCGGAAGTTCATCATTGCCAACGACCGACCGTTTGCTGAACAGGTCGCTGCGCACAACGAAACCTGCGACCAGCAGCCGGCCTGCCGGAAATGATGGGGGATGCAGTGACGCCAGTTGAATTCGATCCCCGAACCCATCAGCAGCTTGGCGAGTTGCTGGCAGAGGTTCGCAATCTTCGCGATGCCTTCCGCGCCTCTGAAATCAAGTCCGACAACAGCCGCGCAACCATGCATCAGCGCATGGACCAGCTTGTGGAGCGTGTTGGCAAGGTGGAGGGCAATATTGCGGCGGTTCAGGAAGACATTCCGGAGATGCGGCGGATTACGGATGAGGTGCAGCGTTGGAAGCTGATGGGGATAGGTGGACTCGGGGTGATCGGTATCGGTGGCGTTGCTCTGGGCGTCACGTTTTCCGATGTCATCCGCCGTATCGTCCTGGCTGTCGTCACGCGCTAATGGCAATTTCGCCGGCGCCATGCTTGACGTCGACAGGAAAGAACGCCATTTGATCCGCAGGCGTGGCGGCCGCTTCCACCAATAGCAGGGCATCAAAACCTCAACAGAGGATGAACCATGCTGTCTGATACGCCTTCCCAAACCATCTTCAATTTAACCGCAGATGGACTTGCCTGCGAGCGTCCTGGAGTGCTGCGAGACTATGCCGGCTGGTCCGTTGGCAAACGCCGAAAGCTTAATGTCTGTCGCTTTATGGCCGAGAGAATTGCACCTCGCTATATGTTTCCATTGTCATTCCGCTATGGCGACCGTCCAGTTACCTCCGACGAATTGATAGCCGAGCTGGAGCGAATCCTATTGGAGGTGTCGGCGGAGCGGGCCTTTCTGATGGCCAGCAAGGATTGGGACCAGCGGCAGATCGTCCGTCGTGAGATAGCGGAGGCGATTTCGAAAAGGCTGGTCGGGAGATTTACCGTCGTGCAGGTCGACAACAGCGAAGAACTACTAAGGCGGTCGTCGGGCGGATCTGGTACGTGGTGGGAAACAGGTCAGATGGCACCCTGAGCAAAGGAAGCAATTGTCTTTTTAGGCTTTGCTGCTGTAATTATCCGATGGCAAAGCCCCCGCGATCCAAGCCTCTTGTTGCAAGTGACAAGCCGCTTCGCAGTCGACCGCGAAAACCGCGTGACCCGTCGCAACCGCGACTTCCTTTCGACCCGATGCCAGATCGTATTGAGCCATGCTTGGCATTGCTCAAACCGCGCCCGCCCGTTGGACCGGATTGGACGTACGAGGTAAAGTGGGACGGATACAGGATCGCGGTCCACCTCGACCACGGGAACGTCCGCATCCTTACTCGCGGCGGCCATGATTGGACGCATCGATTTCCCGGGATCGAGGAAGCTGCCAAGCGGCTTGGCGTCGGCACGGCCATCCTTGACGGCGAGGCCGTCGTGCTCGACGAGGAGGGCAGGCCGGATTTCGGGCGTCTGCAGAACTCCCTCGGTGGCCGCGGCGGCAAACTACCAGCCGGCAACGCCATCATGTTCGCCTTCGATCTCCTGTACTTCGACGGTCACGACATCAGGAACATGGAACTCTCCGCTCGCCGGTTCTTCCTGGAGTCGCTGCTGCGAAATGAGGAAGGGGCCATCCGTCTGTCAGAGGAGGTCGACGGCGATGGCCGTGAGATTTTCGCCGCAGCGTGCGTGCACGGTCTCGAAGGCATCATCGCCAAGAACAAGGACAGTACCTACCGCTCCGGCCGTCTCGGTGATTGGGTGAAGGTCAAGTGCGTCCAGAGCGACAGTTTCATGATCGTCGGCTACGAGCATTCCATGGTGGCCCGATCCGGGATCGGTAGCTTGTTGCTTGCCGCGCGCAAGGGGAGCGACTGGATCTACGTCGGATCGGTCGGAACTGGCTTTAATGAGCGCAGGGCAGAGTACCTGCGGAAGACGCTCGATCGGCTGAAGCGAAAGACGCCGCCGGTCAAGTACGAAGGGCGGCGTAAGAACCTCGTTTGGGTTCAACCGACACTCATCGCAGAGATCGAGTATCGCTCCTGGACGCATGACGGGAAATTGCGCCACGCCTCGTACAAAGGGCTGCGTGAAGCGCAGGACAATGCCGCCGTTTACGAAATCGCGGAACAGTAGTGATCTGGGCCAAGGCTGTTTCCACGCAGCCTTGGCCCAAGGATCTGCTGATCCTGCGCCACGGCTATCGAACGCTGCTTGACCTTGACGCGAAACAAAGATGGCCGATCACAAAGCCTGAAGATATTCGTAAAATGTCGTATTTTTCGCTCGTCAGTGAGACAAGGTAGAAAAAAAGCAGAAGAACTTGGACGAGCGCGCTTATGCCTCACAATGCTGCAACCCCATGTTTTCGCTGAGTTGCCGTACTTCGGCGTGGGGCGCTATCGTTCCGGATCGTAGCTGCGGCATCCGCCTGTCGTCGCTAGATCAACGTCGGTGGATCTTGGTGCTTAATAACTTCCAATACTTTGACTATTTCTTCGGTCTGTTCGCTCAAATTTCCTTTTTCGTCATACTTCGCGGTATGTTTGACGCGAACTCGTAACGCGTCATGGGGGCTTAACGGATGGTTTCCTCTATCGAACTCGTCGAGCCATTCCCGGTCCGTGATTGGAGCACTAAAGGCCCGCTTACCGTGCTTGAATTGCCATTGGCTCTTTCCCAATAGGTCAGGCTTTCGGATCACGAGCACCATATCGACGATATTCGAAAGTTCGCGATCGGTTTCAACATCTTGAAGATGTTCGGAAGGCAGCCAAGTGCGCTTGAGATTGACTTGATAATCAGTACTATCGAGCGTGATCGTGAGCGCCTCACCTTCTTTGAATTTTGTCTTTACCCGCTGGATCTCATCCAGGCTTTGGGCTAGGCGCGACGGATTTATTGACGGGTAGTCCGGAAGGTGTCGGACGTCTGTTTCTGATGCCAACTGACGAATGTGATCAGTTAGATCCTCGATGCCGGCCGGCTGGCCATCTGCCACGTCCTCGTCCAGCCATTTGAGGGCAATGTACTTGGCTTTCACGAGATACTGGCCAACCAGAGGCTTCCAATCCAATGTTTTAAGGGCGTCGTCGTCCGCCTGTTTGAGGAGGTTTCGCAGGAAAATCTTTAGACTTGATTTCTGTACGTCTTCGAGCACCAAGCTTGTTGCCATCGAAGAGTCAACAGACGTAATGAGGACGCTATCAAGATCTTCGAAAGCTCGGATAAGCTCGGCGGCGATCTCGAATACCCGCGCCGAAGAACCGTCCTCAATAAAGTCTATTTTAATCTTAATGTCGCTGTCGGGCTCCACGAAACCATCTCCCACAAGTACATGAATTCCATTGGGCATGGGGGAGACACCTACAGAGAAATTGCAAACATTCAGCTAATGCTCAATGCAAAGTTGTTTATCGCCGTTAGCTAAAGAACAAAGTGTTCCTAGAATGTTCTGGTGCGAGACTCTCTGTCAAGCCCGCTATTTTCCACCGAAATGGCTAGAACGAAAACCCCGCCTGCTGTTGTGTGAGCTTTCTGACGGTGGCAGTCAGGCTGATCTTTTTCTCGGCTTGATCTCGGGCTCCGTCAGACATGATCCCGACGAGGTTCTGCAGATCCTGGGCCCCTCTTACGATCGTGAAAGCATCTTTTTTATTGACAAAGACCACTGATTTTTTTCCTCGGCGGGTCAATTCAATCACGTTGCTTAGAGTGCCAGTGCTTTTCGCATCCCACAGCATGAGACCCAGCTCCGCTGTCTCCGCCATAGCGATGTCCTTGGCGGTAAAAAAGGCCTTTGTGCCTGGTTCGGCGGTGGTGTGAATTTCCCTCACCGGCCAGTTTCCGACATTGTTACGTGGAACCTTGCCGGAGCAGAAGACGGTGACGTTCTTCGCTCCACGTTCGTCCAGTATGCTTTGCACCGCCCGATCAACGCCGTTTGCGTCCCCAATCACGACGGCGAGGTTCGCCGCGATCAGACTGTCGAGTTTCTCAATGAAAAGCGATGGCAGGTGCTTTATTGTGATCGAACCCGCGATAAAAACTGATTCCATCTCTCATTTCCACGTTAGTGCGGCAACGTAGACGCCATTAATTTTACTGTACGTCTTCAAAGCGTTTGTCGCGGCTTCCATCGACGCGCCACTGTCGAACAGGTCATCAACTAGCAACGCATTCCATTTTCCCTGACCTGATATCACGTCTTTGATCGAGAACCTTCCTGCGAGTTCTGCGGCTTTTTCATGTTTCGTTCCGAGGTCTTTTAGCTTTTTTCCAGTTGTTGAGGGCGCCTTGACGATGATGCCAGAGAAGGAATTGACTTTCATCAACTTTGCTAGCTCCTCCGCAACCGCATCAACAGGCTGCCTTGGGCGCGCCTGAGATGCCGGCATTGGGATGACCAGCCCGAGTTGAGGGAAATGCGGTACAATGTGCTCGTAGACAGCTGCCGCAAGAAGTCCCGCTTGCGTCCAATCGCTTCTATATTTGAGCCGGAAAACAGCTTCTCCCGCCTCTGTTCGAACTGTATTAAAGGTCTTGTAGCCATATTCATTATAGCCTGCAAAGGTGCTCTTAATCTTATGCTTATCGAGTGCATAGCCTCTGTCCCACGGGCCCGACAGACTCTTAATCGTAACGTTCATCATATTCTCCTCCAAGCCGCACGATCTGTTAGCCGACTTGGGGAGAACTTGTAAATATATCTAAACCAGAGGTGGCGTTGATGTATCGGGTCCATTGTTCAATCGGGCCCGATTGCGGACCGTCTCGCTGAAGAAAAGCCGAACAGGAGCAAGCAAACTGAATGCGCCTGTCCCGGTTTTGTTGGTTTTTTTTAGAAACTACCGCCGTTCAGGACGGGGCGCGGACCACTCAATCTACTCTTCATTGTCATCCAGTGTCACCTCGACCGGACCAACCGTCGTTGCCATCTTGCCGTATCTCGCGCTTGAGCCCGTTGACGGGTTACCGTTTTTACGTCACGCTTAAGTTGTTGAATCGCGGTGGTCATCCTGGTGGATGCGCCTTCAAATTCGCGATCGACGGAAACTGGAGAATAAAATGACTGCTAATGCGCAGAACGCTTTCACGTTCCCATACCATACTTGCCGCAATATTAGCTCCCCAGAAGATGACAACTCAGAACGCAAGGTCTATGCAGGCCACGCGCCTGCGTCATCCGTTCTTGAGCTTGAAGATAACGAGAACGTCCGTGAATATCTGGTCGACGTTCAGGGAAAGCAGCGGCGCTCTCCGACCCTTGTCCATCAAGCTATCCGCAAGACTCTGACGGATACCCCTGACATTTTCAGTATTCTGAATGGCGGAATGGTCATTGTGGCGAAGAGTGCTGTCGTGGACGACAAGGCGAAGTCAATTACCCTTGAAAGCCCCAGCATCATCAACGGATCGCAGACTCAAGGCGAGTTGAAGCGGTATTTCGCAAAGAACAATAGCGACCCGGAATTCGAGCCGAGCATCCGCTATGAAATCATCATTACAAGAGATGCCGAGCTCGTGGCCGAGATCTCGATCGCACGCAATTTTCAAAACGACGTTCGCGCGATTTCGATTGCAGGAAGAAAGGGACAGCTCGAAGATCTGGAACAGGCTGTCCGTAACTTCTTTCCTGACGTCAACCTCCGCAAACGCGAGACCGACTTAGTTACGGGTGAGGATGATGGATTCCTTGATACGGAAAAACTCATTCAGGTAACTTTCGCTCTGATGCCTCCTGAGATCCTGAAAAAGATTAGCGGTGCAGGTGATCAGACCGAGATGACGAATAAGGCATTTTCGTACAGCCAGAAAACACGATGCCTCAAACTCTTTCAGAAGATGGTTGACGATAATGCGTTAGAGGATGTTTCCGATTGCTTCCTCGATTTGGCTGGGCCTGCGTGGCAGCTCTACGAAAAGTGGAAAAGCCATCCGCGATTCAAAGGTACACGTCTTCGGTCCATTGAGCGCGACAAGGCCGGCAATGTGGTTTCGGTTCCTGACGGGATCGTTTTTCCGATACTTGCTGCTCATTCCGCATTCGTAACGCCTGATGCGAAAGGTAAGTGGGCTGCCCGGATTCCAATCGCATTCAATGATGAAGAGATTATCGAGGCTGCCGCTCAAGCCTATACAGAGATCGCAAACAGCAGCCCCCAGCTGATGGGGAAAAGCAAGGCATGCTACACGACATTGCATCGAATCACATCGATCTACGCGCGCTTGGCGACGAAGACCAACGATCTCTTCGCCTAAAAGGGAATTAAAGAGGCGGTCGCAACGAGAGGTCGGGGCGGCCGTTTCAGTTTAACGTCCTCGCTGATGGCTGGACACTTTTCCGAAAAACGTAATGATTGCGTGGCAAGAACTGGTGTCCAGCCTTTAGCTAACCGTGTTGTTTTCTTTGGATTTTCGTGGCCCGGCATGGGGTCTAATGTTACTCCGCAAAATATAGCTGATCAATGCGGGCTGCAGCCTTCCTTATCACGCTCATCTCGCTTGATCCTATACCTTCCGCAAAGTCCCAGCATATTTTGAGGAGCGCCAAAAGCTTCTTTACGTCGATTGGAGGTTGGCTCTCTAATGAGCCTATTGCTCGCGCAAATGTTAGAGCGTCTTTGGCTGTTTCCGGCGTCTTTGGAAGTAAGCCTCTGTCTAAACCAGCTCTATATTTTGGCGCTGCTCCTCCGGCTTTAGTGAAAGCGCTATCGTGATTTCGTACCCGGTCGACGTAAAGTTGCTTCCTTTTCAGGGGAGCTTTGGTGCCTTCAATCAGGCTTGTCAGTGCCTCCAAGTTAAGATTTGATTTGTGCGCGTAGTAGTGAAGTGGGAACCACCCTCCATTCCCGGCCTCGACCGCGCAACGAATGTAGTCTTTCGGATCGTACGGCGAATCCGCAGACAGAAAGTCTCGAATCAGGTCCACCGGGGTTACGAAGCCGCGCCGGATCACCTGACCTTCGCCATCCACAGCATAAACGTCGCCGACGATCTTAAGGGTGGCGGCCCCCTCCTTTTCGTCGAATTGCCCTTGCTGGATGAAATTGATTTTGCCTAACAGCTCGTCACCAATCACCAGTGACCGAGCCCCGTTTGTGAGCACTCCATCGGTTAGGTCGGCGACCATAGCATGGGATGGGCCAAGCGCGAGTAGCCTTTCGACCATTGGCAGGATCTGTTGTCTTGAGTCTCGATCACGATCGTCCAAAATTGCTCGAAGATCGCTATACTTGATGCGTGACGACTGACCGGGGTAACGAAAGAAGATGTCACTTTCTCGCACCTGATCGCCGCCCTCATTCTTCAGCGCGATGACTGGTCGCGAGGGATGCTGATGGACATAAATTACTCCGACCTTTTGGCCTGGAGAAAACTCCAAGAGTGCAGTTTCGATCTTGGGCGTGGGGTCAAAAACAGCCTTAAGTCGCGACGTGAAGTCCACGGGGTCTGCGTTCTCAAACTCGGGGCTTTTCATTCCTAGGACTTTATAGCTATCCGCAGCAACATTGCCGTTGACAACATTCTTATCCTTCACGCCAAAGATCACGTAACCCCCGGTGTTGTTTGCAAGAGCAGCAATCGCTCTGAGCCACTTCCCGGAATGCTTGAAACCAAAGTCCTCTTTACATTCATGGCGGTCGCTTTCGCCCAGACGGAAAAAGTGCTCGCCGGGTGTAACCTCATGGAAAAGGCTGCGGAGGGTTTCTTCTCCTGTCGGACCAGAATCTTCGCCTGAATTCGCAGTCTTTCTGCGGAACGAGGTAATAAACGTTTCGACGACGGCGGGGTCGGCGGCTTTAATCGCGGCCGAGGTGCTATAGGAGCCACCTTTTATTTGGGAGATGCGGCCGGTATTCACTTTTCTTTCGGGCCGGTTGAAGAAAAACTGAATTTCTGTGTTCTTCATCCCCTTTTCAAGCATGCCTTTGATCAGAGAGATTTCCTGATCAGTAATACTTCTTGTCGCCATCGATCCGTCTTCCACCAGTGCACAGCTTCTGATAGGCGGTTCTTCTTAAATAATCGTAATGGGTTCAGGCGATTGGAGGCAAAGTGGACCGCAGACTATGGAGAACAAAATACGGTTCGTTTCCCCTTTTACCGTGCCCGCGTTGTCGGAATGGGCACTTGAGAAGCTATGCTAAACACTTCTATCGCCTTCAGCCACAACACGTATCAACCGCACTCTCACATTTAGAGATGGGTGGTGTGTCGGAAGGGCGGTTTACGTGTTTTCTGATTTGCGACTTCAGGTTTTGTGGGGAGGTTGTCGCAGTTAGCGGTGATTACACATCCCGTGAAGAGGATATCTTCAACCCCGAAACTGAAGAATACGATACCTACGACGATAAAACGGTAGTACCGCGAGCAATGGTGCCCGCGCCACCAATCATCACCTGGCCGGAGAAGTTGGAGGCTGTACCGCGACAGCATCTTATTCAAGCCTTCGAGCTTTTCTGGATGAATAGGGGTGCCTGTGCCAACAGGCTTCGAATTTTCATCGAAACATTGCTCGATCAGTTAGCGGTTGCGCGTGAAGGGAGAAAGCGCAACGGCAAATCAGGCGATCTCGACCTGGCAGAGCGAATTGACCTACTGAATGAAACTCAGTCCGGACATAAAATAGCTCTAGATGCACTTCGGTATGTTGGAAATTTTGGGAGCCATGAGGGGGGCGCCGACTTTGATGATTTGCTTGATTGCTTCGAGCTCATCGAACACACTTTGATCGAGTTGCTGGATGAACGCAGCGCGAAACTCCAGGCAAAGGCGAAGGCGATCGTTAGCCGCAAAGGTAAGCCCAAGGGTTGACAGGACGCTGATTGACTCGACGCGAGGGCGGATCGAAAGTCGCTTCGAAAAAGATTGCGCTGCCAAGGTCCCGTGCGCCAAGACGCCGTTATTGAAGCACCTCCCACTCGAACTTAGTTAGCCCTCCGCCTGTGCCATGCCATGCTGCGGTATAAAAGGGCAGGCGAAAACGACGATTCAGCCTATCCTCAAACTCAATAAAGTACGTACCTGAGAAGTCCCCGCGATGTTTCCCAAACCACTCAATTATGGTGTTCTCGAAACCCGGCGGGTTGTTGTAAATCGGCCAGAGGTACCAGAAGTACATGCCGCCACCACCCGCACGCCAGTCGTGGACCCAATCTTCACCGCCGGTTGCGTAGTCAAACCCCTGTCGGCTGGCAACGATGTTCTTGTACTCGTCTCCCAACATTGCAAGGTCAATCGAGAACGAACATTGGACGAACTCGGCACCCGGCATCAATCCCTTTACAAACTCAAAACGAACATTCCTCGCTGTGCTAAGGATCAATCGCGTTTTTTGCTCGTCAGTAAAAATCGCTCCGGGATTTGTCAGGCACTGAAACAACATCTTCGGGGGACCAAGCTCCGCAACGATGTTGTAAAACCCAATCGCACCGTAGGCCGGCATCGAACAAGCCACGAGTCTGGTTTCTTGTTTGCATGTCGCGTGCGCTTTAGCGTCTGCAAATTTCAACAGCTTGGCTTCTTCTTCGTCCTTTAGTTCTATGGTCGCCCTTTCGGAGCCGAGGTACCTGTAAAGGAGAGAGCTCGTGTCGTGCAATTGTTGATAAAGCTCGACCTCCAATGATGCGTTTCGATACCATTGAACGAGCGTACGCAGACTTTCCTCCCTAGCGTCGGTCCAAGGATCTACGGAGTACTCATCCCATCCGAATTGCTTCATGCTGGCCACATAATATCGTATCGGCGCGGCGTTCGCTGCCGTGAAGCCATTAAGAAAGCCACCCAGCGCCTCAAACGTCTTTGACAGCGGATCCTTCTCATCTAAAGGGATCTTTTCTAGCCCTTCCTTGAGAGACGACAGGCCACCACCGCCTGTTGCGAAAACCTGTACGTTGGCGCGGGACTGGTATCGTGCGTACCGGAGAGCAAGCGTAAGTTTCGATTTTGCGCTCGCGGACAGGTCGCCCCAGCCGCCTTTTCCTGCAAATTCTGAAACAAATTCAGTTTTGAACTCCGAACTAACACGGGAAATTGTGATCACAGCTGAGACAGATGCCCCCCTGCGTTCCGCAGCCACATAGCGAGTTCCGCAAATTTCGGCGAATTTCTTTCCGTCTGACAACAACTTTTTAGCGTCTTCAGTCAAATCAGCGTCAGCATCAAGCCCCCACCTACCGAAGTCCGTCTTCCCAGTCATCACAACAGTGATGGCGTCCGAGTCGAACGCACCCGAAGTGTCAACGGAGAAGCGAGCGGAGCCTTTTGCAGTCAAGAAAGCAGCGTCCGCCTTTGAATCGTAGTTCATGGAAAAGTTTAACTGGTTACGATCTCGGACGTAGATCACTCGCAAATTAGTGTCGACCGGCCCAGTGTCGATCGCAACTTGCTGACCTTTTATGCAGCCTCGTTTGTATTGGGACACATCCCGCGGGTCGAAGCCTTTTCCCAAGCCTAACGCGCTATTCTCGTGATACGCATACGCCTGTGGGTCTCCGACGGCCTCTACTGGGACCTCAGCCTCTGTGAAAGCCATTATACTTTTCCCCTTGTAGGTCATGTTCCGGGGTTGGGGCTTTTCAGCTAAGCGAGGATTTAAGAAGTTGGTGGCTGTTGTTTCTGGCAGGTCAGGTGGGGCGGGTTGCTTTTGCGCCTGTGCGAAGACGCACATGGAAAATGAGAAGTATGCCACAGCACATACCAGAGCACGCATTTCTCTCCCCCAAGTTTTACAGCATTATTCCGCACGTCAAAAGCGCATAAGCGCAGATTAGCGTTCCTTCGGAAGAAATTGTCGATTTCACGAAGGTAGTATAGCCGCAAACGCGAAAACTATAATGTCGGTACTTAAAGTTTAATCAATTTTAGTACCTGTGTAAACAGTGCAATTTGTGCGTTGAATTTATTTGAGAAGCTATTAGAATGAACGCATGACGTTACTATAGTTTTGGTTGCGCTGGCGTTGCCATATGTTTCGCTGCGGTTTCGATAGTTAAGCTCCGCCATGTTTAAATTACTCAGGGGGAAGTGATGTCTAAGCAGCTATCGATTATATCGAGTTCCGGACGAGTGGCGTCGTTCACGATTGTCCCAAAAGACAAGCAAAGTCCACCAGCAGACTGTTGCTGGTATGACCCTGACAAGAACGATTGCCGTCCTATCGGAAGTAAGATTTGCCTGAGTGGCGACACATATGTTTGCGTTAAAGGCGGATCGTGGAAAAACACGTTCGAGCCATGCGACGATCAACAATAATAATTGGGGACGTTTCAGATCGAAGGTAAAGATCGTCGCATGTTCAACTCCGCGATTTGGGCTCAGCTTCCATCCACTTGAACTTGATCGATTCAAGCAGCGCCTGCCGCCGCTTCATCTCCGAGCCGTCGCCGTATACCGGCCGGCCGAACTCGTGCCCCATCAGGTCCGCTTGCATGCGATCGGAAACGCCAGCGTTCTCGATGCGATCCTGAAACGTGTGGCGGAAGGAATAGAGCGTATGAAGCCGGGTAGGGCGCAGCTCCTCCTTCTTCATCATCTTGTTGATCAGAGCAGACGCGACGTCCGCCTTATCCTGGTAGCGCGGGAAGCCTTCCGGATACTGCTTCGCTGCCCACAGCGCGACGCCGACAAGCGGAATGCGCCGGATCGAGTATTCAGTCTTCTGGCGGCGATCGGTGCGCTCCGCGACCTCCAGATGCGGCACCTCGTCATTGAGAACGATGTCCTGGGGGCGAAGGTTGCAGACTTCGCCCAGCCGCATTCCGGTTTCGATCATGATGTAGACGATGCAGCGGGCATCGAGGTTCATGGTCTGCAGCGCGTCGGGGGCGAGGATCTTGTTCTGTATCCAGTCAACCGAGAAGGGCCGGCGCTTGTCGAGCTTGTTGGCGTTTGTTTCCTTGATCCGGCTCTTCGTCCAGACTTCCTTGTAGTTTGTGTGCAGCGCCTCATCGATCACCGTGAGCATGCCGAGCATGTCGCTGAAGCTGCGATTCGCCGTGTAGGCCTTCAGGTTCTCGGTCTTCACCTTCTGCGTCCACCAGCTGCGGTAGCGCAGTATATCGGCGCGAACGATCCGGCCGAGTTCCATGTTCTCGCCAAGTTGGCTCTTGGCGTAATCGATAGCACGCAGGCGTGAGTTCTTGTGCTTGCGCAGCTGGTCGGGGGACATGCCCGTCATCCCCGCCTCATTATGCTCCTCGTAGAGCTTCCAGACGTCGCTCAGCGTAGGCGCCGGCTGGTCGGCTGTCCCCATGACCGCGTCCAAAATCGTCTCAGACCGGTCGAACGCGTCTTCCGCCACGGCGATGCGACGCTCGAACTCGGCGAGGTCGGCTTCTCCAACGTCCGTCGCCGGCTTGTAGGTGAACCCAAGCGATTGGGCGGCTTTCAGAGCGGCCTCGTAGCGCGCCACAGACGATTCCTTGCCCTCGCCATGCAGAAGCGCCTTCCACAGCGTCTCAAGCGCTTGGTGGACGTTCTCGGCGCGGCTGAGCGCTTCCTTGTGATTCTTTGTCTTCAGCGATTGCTTGACGTGGACGCGGCCGTCTAGCGGCGCGACCTCAATCGGCACGCGTCTGTAGTAACGATAAATGCCACTGGTAGGGTGTTTGACCACGTATCGCGAGATATCGTCATTGGCCATGAGGGGCGGCTTCCTTCGGCTTTTCGTCCCGATGTAGTCCGCAATGTATCCCAAAATGTAGCCAAAACAGCAAGAGGCAGGCAAATGCTGCTCTTGGTCCGGCTTGAGGGGGTGTTGCTAAGTATTTGCAAACGCTAGAAAAACGAAGGGCTGCGCTTGTGACGCAGCCCTTCTGAATCTGGCTCCCCGGGCCGGATTCGAACCGGCGACCTGTCGATTAACAGTCGAATGCTCTACCGCTGAGCTACCAGGGATCACCGCTCGCCGCGGTGTGAGTGGCCTAATACAAATGCTTGCCCGATTTGCCAAGCGGTTTTTTCAAAAAAATGACATCCGCTTGTATTCGTTCTGTATAACCCCATCTCCTGTGGATGACTGAAGCACATGATACCACTGGAAAATCGGGAGCCAAGCGATTTGGCATCGATCACAACACCGGCCATCTCGTTCTGGGCTCCGTAAGTATTCCGCTTCCACGGTCGCGCCTCGCCAGAATGACGATCGGCATGCTGCTGATCCTGGGTGGAGTTTTGGGATTCTTGCCCGTTCTCGGCTTCTGGATGATTCCGTTGGGATTCATCGTTCTGTCGCACGACCTGCATCTCGTGCGTCGGATGCGGCGGCGATTCTCCGTCTGGTGGAGCAAGAGGCGGAAACCCGCCCCTTAAATCAGTTGAAAAGGCCCGCCACGCAATAAAAGAGCGCCGAAATAAGCGCGGCAGCCGGGAGCGTGATCACCCAGGCAACGACGATGTTGCCTGCTAGGCCCCAACGGACTGCCGAGACGCGGCGCGCGGCGCCAACGCCGATGATCGCGCCAGTGATCGTATGGGTCGTGGAAACCGGAATCCCAAGCCACGTGGCTCCGAAGAGGGTGAGAGCGCCGCCTGTCTCCGCGCAGAACCCCTGCATAGGGTTCAGACGGGTGATCTTCGACCCCATGGTATGGACGATTCGCCAGCCGCCGAAGAGTGTCCCAAGCGCCATGGCCGTCTGGCAGGAGAGCACGACCCAGAGCGGTACGTGGAAGCTTCCCCCGAGATAACCCTGCGAATAGAGAAGTACGGCGATGATGCCCATCGTCTTTTGCGCATCATTGCCGCCGTGGCCCAGCGAATAAAGAGAGGCGGATACGAATTGCAGGACGCGGAACGTCCGATCGACAGCAAAGGGTGTCTGCCGAACGAAGATCCAGGAGACGATAAGCACGAGGAAGAGCGCCAGCATGAAGCCGATCAACGGCGACATGACGATCGCGCCCGCTGTCTTCAGCAGTCCGCTCCACACGATTGAGCTGAAGCCAACTTTTGCTAGTCCGGCGCCTACCAGCCCGCCCACCAGAGCATGCGAAGAGCTGGACGGGATGCCGAAGATCCAGGTTACGATATTCCAGACGATCGCGCCCATCAGTGCCGCGAAGATGATCAGCGGCGTGACGATATTGGGGTCGATGATGCCGGTTCCAAGGGTTTCGGCAACATGGAGACCGAAGAACAGGAACGCAATGAAATTGAAGAAAGCTGCCCAGACGACGGCATACTGAGGCCGCAGTACGCGCGTGGAAACGATCGTTGCGATCGAATTCGCGGCATCATGCAGGCCATTCAGGAAGTCAAAGAACAGCGCGATCGCGATCAGGCCGGCGAGCAGCGGAAAGGCGAGGGTGGCGTCCATCAAACGTTCTCAATCACGATGCCGCTGATTTCGTTGGCAACGTCTTCGAAGCGATCAACGACCTTCTCGAGTTCACCGTAGATTTCGCTGCCGATGATGTAGGCCATCGCATTTGACGCGCCGTGACGGAGGAAGAGTTCCTTCAGGCCGTGATCGTGCAACTCGTCGGAGCGTCCTTCCACGCGGGTAACTTCCTCCGCAATCGCCATGAGCCGCGGAGCGTTGGCGTTGATGCGATCAAGCAGTGGGATCGCCTCGGCGATGAGATGGGCGGCCTGCACGATTGCCACGCCCATTTCTTGCATGCGTGGATCGAATTGGGTTTGCTCGAAGAGCCGGATCGTCTTGACAGTCTTGTGCATCATATCGATCGCGTCATCCATCGACTGGATCAGATCCTTGATATCGACACGGTCGAAAGGTGTGATGAAGCTCCGGCGAACCGCAAGCAGCACCTCGCGGGTGATGTTGTCGGCATCGTTTTCGAGCGCGACGATCCGATCGCAATGCCGCTCGGTATCCTTGCCGGCGAGCAATTCGTTCAGCGCTTCGGCGGCGCCAACGATCGTCCGGGAATGCTGGGCAAAAAGGTCAAAGAACCGGTCTTCACGCGGCAAAAGTCTACGAAACCAGCTGAGCATTCCATCCATCCGTTTGAGAATTTTTAGAAGCTCGTCATAAATTGGCAGGGCTTGCAATTAAAGTGTCACAATTGCACCTGCCAAGATTCTTTTGCGCCGTGCATTACAATAGGAGCCAGGGAACTTGAGACTTGACTGAGCGTTAAAGTTCTAAGCGTTTTCCAACGCGAGACAGGCAGGAAATGAGAAGGTGCTGGAATGAAGAAGCTTGCGGTACTGGTATTGGCAATTGCGACGAGCCTGTCGGGCATCGGACCGTCCTTTGCCGAAAATTCGGGTGACGAGCATTCGGTTCAAAGCCGCGGCACGTTTGGAGATTCTGGCGCGAGAAACAACCGCAACTACGATCGATGCAGCGTCTATCGTTGCGGTGGCTATCGCCACGGCCACTATGGTAGGCGCTACTATCGTGATGACTACTATCGCCGTCACGACAATGATGCCGGCGCTCTGATCGGTGGTCTGGCGGCGGGGGCAATCATCGGCGGCCTCATTGCTTCACAGCCACGGGTTGGCCCGATCGGCAATTCGCACGTCGATTGGTGTTACAGCCGCTACCGCTCCTATCGGGCATATGACAACACCTATCAGCCATATTATGGCCCGCGGCGGCAGTGCTACTCGCCATACTAATGGTTGATCAAAGAAACCGGCGGGCCTGTCGATTGGAAATCCTGCCGGTTTTTGCGGCAGGGTGACCGGGATCATCACCACGCTTCCGGGTCGAGGTTTGCCGCGTTTACGGTGATCGACGAGCTCAAGGTGAGAGGCAAGATCACGTTCGCTCAGGCGGTTCGTCGTACATATCCTTCAAAAACATGGATTCTCGCCTCTCCTCTTTCCAACAGGCGAGTACAGGTTCATCATGTCATGGCTGTCCCTTGACCTTTCCGCGCGTCGCTTGAACAGCACGACCTGCTGGGGACGTGGGATGCTTACCGCCGCTTAGCTGTTTCAGCAGGTCCGAACCCGGAACTAACACTGATTTATTTGGGATCGGAAGGTTTCGGCGGTCAGGCCTTGTAGGATGCTCAATTTGGAGAGTTCCCATGATCCGCTTGCACAAGCCAATCGCAGCTTTCGCTTTTCTCTTGCTCGCCGCAATCAGTTCGTCATGTACCCCCGGTGGGCCGGGGGCCCGCTCGCTGAACGAACCTTTGAACCTCGCCTGCGCGGATGGCTTCAAGGCCAGAGGCGACGGCTCATGCAGCTTTTAAGATCCGAGTAAATGCAATATCGCCCGCGGCTGACAGGCGAACTGACGAAATCCCGCAGGGGATAGGCTGCCTGATCAGCGGCATCAATGAGGCCTTCGGGCGGTTAAGCTTTCAGCCTCGGGGAACGAATGGGAGCGGGCACGCCGGCTCTGCCTCACTAGGAACCGGCAACAATTCAGGATCGCGCCTTCCGCCAGCCAGCAGCTCGCGCGTCTGTCTCGCTGCAAATCCACCGCTCCCCGTGGAGTTGCGATATCTTGGTCTCGTCGTAATATTTTTTGCCTAGGACGTGGTAGATCCGCTCGCCAGTGTTGATGCTGACGTTGCCCTTGATGTTGCATGCGCTGGAGAAGGCCGCAAGCGGCGTCGAGGACGTGAGTAGGTCCGTTCCAACGTAGCCAGCCAGTCCGCCAACGATGATCGCCAGGTAGAAAGTCTGCATGGTGAAAAGCGGCGGTGGCTGCTTCTTTGTCCGATATCGCGGCGGGGGAAATGAGCGGTGTGTCGGCATACCTTTAGCAAAAGAGAATTCCGGCCTTCGCTCAAGGAGAAGTTGCATGAAAGGTGAAGCATCCGCTTCCTGATACGATTCCGTAATGGCCCTTTGATCTGTCTTCCTGGACCCTCACGTCAAGCCTGTGGAAGAACGTTCTGGAAACGCTTATTCAGAATGGAAAAAGGACATTATTCAGAATGAACCCTCTTGCGATTTTTCTAGGATGGTTCTAAACGACCGCCACGGTTCGATTTTTCGACCGCGTGAGGCCTCGTGGCGGAGTGGTGACGCAGAGGACTGCAAATCCTTGTACCCCGGTTCAATTCCGGGCGAGGCCTCCAACTCTATTTTCTATCCGTAAGATATTGATTTACGGCCGGATTTTCTGATCAGGTCGCGTTGACCTATCGCCATGCCGGATCGGGCAGTGGCGTCTTAATCCGATTTTCAGCTTGCTGTCCAATCGCCAGCTGGCAGCACGTCTCTTGCCGCTTCAATCCCGCGAAATTTGTTTGCAGCGAGCTCGCCAATCCACCTACTCCAATCGGACTAGGACCTAGGTCCATCTGGGCCAACTCTTACAACAGCGCTATGCTCCTCTTACTGGTCTGCCGGGGATAACGCGGGGCTTTGAAGGTATCGGACCCACTCCTTGATCAGCTCCATCTTCCTGTCCGCGGCAGACAGGGCGGGGGTGAGTTTTCTGTCCCAGCAATGCTGAGGGGGCGGCCAAGTTGGTCGCCCTCTCCCGGTCATAGTTACCTCATCCCGCCGAGCAGCTCGGCGGTCCGGGTCGGACGCTTCTGGAGCGCCATCCCTCCACGGCTAAGCTTCGACGACATTTTCTCCACCGGCATAGTGAAAATCCGCAAGGCACTAGCCTACGCGGACGTTTCCCACGACCAACTCGGCGTCGCCGAGTTTTCGGTAGGGTGCTGAAGCTTCATCTTCAGTTCTGAGGAGCGCCTATGAAGTCGGCGACCAAAATACCGCAACTGGTGGAGCCGTGAACTGCATGCCGACATGCTGGCTATACTGATCGAGGAGGCCCTGTCCAAGGAAGAAGCGTTGCGCCACGGCATTCTCATCGACATAGAAGAGGAAACCGAGTTGCAGTAGCCTTCGCCGTAAACCGGGCGGCCCCGGCTGTATTCGGCCCCGGCCGGGTTGTCGACTGGGGAGGGGCTGGGGAGGCTCCGGGATCGACCGCGACACGATATAGGTCCCGTTTGACGGCCGCCATTGGAGCTTAAAGGTATGTTTCGTCGTTTGTTCTTGCCTAAAAAGAACTTCTCGGCCCGCGTTCCAGTCGCTACCTCCACCGCGGCTTGGCGTTCAGTTGATCCGCTGCAGCGATGGCATCGGTGACACGCCGGTTGTCGCGATGTTCGGGGCGCTGACCCTCACAAAGGGGATCAGGAGTATGATTGCTAGCAGCGCGCAGATGAAGAAGCTGCCCAGCAGGAGCGGTTTGATTGCCATGTCCCATCCGTCGAATCGCAAGGAAACGACACTATCGGGACAAAAACTGACAATGGCCTGAAGGTAGGCAGTCAGCTTGTTTCACGATCGAAAAGACCGCAGCAGAAGATGCCAACCAACGTTGCGATGATGAAGAAGTCGAACAACGAAAGATATTCGATAATGTTCGGCATGGCCTACTCCTCCTCAATTCCTCCGGTTGCAATAATATCACAGCACGCTCCTTTGTTCCATGAAGGATTGCGCTAGGGCCGCGTCGGCGGCGCTCGCACCCCGAATTCTTGCCGCAGCCATTCGCGAAGCCTTGAAAGGCCGCTGTGCTAAGATTAAGAGACGTGCAGACAAAGCCGCTTCTACCGGGCGAGAGGACATAATGAACTTCGAATCAGCACGCGCAAACATGGTCGACAACCAGCTCCGCACGACGGACGTCACCTCGCATTCCGTGCTGACGGCCTTTCTCACCGTGCCGCGTGAGGTCTTCGTTCCCGAGAAGGCGAAGCCGCTTGCCTATATCGACAGTGACGTCGAAATCTGTCCGGCAGATGCCGCCAAGCCTGCGCGCTATCTGATGCAGCCGTCGCCGCTTGCAAAGCTGCTCCAGCTTGCGGCGGTCACGAAGGATGATGTCGTACTCGAGATCGGCGCTGGCAGTGGTTACGTATCGGCTCTTTTTTCGCAGCTTGCCGGTACGGTGATCGCGGTTGAGGAAGACGAAACGCTCGCTACGGAAGCCAGGACCAACCTTGCCGGCTACACGAACGTGTCGGTCGTCACAGGCTCACTCAATGCTGGCAATGCGTCCGGCGCTCCTTATGATCTCATTTTCGTCAGTGGCTCAGTCGAGGAAGTCCCTTCCTCCTTGCTCTCCCAGCTTCGTGACGGTGGCCGTCTGGTCACGGTACAGGGTTACGGCGGTTCGGCACGCGCGAAGGTCTTTGTGAGCGAGCGCGGCACCGTTTCCGAAAACGTCTACTTCAATGCCTCCGTTAAGCCGCTTCCTGGTTTTGCCAAGGCGCGCGAATTCGTGTTCTGATCAACAGCTGCGATCACTGATTTTCAACGGGCGCCTTTTGGCGCCCGTCTTTCTTTCCGGCCATCGAAACGGGGTGCCAAGCAAGCGTGGCAGAAAGCTGTGCATGGCAGCATTCATTTGATTCGCGATGATTTTTTTCAATCATCGGCTATCCTAAGGTACGGGTGATTCGGATGCCCATTCCACGCAATCCGGTCGTTTTTCGGAATAACGGGGATAGATATGGCTCAGCCAAGCGTAGCGCGTGAACCGTCCATGGAGGAGATTCTGGCGTCGATCCGCCAGATCATCGAAAGCAATGACCCTGGTGCGGGCAGGGCGCTTTCTGCGTCGCTGCCGGCGGTTTATGGCGCCGATGAGGACGATCGTGATTCGGACATTCATTTGACGGTGGACGAGACTTACGCTGGCGTGGAATTCCCTGAACCGGTCTCTCAGCCCGACCCACGTTTCGTCGCTGCTAACTCGGCGGGCTCGGCTCCTCTGCCGGGGGCGCAGCCGCGTGCCATGTCTCTCGCCGATGTCGCTGCGCGCGTCCGTGCGGCGTCGGAGCGGAACGCTGCCCAGTTGCAGCGCGAAGTGCCGCCGGCATTTCGGCAGCCGGACATAAGGAACACAGAACTGAGAGCCGAGGCGTTGGAAGCTCCTCGTGAGATGCCGATGCCTGCTCCGATGGCTCCGCAACCTGCTGAAGCCGCGACAGCCCCCATTTCAGCTCCTGCGCCAAAAATCGTTGCCGTGCGTCCGCCTGTGGAAGTACCGTTCGAAATGCCTCAAATTGTTGCCATGGAGCCGCGACCGGCTGTCGTTGAAGTGGCTGAGGTATCCGTTCCCGCCGTTGCCACACCGATGGCGGAGGAGATGCTGCCAGGCCGCATTGAGGATCAGCAGCAGCCGGCATTGCTCTCGCATGACGCGGGCCTTCAGGTCAGCCGGTCCTTCGAGGAGCTCGCTGCCGCGATCGATGGCGCCGAACGTCGCTCTCTCGATGAGATTGCGGAAGACATGCTGCGCCCGATGCTGCGCGAATGGCTGGACGACAATCTGCCGACGCTGGTCGAACGTCTGGTGCGTGAGGAGATCGAACGCGTGGCGCGCGGCCCGCGCCGCTGATCGGAAACGCCTTTTCCCAAAGAGCCGCTCCGGTCTCCGGGGCGGCTTTTTTATTGACTTGCCTGAAGCCATCCTATTTACAACCCGCATCTAAGAACCTCCAGATTTTGGTCCCCAAATGCTCGACAAGACCTACGATTCCGCTGCCGTTGAACCGAAAATCGCTGCGAAATGGGATGAGGCGGACGCCTTCCGTGCGGGCGCCAATGCCAAGCCGGGCGCCGAGACCTTCACCATCGTGATCCCGCCGCCGAACGTGACCGGCTCGCTGCACATGGGACACGCGCTGAACAACACGCTGCAGGACATCATGGTCCGCTTCGAGCGCATGCGTGGCAAGGACGTGCTCTGGCAGCCGGGTATGGACCACGCCGGTATCGCCACCCAGATGGTTGTCGAGCGCAAGCTGATGGAACAGCAGTTGCCGGGCCGCCGCGACATGGGGCGCGAAGCCTTCATTGAGAAGGTCTGGGAATGGAAGGCGGAATCGGGCGGCCTCATCTTCAACCAATTGAAGCGTCTCGGCGCGTCCTGCGACTGGTCGCGCGAGCGCTTTACTATGGACGAGGGGCTCTCCGCTGCCGTTCTTGAAGTCTTTGTAACGCTTTACAAGGAAGGCCTGATCTATCGCGACAAGCGCCTTGTCAACTGGGATCCGAAGCTGCTGACGGCGATCTCCGACATCGAGGTCGAGCAGCACGAGGTCAACGGAAACCTCTGGTATTTCCGCTATCCGCTGGAGCCCGGCGTCACCTATCAGCATCCGGTTGCCTTCGACGAAGAAGGTAAGCCGACAGAATGGGAAACGCGCGACTATGTCGTCGTCGCCACCACCCGCCCGGAGACAATGCTCGGGGACACCGGCGTTGCCGTCAATCCGAAGGATGAGCGCTACAAGCCGCTGGTCGGCAAGCATGTGATCCTTCCAATCGTCGGCCGCCGCATTCCAATCGTCGCCGACGACTATCCGGATCCGACGGCCGGCACGGGCGCGGTCAAGATGACGCCGGCGCATGATTTCAACGATTTTGACGTCGGCAAGCGCACCGGCTTGCGTATCGTCAACGTACTCACGGCCGATGCGCGGATCACCCTCAAGGACAACGAGGATTTCCTGGAAGGCATTCCAGATGCCGCAGCGCTGCACGGCGCCTGGGATGAGCTCGAAGGCAAGGATCGATTCGAGGCGCGCAAGATCATCGTCCGTATCTTTGAAGAGGGGGGGCTGCTCGACAAGGTCGAACCGCATAAGCACATGGTTCCGCATGGCGACCGTGGCGGTGTTCCGATTGAGCCGCGCCTGACGGAGCAATGGTACGTTGACGCCAAGACGCTGGCCGCACCGGCGATCGCGTCGGTTCGCGAAGGCCGCACCAAGCTCGTTCCACGCAGCTGGGACAAGACCTATTACGAGTGGATGGAAAACATCCAGCCCTGGTGCGTCTCGCGCCAGCTCTGGTGGGGCCATCAGATTCCGGCCTGGTACGGCCCGGATGGTCAGGTCTTCGTCGAAAAGACCGAAGAGGAAGCTCTGCAAGCGGCGATCCAGCACTATCTCTCGCACGAAGGCCCGATGAAGGCCTACGTCGAAGACCTGCTCGAAAACTTCAAGCCGGGCGAAATCCTGACGCGTGACGAGGATGTTCTCGACACATGGTTTTCGTCCGCGCTCTGGCCGTTCTCGACACTCGGCTGGCCCGACAAGACGCCCGAATTGGAGCGCTACTACCCAACCAACGTTCTCGTCACCGGCTTCGATATCATCTTCTTCTGGGTAGCTCGTATGATGATGATGGGCCTTCACTTCATGAAGGATGAGGACGGCGCTCCGGTCGAGCCCTTCAACACGGTCTATGTTCACGCGCTGGTTCGCGACAAGAACGGCCAGAAGATGTCGAAGTCCAAGGGCAACGTCATCGATCCGCTGGAGCTGATCGACGAATACGGCGCTGATGCTCTGCGCTTCACCCTGGCGATCATGGCAGCGCAGGGACGTGACGTGAAGCTCGATCCGGCCCGCATCGCCGGCTACCGCAACTTCGGCACCAAGCTCTGGAACGCGACGCGCTTTGCCGAGATGAACGGTGCCAAGAGCGATCCACACTTCGTGCCCGAAGCCGCCGAGCTGACGATCAACCGCTGGATTCTGACGGAGCTTGCCCGTACGGAACGTGACGTTACGGAAGCTCTCGAATCCTACCGTTTCAACGATGCGGCAGGCGCGCTGTATCGCTTCGTCTGGAACCAGGTCTGCGACTGGTATCTCGAGCTGCTGAAGCCGGTGTTCAATGGCGCGGACGAGGGCGCCAAGAAGGAAGCGCAGGCTTGCGCCGCCTATATCCTGGAGGAGATCTACAAGCTCCTGCATCCCTTCATGCCGTTCATGACGGAAGAACTGTGGGCGCACACCGCAGGCGAGGGTAGCGAGCGCGACACGCTGGTCTGCCACGCCGAATGGCCGGCGCCGTCTTATGCCGATGATGGTGCGGCCGATGAGATTAATTGGCTGATCGATCTGGTTTCCGGTATCCGCTCCGTTCGCGCCGAAATGAACGTCCCGCCGTCGGCGGTCGCGCCGCTGGTTGTCGTCGACGCCAACAGCCTGACGCGCGAGCGGCTTGTCCGGCATGACGCTGCGATCAAGCGTCTTTCCCGTGTCGACGGCATCTCGCTGGCCAGCGAGGCGCCGAAAGGTGCCGCGCAGATCGTCGTCTCTGGGGCGACTGTCTGCCTTCCGCTTGGCACGCTGATCGATCTTGCCGCGGAGAAAGCACGCCTCGAGAAGGCGATCGCCAAGGCCGATGGTGAGATCGCGCGCATTAACGGCAAGCTCTCGAACGAGAAGTTCGTCGCCAATGCCAATCCTGAAGTGGTCGCCGCTGAGCGTGATCGCTTGGAGGAACTGCAAGGCCAGATCGCTAGCTTGCGGGTTGCACTGTCGCGTGTATCCGAGGCCGTGTGAAATCAACGCTTAGTAGCAGGTAATTTCAAAGGCGCCCGATGTCGAATCGGGCGCCTTTTGCTGAAGGTCGATATGGATCTCCGGATTTGGCATCCGGATTTGCCGATATTTCCGGGATCCCACCTTGATTCCACACGTTTTCTTGCTGCCTCTGGCGAAAAACAGGAGTGTTGTTTCCCTGTTACAGGAGGCAGCTAATGTGGAATGGTCGACCTCAATGCAGTGGGTAATTTTACCATCTATAGAATTTTGTTCTAAATTGCAGAAATATTGACGTGCCCGTCAATTTTTTACGTAAAACATCCGTTAGCCGAGTTTCCAATCACGCCCGAACACAAAGTTGCCATTTATCGGCATCGCCTGCACAGTCGCGCCATTGCAATTGCCTGAGTGGGGGAGACACATTGGCATCTCGTATGACATCGGCCGGCGTTCTGTCGCTTGCCCTATTTTCGACGCTGGCGCAGCCGTCCTTCGCGGGAGGCCTTGATCGCGGCGGCTACAATATCGATCTGCTCTTCGATCAGTCGCGTTTTTCCGCGCAGTCGGCCGTGTTCTACGTCATGCCGCAGCGTGAGTTGAAGAATGTGACGGACACCAATACGTCAGCACTCACGGGCGGCGGAAACCTCAACAGCAGGTCCCACTCGGCGGATGAGACGGAGAATTTCGCGGTCCCGTATGTCGGCTTCAAGGCTGGATACGAAGATGTGGACTGCCTCTTCGACTATTCGGAGCCGTTCGGCGCGCATACGAACCCCGGCATCAACTGGGCTGGCGCCAACAACAACATTGAAACCAAAATAGAGACGCACAACTACGCGACCACGTGCTCTTACAAATTCGACGTCGGCCCCGGCCAACTTCGCTTGATCGGCGGCGCCTTCTATCAGGAGGTGGAAGGCTTCAAGGAGCGGCTGGTCAGCACGATTCCTTCGTTGATCGGTACCGGCACTGGCATCGGTCGTCTGGATCTCGAAGACAACGGTTGGGGATGGCGTACCGGCATCGCATATGAAATTCCAGAGTATGGGATACGTGCCAGCTTAGTCTACAACAGCCGCGTAAAGTATGACAGCTTGAGTGGCACGGTTGATCTGACGCAGGTCCGGGCGCCGGTCGCGCCTCTGAATGCCGCGCCGTTTGGGAGTGTCACGAATGTCTTCGGCGAGGCGGAAGCTCCGGACTCATTGGAGCTAAAGGTTCAGAGCGGTATCGCGCCCGATTGGCTGGCGTTCGGTTCCGTGAAATGGACGAACTGGAGTGTCCTTCAATCTATCCCGCTCTGCCCCGTCTCAACGAAGGGCAGGGCCTGCACGTCGAGCAGCCCGACCAAACTGACGTCCCTTGATTTGCTCTATCAGGATGGCTGGACCGTTACGGGTGGCATCGGTCACAAGTTCAACGAACAGTGGACTGGCGCCGTCAGTCTGACCTGGGATCGCGGCACCAGCCACGGCTATGGCGCACAGACCGATACTTGGACCGTTGGTCTTGGTGCCGCCTACAACCCGACCGACAACATCGAATGGCGCGTTGCCGGTGCTCTCGGCGTCCTGACGAGTGGTTCGTCTGGTGTGCTGGTGGAAGATGGCGTCACATACGGAAATGACGTCTCATACGACTTCGGCAACGATCTCGTGGCTGCCGTCTCGACCAGCATCAAGGTGAAATTCTAAGTTACAAAGATGAGCCTCAGATCAGCCCGGCAAAATTGCCGGGCTTTTCTTTATGTACGGGTCGTTAAGCATGCCATTTCCACGTCTCATTTTGTGACGATTCAGCAACAGTTTTTTACCAGCATTTGCGTAAGATGATCTGACGGCGAAATTGTCCATTTCCCGCCACAAACTAGGCGCAGCGCTGTAGACGGGCGAGGGAATGACAGGCGTAGGGTGTGCGTAAAAGAGTACGATGAGCGAATTCGTAACGGGTACAATTAGGATGGGTGAAGCTTACGGCAAAGTTGCCGCGGCCGGCGCCATTTTCCTTTTCCCGCAGGACGATTCCGCTTCAGAAATTCGCTCTGACGTTGCGCTTTCAAGCCTCTCTTTCTTCTCGTTTTCAAACCGATCGGCATCATCGGAATCAGCGTCCGGTAACGACGACACAGGTTTGGTCACAATTGGTGATTATCTTTATCTCGACGGCGGAAAGGCAGATGTCCTGGCCGCGGGAGTGAGGCAGATGGCATCGCAGGCGAGCCGCGCCGGACAGCGGGCGGAGAGGGTCGATGCGCTTGGAATTGAGGCTCTCGAGGGAGGGCTTAGGCTGGATGCGACGCGGGCAAAGGGGCCTTTGAGCCCACCGCGGGATCGCTCGCCGGGAGGAATGCATCCGCGGATCGAAAGTCCGCACGGGTGGGAAGCGAAAGAAACCGAGTGAAATGCTGACGTCCGAGTTCAGACCTTTCAGATTGATGCTCATGGGGCTTTCCATTGCCTGTTGCGCGGCAATTGCATCGCCTGCGAGCGCATTCGACATCAAGTCGGGCGTCTCGAAAGAGTCCGGTCCCTTCGATCTCTTCAAGTTCGGTTTCAAGGCGTATAAGAACGGTCAGAAAGAAGAAGCGGTCGAAGCGTATAAGTACGCCGCCGAGAAGGGCCATACGGGCTCGCGCTGGGCGCTCGCCAACATGTATGCTGACGGCGATGGCGTCGCGCAGGATGACTTCGAAGCCTTCAAGATCTATAGCGAGATCGCGCAGCAAGGGGTGGAGCCCGGCTCTGAAGACACCGGCTTCTTCGTCAACGCGCTGCTGTCGCTTGCCAACTATTACAAGCGCGGTATTCCCGGCAGCCCTGTTAAGACCGATCTCAACCAGGCGCGTCAGCTTTATTTTCAGGCTGCCTCTACCTTTGGTGTCGCTGAGGCGCAGTTCCAGCTGGCGCAGATGATGCTGGCGGGCGAAGGGGGCAGCACCAGCACGCAGCAGGCAAAGAAGTGGCTCAACCAGGCCCGCAAGAGCGGTCATCCCGGTGCCATGGCCGTGTTCGGCAATATCCTCTTCCAGGAGGGCCAGGCAGCCAACGGGCTCGCACTGATGACCGCCGCGCTTGACCGCTGCAAGCCGAAGGACTGTGGCTGGATGGAGTCCCTGCAGGAGCAGGCCTTCTCCGTCGCGAGCGAAGGCGACCGCCGCTCGGCCGTGGCGCTTTCTCACAAGATTGCAGCTAGCGGCGCCGACTGAGCGCGTCCTTCCCGACAGCGGAGGCGTATTTGGCGATAGCTGGAACGCGGGTGCGCGAAACGTTGAAGGCGATGCGCTTTAACTCAGGCCGCGAAATCGAAATAGGCTACGACAGGCACGTGGTCTGACGGCTTCTCCCAGGCACGAACGTGCTTTTCAATCGCTGATGATGTCATGCGGTCGGAGGCTTCCGGTGAAAGCAGCAGGTGGTCGATGCGGATGCCGTTGTTCTTCTGCCAGGCACCCGCTTGATAATCCCAGAACGAGTAGAGTTGAATGGCATCCGTCGTTGCGCGCACGGCATCTGTCAATCCAAGGCCTTCAAGTCGACGGAAAGCCTGACGCGTCTGCGGCAGGAACAGTGCGTCATTCTCCCAGACCTTTGGATCGAAACAGTCATGCGGCTCCGGGATGACGTTGTAGTCGCCGGCAAGGATCAGGATTTCCTCGTAAGCCAGGCGCTCGGCTGCGAATGTGCGTAACCGTTCCATCCAGGCGAGCTTGTAGGTGTATTTCTCGGTTTCAACAGGATTGCCGTTCGGCAGGTAGAGGCAGCAGACACGCGCGACGCGATTGCCGGGAAGCGAAAACACGGCTTCCAGGAAGCGAGCCTGCTCGTCCAGCGGATCGCCCGGCAGCCCGCGGCTCACTTCATCAGGCTTGGTCTTGGAAAGGATCGCGACGCCATTGAAGCCTTTCTGTCCGTGCGTCTCGACATGATAGCCCATTGCTTCGATTTCGAACCTGGGAAAACCCTCGTCGATCGTCTTGATCTCCTGCAGGCAGACGATATCGGGATTGGAGTCTTTCAGCCATTGCGTCAGGTTGTCGATGCGCGCCTTGACGCCGTTGATGTTCCAGGTCGCGATCTTCATGGGGGTGTCCTGTTCCGCTTCGTCGGTCTCTTGTATCGTGCTCCTTCGAGCGCGGACAAGACTTTAAACCGACCGCAAGAGATTCTTCGGCCGGTTCGGTGTGGATACCCTGAGGGATCGATCAGATAGAGAAGCTGGTGCCGCAGCCGCAGCTTGCAACCGCGTTAGGGTTCTTGATCTGGAAGGACTGTCCGAGCAGGCTATCGACGAAATCGATTTCGGATCCCGCCATATAGACCAAGGAGAGGCTGTCGATCAGCACCTTGGCGTCATTCTTCTCGACGACGGTGTCGTCATCCTGCGCATTATCGGCAAGGTCGAACTTGTAGGAAAAGCCCGAACAGCCGCCGCCTTCCACGGAAACGCGCAGCGCGCTCTTCCCGGGTTCCGTGCCGACGATTGCCGCGATTCGTTTTGCCGCGGCATCGGAAAGGGTTACACTTGCGTCCGTCATTTTTGCTCCTGCCGGGTTCAAGATCCGGAGAGAATACCTGTTAGCCGCTGGTTTCAAGCGGCTGATTTCAAAGCTACTTACGCTCTATACCACGAAAGCGCAGGTTCGGGCAAAATGACTGCGAAAGCATCGCTTTGCCGTTTATGCTCTCTATAGGTATGAAGAGCGCAAGGCGGCGTCAATGGGCGGCTGCATATCAGGTAACGGTGACGAATGACGATCGACAGGCATGCTTTGGGATACGGCAACAGTGACAGGGCGGCGTATGCGGCAGATCCCTGGTCGACACGCGGCAGGCTCTATCCCGAGGACCTCAGCCCCACCCGTTCGGATTTTCAGCGCGACCGCGACCGCATTGTTCACACGACGGCATTTCGCCGATTGAAGCACAAAACGCAGGTCTTCATCGCGCAGGATGGCGATCACTATCGCACCCGGTTGACACACACGATCGAGGTTGCGCAGGTGGCCCGCGCTCTCGCCAGGGCACTGAAGCTTGACGAGGACCTCGCCGAAGGTGTGGCGCTTGTCCATGACTTTGGCCACACGCCCTTCGGCCACACGGGCGAGGATGCGCTGCATGAGGTTCTGCTACCCTACGGCGGCTTCGATCACAACGCCCAGTCGCTGCGCATCGTCACCAAGTTGGAGCGCCGCTACGCCGATTTTGATGGCATCAATCTGACATGGGAAAGTCTGGAAGGGCTCGTCAAGCACAACGGCCCGCTCCTGACCAAGGACGGTGCCGGCACGCGCGGGCCGGTTCCGCAGCCGATCCTGGACTATTGCGAGATCCACGACCTGGAACTGGATACCTATGCAAGCCTGGAAGCGCAGGTTGCCGCGATCGCTGATGATATCGCCTATAACACGCATGACATCGATGACGGGCTTCGCTCCGGCTATCTGACCTTCGACATGCTGGAGGAGATCCCGTTTCTGGCAGGTCTGATGACGGAGGTACGGGAACGCTATCCAAACCTCGAGGCCAGCCGTTTTACCCACGAGATCATGCGCCGCCAGATCACCCGGATGGTCGAGGACGTCATTTCCGTCGCCCAACGGGGACTTGCAGATATCAAGCCGAACAGCGCAACCGATATTCGCCAGGCCAATCGCGTGATCGCGACATTTTCCGACGAGATGTTTGAAACCGACCGGCAGATCAAGGCAATGCTTTTCAAGCGCATCTACCGGCATCCCGAGATCATGCGCATCCGCGCCGGCGCTGCGCAGATCGTGACCGATCTCTTCGGCGCCTATATGGCCAATCCGAAGGAGATGCAAAGCCACTATTGGGTGGATCATATCGCCGGTCTTGCCGAAGCGGCGAGGGCGCGCCATGTCGGCGACTATCTTGCGGGGATGACCGATACCTACGCGATCAGTGCCCACAGGCGATTGTTTGACCGCACTCCGGATTTGCGATAGGCAGCGGTCGCCCGGCCAAGACCGGACAAATGCCTTGTGGCAAAGCCTATGCATGGAAGAGTGCGATGAACCTTTTTACCGATTTTGAAGCCAGGATTAAAACCGCCCTTGAACAGATTGATCTGGTCAGGGAAAAGCGATCCGAGCTGGATTTCGGCCGCATCGCAATCGAGCCGCCACGCGACCCGAGCCACGGTGATGTTGCGACCAACGCAGCGATGGTGCTGGCAAAGCCGCTCGGCACCAATCCGCGCGCTCTGGCGGAGATCATCGCTGAGAAGTTGAAGGAAGACGCCGACGTTGCGGACGTCTCGGTGGCTGGCCCCGGCTTTATCAACATCAAGCTCTCCGTCGGCTACTGGCAGCGTCTGCTTGCCTCGATGATCGAGGCCGGCACAGACTACGGCCGCTCGGCAATTGGTGCCGGCAAGCGCGTCAACGTCGAATATGTGTCGGCGAATCCGACCGGGCCCATGCATGTCGGCCACTGCCGCGGCGCCGTCGTCGGCGACGCGCTGGCCAACCTGCTTTCCTTCGCCGGCTTCGAGGTCGTCAAGGAGTACTACATCAACGATGCCGGCTCGCAGATCGATGTGCTGGCGCGCTCTGTTTTCTTGCGTTACCGCGAAGCTCTCGGCGAGAAGATCGGAGAGATTCCGCCCGGACTTTATCCGGGCGATTACCTCGTGCCCGTCGGCGAGTCACTGGCCCGTGACTACGGCGTCAGGCTGCACAATATGACCGAAGATCAATGGATGCCGATCGTCAAGGATCGTACGATCGACTCAATGATGACGATGATCCGCGAGGATCTGGACGCGTTGAACGTGCATCACGACGTCTTCTTCTCGGAGCGTACACTGCATGCGCACGGCGCTGCCGCTATCCGCACGGCAATCAACGATCTGACATTCAAGGGGCACGTCTACAAGGGCACGCTGCCGCCGCCAAAGGGTCAGTTGCCGGAGGACTGGGAAGACCGCGAGCAGACGCTGTTCCGCTCCACGGAAGTCGGCGACGATATGGACCGGCCGCTGATCAAGTCGGACGGCTCCTATACCTATTTTGCTGCCGACGTTGCCTACTTCAAGAACAAGTTTGACCGTGATTTCAACGAGATGATCTATGTTCTCGGTGCAGACCACGGCGGCTACGTCAAGCGCCTGGAGGCCGTTGCTCGGGGTGTTTCCGAGGGTAAAGCGAAGCTGACCGTCCTTCTTTGCCAGCTTGTCAAGCTGTTCCGCAATGGCGAGCCGGTGAAGATGTCGAAGCGCTCGGGCGACTTCGTGACGCTACGCGAAGTCGTAGAGGAGGTTGGCCGCGATTCGGTCCGTTTCATGATGTTGTATCGCAAGAGTTCGGAACCGCTGGACTTCGATTTCGCCAAAGTGACGGAGCAATCGAAGGACAATCCGGTGTTCTACGTGCAGTATGCGCACGCACGCTGCATGTCTGTTTTCCGGCAGGCGAAGGAAGTGTTTCCGGACCTTGACGTGACGCCTGCCGAGCTTGCGAAAGCGGCGGCGGGGATCTCGGATCCGACGGAATTGCAGCTGGTTGCGAAGGCCGCCGAGTTTCCACGCTTGGTCGAATCCGCGGCGCAGTCACAGGAGCCCCATCGCGTCGTTTTTTACCTCTATGATCTGGCAAGTTCTTTCCATGCGCACTGGAATAAAGGTAAGGATCAAGTAGACTTACGATTTATTAACGATAAGAACCGAGAATCGAGTATAGCCAGATTAGGGCTGGTGTACGCCGTTGCGTCGGTTTTGAAGTCGGGACTTGCCATTGCGGGTACCGCTGCGCCGGATGAGATGCGGTAGCGTCACCATTTACCCACAATGCTCTGGCATAAACCTTGGCAGTTGCGAGTGGGATGAGTATGGCAGACAAACAGCGGGCGTATGACACGCGTAAGAATACGGACCTCTTTGCTGACGACGACCCTTTGGCGGAACTTGCTCGCATCGTTGGCTTTGAGCCGCGGGTAGCAGCGAATACCGTCGAAGACGCCCCCCGACAGGAACCGGCGTTCAATCTCGAAGATGAATTGTTGCGCGAATTCGAGCGTTACGACGAACCTCAGTCCGCTGCGTCTTTCGATCGTCTGCGTGAGCCCGTTTTGGAGCAGCCGGCGGCCTATGAGGCTCCCATCGAAGCCGATACTTTGCCGGCTGCCGAGGCCGAGCCCGAATTTGTCCCCGAATTTGTCGTTGAGCCTGAGGTTGCCAGCGAAACGGTGGCTCGTCAGCCACTGGAAGTGGCTTCCAACCTAACCCCTGTCGCTTGGGCGTCGAATGCCGTTCGAGAGGGCGAACCAGTCGCCGGTGGTGCACGGGATCTGATCGAAGAACTCGAAATGTCGATCGGCGCGACGCCTGCTCCGGTTGCGCCTACCAAGGCGCCACAGTGGTCTGCGGCCAGTATCCGGCTGCCAATCGCCAACTTCCATCCGGCGCGCCGCGATGAGGCCTCATCTGCGCCGATCGTCCCCATCGCTGCGCCTGAGCCGGCCGTTGTTGCGTCGGAGAGTGTTGCTGCTTTCGACGTGCCTGTTGCCGCGGGTTTCCCTGCTGAAATCGATCGCCATGAAGAACCCGAGACGGTTCCCGACGCGTCTGAGATGCGCCAAGAAGCGCCGGTCGTTGAAGCTCTCATCGATCACAGCGCCTTCGACCTGGCTGCTGCCGCGAAGGATGATGGCGCTGTTCAGGCGGATGCCGCCCTGACCGAAGCCGCGCCGACGGAGGTCGACGATATTGCCTTCGATATCGATGAACTCCTCGCCGACGTGTCGCATTACCCCGTTCCCGAGCGCCAGATCATGGCCGCGGCTGATGTCGCAGAGATGCCGCGCTCGCCGGAGCCGGTCCGCGTTGCCGCGCCTGTTGTGGCACCGTTGCCGAAGCCGGTCGAGCCGCCTGTGTCCGCTCCCACGGCCAAAGCCGAACCGGAAGGTGACGATCCTTTCGCCGGTCATGACTTTGAGCTTGATCTTGAAGGTATCGAGCTCGAACTCGCCGATTTTGACTTTGCTGAGCCGGTAAAGGTGCAGCCGCAGGCTGTCGAGTCGCAGCGAGTTCAGGCGCAGCATGTCGAGGCAGTTAGACCGCAGCCAGTCGCCCCAGTGCCCGCTTTCCAGCCGCCGCCGGCCCCAGCTCCGGTCGTTGTCTCGGCCCCGATCAGTCGGATTCCGGAAGAGGTACCGCCCGTCGCCAAGGCGCCTGCTACGCCTGCATTCTCGGCTGATGCCGGAGACGAGCTTCCGTTCGATCCGTCGATGATCTCGGATGCGGAATATCATCCGGAAGCTGTTGAAGAAATGCACGTGCCGGTGCTGCCGCCCGTCGAGCAGCCGGAACCGGTCGTAGCGACCTCCGACTTCGATTTCGATGTCGACGCTGAAATCGCCAACCTTCTCGCACCCGCCAAGCCAGCAGAAACGCCTGCTAAGCCGGCCGTCGAGGAATGGCGGACCCGTGCGCCAATCTCTATCGCGCCGACCGCGGCGCCAGTTGCCAAGCAAGTTCCGTTGCAAAGCCTGGACGAATTCGAGCGCGCCTTGGAAGAAGATTTCCGCCGGAGCGTCAACGAGCCGGTCCAGCGCCGCGAGAACGTTTCCCAGGTGCAGATCCAGTCCGCAAGTGAAGCCGAGGATATGAGCCGCGCTCGCTCGATGAAGCGTATGCTGGCTGCGGCTGCCGCGATCGTCGTGTTTGGCGGCGTCGCCTATGCAGGCTATACGTTCCTGGCCCGTGATGGAGGCCTCGGTATCGCTTCCGGCGAGCCGCGCGTGATCACAGCGGACAAGGACCCGGTTAAGGTCGTGCCTGAAAATCCGGGCGGCAAGACCGTGCCGAACCAGGACAAGGCTGTCTACGACAGCGTCGGCGGTGCTGCCGCCGAAGCGCCGAAGCAGAAGGCGCTGGTATCCAGCGACGAGCAGCCGGTGGACGTCGTGCAGCGCACGTTGACACCAGAAACGCTGCCTGAGGACAATGACAGCGATATCGCGCCACCAATGGCGACACCGGTCGGCGACACCCAGGATCCGCGCCTGCTACCCAGCCAGGATACGGCCGCTGCCGACGAAGGCGACAACGCCAACCAGGCTCCGTCAGTTTCGGCCCGCAAGGTCCGCACCATGATTGTCCGACCGGACGGCACTCTGGTTGCCCGTGACGAACCAGCCCCTGAAGCAGCTTCGACGCTGCCAAAGGCAACGACCGTTCAGACGCAGAAGATCACCGCTGGCTCGAAGCCGGCTGGCGGCACGGCTGCGAATTTCCCGGCATCGAGGCAGGTCGCCACCGCCGACATCCGTTCGACGCCGGTTGAAGAGACCAAGCCGACCGCGGCGCAGGCTCCTTCGGAAAATGCGTTGGCCAAGGCGGCTGCCGCCACTTCGGCCAACGTCGATCCGCCAGTTCGCGCTGTGAAGAGCTCGACGGTGAGCGACACCGCGCCGGCTCCGGCAACACGCCCGGCAGCTACCGATGCGGCGAAGGCACCTGAGGCGCCAACTGCACCGGCAGCACAAAAGCCGAAGGACGTTGCCGCTGTTTCGCCGGCCGCGACGCAGACCCAGCCGACTGCGGCGGCCGGCGGCTACGGCGTCCAGATCGCATCGCTTCCTTCCGAGGAAGAGGCGAAGAAGTCCTACGCGAGCCTTTCGAAGAAGTTTGCAAGCGTGCTTAGCGGCCGCAGCTACGAGATCCGCAAGGCCGAGATTGCAGGCAAGGGCACGTTCTACCGCGTTCGCATCCCTGCGGGCTCCAAGGACGAAGCCGCCGCCATCTGCGAAAAGTACCGTGCAGCAGGCGGCAGCTGCCTTATCTCGAAGTAGGTTTTCGGCAAGCATTTAATCAAAGCGGCGGGCCTCTGGTCTGCCGCTTTTTTTGTGAATGCCGGTTGACGCAGCTCGTATTTCCGCAGGGCACCTCTATGATTCGGGTATGACCGAATCAAAAGCAATGATCCTAGGCTGTAGCGGCCTTTCTCTCACTCCTGACGAAAAGGCGTTCTTCAGCGCTGAGCGTCCTTGGGGTTTCATCCTGTTCGGGCGCAATATTTCGGAGCGGCAGCAGATCAGAGATCTCGTCGCGGAAATGCGCGAAGCTGTCGGTTGGCACGCGCCGGTTCTCATCGACCAGGAAGGCGGACGCGTCCAGCGAATCCGACCGCCGATCTTCCAGCACTATCCCTCAGGGCAACAGCTTGGCGACATCTATCGGCAGGACAGAGAAAAAGGCCTCCGCGCCGCGTGGCTTATGTCACGGCTACACGCCTTCGACCTTTCTAGTCTTGGCATCAACGTGGACTGCCTTCCGGTGTTGGACGTTCCCGTGGAGGGCAGCAGCAACGTGATCGGCAACCGCGCCTACGGCGGTGATCCGACGACGGTGGTGGCCATGGGCCGGGCCGCTGCCGAGGGTTTGAAAGCGGGCGGTCTTCTCCCTGTGATGAAGCACATGCCGGGCCACGGTCGCGGCTTTGCCGATTCCCATCACGAACTACCGGTTGTCACGGTTTCGCGCGCGGAACTCGAGGCGCACGATTTCCCGCCCTTCATTGCCATGAAGGACGAATTGATGGCGATGACGTGCCATGTTGTCTTTGCGGCCATCGACTCCGAGCATCCGGCAACTACTTCACGTAAGGTCATCGACGGCATCATCCGCCAACAGATCGGCTTCAAAGGGCTGTTGCTTTCCGATGATACGTCGATGAACGCGCTGGCCGGCACGATCGGTGAGCGCGCGGGCAATATCATCGCCGGCGGATGTGATATCGTGCTGCATTGCAATGGCCACATGGGCGAGATGCTGCAGGTTGTCGAAAACGTACCGGTCTTGCAGGACCAGTCGCTGTCGCGAGCAGAAGCGGTGCTGAAGGGCTTCCCAACGGCAGACGAGGGCGACGAGGTTTCGATCCGCGCCGAATTCGATGAAATGTTTGCAACCGTCTGATTGCGGAAGGAGCAGGGCAGGGTGACCACGACTAAGGGCACGGACTGGCAACAGACGGCAACGACGCCGATGGACAAGCTGTGGCAGGAAAGCGGTGCGGAACGCGCGAGCTCAGATCCCGCGCTGCTGATCGACGTTGCCGGCTTCGAAGGCCCGCTCGACCTCTTGCTCTACCTTGCCCGCAATCAGAAGGTCGATCTGTCCCGCATCTCGGTTCTTGCGCTGGCAGAGCAATATCTGCAGTTCATCGAAAGCGCACGGCGGATCCGGATAGAGCTGGCGGCCGACTATCTGGTCATGGCCGCTTGGCTTGCCTATCTGAAATCGCGCCTGCTGATCCCGCAGCAGGCCAAGGACGACGGGCCGTCCGGCGAGGAGATGGCGGCAACGCTCGCCTTCCGCCTGAAGCGCCTGGAGGCGATGCGCGAGGCCGCGAGCGGTCTCGTCAACCGCAATCGTCTGGGGCGGGATATCTTCGCTCGCGGCGCGCCGGAGCATATCCCTGACAGACATCAGTCGGCATATGATGCGAGCCTCTACGATCTACTGACGGCCTATGCGTCGCTCAGGCAGCGTCAGGCTGTGACGCAGGTGACTATCGCTCGACGTAATGTATGGTCTCTGACGGACGCCCGCGAACTTCTAACCCGCATCATTGGTGAGATCGGCGACTGGACGGCGCTCGAATCCTATCTCTTACCTTACATGGCGTCGCCGCAAGACCGGGTCACGGCGATTGCCAGTGCGTTCGCGGCTTCGCTCGAGCTGGTCCGCGAAGGTAAGCTCGAGATTCGTCAGGATGGTGCCTTCCAGTCCCTCTACATGCGGCGAGGCCCTAAACATGCGACGCTGCAGGTCGTCGAACAGGAGCGACCGGCGTGACCGATCTTGAAGACGAGCAGATCGATAGCGTAATGGTGGAAGAGACGGACTACGACATCCGGGCGGAGGCTGAAGCAGAGCGTATTGCCGAAGCACTGGTCTTCGCGTCCGCACAACCCGTCTCCGAAGGCTTCATTGCCGAGCGCTTGCCTCGCGCGTTCAATGTTCGCGCGATCATGCTGCGCCTGAAGGAGCAATATGCCCATCGCGGTGTTAACCTCGTGCAGGTGGATGACGCGTGGGCGTTCCGCACGGCCGCCGACCTCTCATTCGTCATTCGGCGCGACGAGAACGAAACGAAGAAGCTGTCGCGGGCAGCCTTGGAAGTGTTGGCGATCATTGCCTATCACCAGCCGGTGACGCGGGCCGAAATCGAGGATATCAGAGGCGTCCAGACCTCCCGCGGCACACTCGACGTGCTGATGGAGGCAGGCTGGGTTCGGTTTCGCGGTCGCAGGCGTACGCCTGGTCGGCCCGTCACGCTCGGCACCACCCGCGATTTCCTCGATCATTTCGGCCTGGAAGAACTGCGCGATCTACCTGGCCTTGAAGAATTGAAAGGCGCAGGGCTACTCTCCGGTCGCATCCCGGCCAATTTCAATATGCCGTCGCCTGTCATGAACGACGAGTTGACCGAGGACGAAGATCCGATCACGCAACTCGATCTTGAGGAACTCGGCCTGCTGGCGCCCGGCGGCGGGTCCGAAGACTAATCGGATTTGTCTTGGTTCCGCCACGCATCGCGAAAACAATGCCGATCACAGTTTTTCGAATGTGTATTCTCTTGTCACAGAGGGCGATCCCGTGACATTAAGCGACAATCCACGGGGAACTTTGATGTTGGAATTGGTGTAGGAAGCTCTTACATCTGGAAACATCGCAACAGGGAGTTAGCGTAATGGGTTCTTTTAGCATGTGGCACTGGCTGATCGTTCTGGTCATCGTGCTGTTGTTGTTCGGTCGCGGCAAGATTCCGGAACTGATGGGCGACGTTGCCAAGGGCATCAAGAGCTTCAAGAAGGGCATGAACGACGAAGACAGCACGCCCGAGTCCACGACTGCCAAGACCGTCGATCACAAGGCCGACGAAACCAAGTAATCACCTCCGGGCAAACGTAGCCCCCACGTTTCCCGCTCAGGAGCCTTGAATGTTCGATATTGGCTGGACCGAGCTGCTTGTCATCGCGGTCGTTTTGATCGTGGTGGTTGGTCCGAAGGACTTGCCGCCGATGTTGCGTGCGTTCGGCAAGATGACTCAGCGTGCCCGCAAGGTTGCAGGCGAGTTTCGTGCCCAGTTCGACGAGGCCCTGCGTGAGGCCGATCTGGACGAAGTACGCCAGACACTGACGGACGCGCAGAAGCTGAACCCCGTCAACAGTTTGCGCGAAGCCATGAACCCGCTTCGGCAGATGGGCAACGAAATCAAGGCCGACCTGCAGAAGGCGACGACGGTCGAGAACAAGACCGAGGTTCCGGCCGCTGTTGTATCGGTGCCTGAGCCATCAATGAGCCTGCCAGAAACGCCGCCGGTCGTAGCGCCGGCGCCTATTGCTGCAGCAAGCGTGGAAAATGCGGTGGTTCAGGAGAAGCCTAAGGCAGCCCGTAAACCGCGCGCCAAGGCGGAGCCTGCACCTGCCGCAGTTGCCGCTCCCGTCGAGAAGCCCAAGCGGGCTTCGACGAGGACGGCCGCCGCCAAGAAGCCCGCGGCGGTTGCCGCCACAGCCGCTCCGAAGAAGACGGCAGCAAAGAAGAAGAAGGACGATGCATGAGCGGTGAGATCGAAGACAAGCCGCAGCCACTGATCGAGCATCTGATGGAGCTGCGCACGCGACTGATCTGGTCGATCGGTGCGTTTTTCGTTGCGTTCATCGCCTGCTTCATATTCGCCAAACATCTCTTCAACGTGCTGGTCTATCCGTACAAGTGGGCCGTTACCTGGGCGAAGCTCGACGTTTCAAAGGCACAGCTCATCTACACGGCGCCGCAGGAGTTCTTCTTCACGCAGGTGAAAGTCGCCATGTTCGGCGGCCTGGTCATCGCCTTTCCGATCATTGCCGCGCAGATCTACAAGTTTGTCGCGCCTGGCCTCTACAAGAACGAGCGCGCGGCCTTCCTGCCGTTTCTGATCGCGTCGCCGATCCTGTTTCTGATGGGCGCTTCGCTCGTCTATTTCTTCTTTACGCCGATGGTCATGTGGTTCTTCCTGACCATGCAGCAAGCGCCAGGCGAGGGCGACGTCGCAATTTCGCTGCTTCCGAAGGTCTCCGAGTATCTCAGCCTCATCATGACGCTGGTGTTTTCGTTCGGCTTGGTCTTTCAGCTTCCGGTGATAACCACGCTGCTGGCCCGTGTCGGATTGCTGACGTCGGATTGGCTGGCTGAGAAGCGCAAGTTCGCGATCGTGCTCGCCTTTATCGTCGCAGCGGTGCTGACGCCGCCCGATCCGATGTCCCAGATCGGCCTTGCACTGCCGACCATCCTTCTCTACGAGATTTCCATCTACGCGGCGCGACTCGTGGAGCGCCAGCGTGCCCGCGAGGCGGTCGAAGAGGCTGAAGGAACCACGGATGTTGCCAAGTCGGACAACGTCTGACCGATCTTCCTCAATGAACGCTTCCAAGCATCCGGTCGAGGCCTAGCCGGGCGTTGGCCGGGTTATCTTTTTTACAACGACCTGGAACGACGATGCTCGATATCAAATGGATCCGTGAGAATCCCGAAGCGCTCGATGCGGCACTTGCCAAGCGTGGTGTCGAGCCTTTGTCCGAAAGCTTGATTGCGATCGATGAAAAGCGCCGCTCGGCCATTCAGAAAGTCCAGGACATGTTGTCCCGTCGCAATGCCGCCTCCAAGGAAATCGGCGCGGCGATGGCGCAGAAGAACAGCGAGCTTGCCGACAAGCTGAAGGCCGAGGTGGCTGACCTGAAGGTGCTGCTTCCGGCCGCCGAAGAGGATGAACGTCAGGCGACGGACGAGCTGAACGACGCGCTGTCGCGCATTCCGAACATCCCGCACGACGATGTGCCGGTCGGCAAAGACGAGCACGACAATGTCGTTGCCCGCGTCGTCGGCGAAAAGCCGCGCTGGAATCACACGCCGAAGGAACATTTCGAGATCGGTGAAGCGCTTGGCTACATGGATTTCGAGCGGGCTGCTAAGCTCTCGGGATCGCGCTTTACGGTGCTGACCGGTCCGCTCGCGCGGCTGGAGCGCGCGCTCGGTCAGTTCATGATCGACCTGCATACGAGCGAGCATGGCTACACCGAAGTCAGCTCGCCGCTGATGGTGCGCGCAGAAGCGCTCTATGGCACCGGCAATCTGCCGAAGTTCGAGGAAGATCTCTTCAAGACGACCGACAGTCGGTATCTCATTCCGACCGCGGAAGTGACGCTGACCAACCTAGTACGCGAAGAAATCCTCGACCAGGAGAAGCTGCCGCTTCGTTTCACCGCGCTGACGCCGTCCTTCCGCTCGGAAGCGGGCTCGGCCGGCCGCGACACGCGTGGCATGCTTCGCCAGCATCAGTTCTGGAAGTGCGAACTCGTCTCGATCACCGATGCGGAGAGTTCGCTTGCCGAGCACGAGCGCATGACGGCCTGCGCGGAAGAGGTGTTGAAGCGCCTCGGCCTGCATTTCCGCACGCTGACGCTCTGCACTGGCGATATGGGCTTCGGTTCGCGCAAGACCTACGACCTCGAGGTCTGGTTGCCGGGCCAGAACACCTACCGTGAAATCTCGTCCTGTTCCGTCTGCGGCGATTTCCAGGCGCGGCGCATGAACGCGCGCTATCGCGGCAAGGAGGACAAGGCAACGAAGTTCGTTCACACGTTGAACGGCTCGGGCACCGCCGTCGGTCGCTGCCTGATCGCTGTTCTCGAGAACTACCTGAACGAGGACGGGTCGGTGACTGTTCCCGACGCTCTGCTGCCATATATGGGCGGTTTGAAGAAGATAGAACGGGCGGCCTGAGCCGATGCGCATTCTGCTCACCAACGACGACGGCATTCACGCTGAAGGCCTCGCAGCGCTGGAGCGGATTGCGCGCACGCTGTCCGACGATGTCTGGATTGTCGCGCCGGAGACGGACCAGAGCGGCCTTGCGCATTCGTTGAGCCTTTCTGAGCCGCTGCGACTGCGCAAGATCTCCGACAAGCATTTCGCGCTACGCGGAACCCCGACCGATTGCGTCATCATGGGCATCAAGCAGGTCATGGACATCAAGCCGGACCTCGTGCTCTCGGGCGTCAATTCGGGCTCGAATGTCGCCGACGATGTCACCTATTCAGGCACCATCGCTGGTGCCATCGAAGGCACCATGCAAGGCGTCCGCTCTTTTGCATTGAGCCAGGCCTATCTCCACCAGGATGGGTCAAGGATCGTTCCATGGGAGGTCTGCGAGGCACACGCGCCGGCTCTTCTCGAGAAACTGATGTCGCTCGAATTGCCCGAGGGCACGTTCCTGAACCTCAACTTTCCGAATTGCCGCCCCGAAGAAGTCGAGGGCGTGGAAGTCACGGCGCAAGGCAAGCTTGCCTTCAACCTGCAGGTCGATGCCCGGTCTGACGGACGTGGCTTTCCCTATTATTGGCTGAAGTTCGGAGAGCGTGCCGGCGCCTTCCTCGAGGGCACCGATATCCACGCTCTGAAGCATCGCAAGATTTCGGTAACGCCTTTGAAACTGGATCTGACTGATTATTCCGTACGGGACCGCGTGGCGCGGGCGCTTTCGGGTACGGAGTAGATTGTTTTGACGGCACGGCTGGTCGAGAAGGAAGGGTTTGCGGCGCTCGTTTTGAGGTTGCGGGCCGAAGGCGTTTCCGATCTGGATCTGCTGACTGCGGTCGAGCAGACGCCGCGCTCTTTGTTCGTGCCGCCGCAGTTCGCGGAGCAGGCCTATTCGAGCCGCACGATCCCGATCGAATGCGGCTCATTTCTGGAGGGCGTCGATCTCGCGGTCAGGATCCTTCACCACCTGAAGATCAAGCCGGGGCAACGTGTGCTTGAGGTCGGCACGGGCAGCGGCTTCATGTCTGCCGTCATGGCCCGCATGGCCGAACGCGTGCTGACGATCGACCGCTACAAGACATTGACGACGAATGCGCAGCGTCGCATCGACTCACTCGGACTCAGAAACGTCATCATCCGCCAGGCCGACGGCAGCGCCGGCTTGCAGGGAGAGGGAACTTTCGATCGCATCGTGGTCACCGCGGCGTTCAATTCGATGCCGCGGTTCTACACCGACCAGCTTGTTTCCGGCGGCTCAATGATTGCGCCTCTCATGATCTCCGAGAATGAATGTCGCCTTGTGCGGCTCACGAAAACGGGGAGCCGCTTCGAGCGCGAAGAGCTGTTCGATACACCCTATCTTCCGATCGTCCCGCGCCTTGCGTCTCAACTTTGACGCGAGCCTGTCGCGCGAGTGCTATGGTTAGCAATCTCTCAAAAAAATCGCGCGGATTCCTGTGCCTTAACCGCATGGTAATACTAACGCGCTTTAATAAACCCACAAATAGTTGCGTTCATCAGTGGGTCGAGTCATGCGTTTCAGTCTTTCGCCAAGAGTAGGCAAGTCTGCCGGTAATGTCCTGATAGCGGCTTTGCTGGCGAGTGCCGCAACGGGTTGCAGTTCGGATGTAACACGTTTCGGTGGTCTTTTCTCGTCATCGGGTCAGGACCAGATGACGACCAACTCCATCCCACGCAGAAATATGCAGGCCGATCCCGTGCCGCAGGCGGATTTGGCGCAGGGCGGCTATTCGGCAAGCAGCCAGGCGATGAGCCAACCCTATCCGGCGCAGCCCGCTTATGGCGCCTCCAGCGCCCGCATGGCCTCGGCACCGGTCTCCGTTCAGCGCTCCGATCTCGCTGCTCCCTCCGCGGTGGCGCCGGCAGCTCCGTCCCGCGAAAAGCAGGTAGCGCTCGCGCAGCCATTCCCCGCGGCCGCCGCTCCGAAGAAATCGGCCCCGGTTCTCGTTCCGCCAAAGACGGCAACCGACTCGATCGTCACCGGCACGACCCCGAAGGTGTCCGGCTGGTCGGCAACCAATGCGCCTTCCGTTGCGCTTCGTCCGGGCGAAACCATCGCGACGCTCGCCAATCGCTACGGTGTCCCGGAGAAGGAAATTCTTCGGGTCAACGGCTTCAATACTGCCACTGCCGCAAAGCCTGGTCAGATCATCCTGATCCCGACCTTCAACGGAGGCAATGCCGCCAAGGCATCCGCCCAGACGGCCGACCTCTCCAAGGGCGGGCATCTGCCTCAGCCTGGCAAGCAGCAAGAGCAGAACGTTGCCGTCGTTCCGGGTGCGAATTCCGCCCGCGACAAGTCGGTCGCAAATGCCGATCCGGCGGGCAAGCTTCCGGCTGGCGCGGGTAAGGGACCGAAGGGCGCCGGCGGCACCTATGTCGTCAAGCCGGGTGACTCGCTTGCCAAGATTGCCAAGGCAACGGGCACCAGCATCGACGATCTGAAGGCTGCCAACAACCTGTCGGCTGGTTCGATCCGCATCGGTCAGGAACTCAATCTCCCCGGCGCTTCGCGCGATGGTATGAAAACGGCCTCCATTCCGGCAAAGGCAGAACCGAAGCCGATCGCTGAGCCTGCCGCCGCAACAACGACCGCCGCCGCGCAACCCGCAACCTATAAGGCACCCGTCGCGACCGAGACCGTGGATGAGGCTGCCAAGAAGGAAGTGGCCTCCGCGGCGCCCGAGGCAACCGGCATCGGCAAGTATCGCTGGCCGGTTCGTGGAGCTGTCATTGCGGCCTACGGCGCCAACGTCAACGGCAGCCGTAACGATGGCATCGACATTTCCGTGCCGCAAGGTACGCCGATCAAGGCGGCCGAAAACGGCGTGGTCATCTATGCCGGCAACGGCCTGAAGGAACTCGGCAATACGGTTCTCGTCCGCCACGACGACGGTACCGTTACCGTGTACGGCAACGCCGACACCCTGAGCGTCACCCGCGGCCAGAAGATCCAGCGCGGACAGACGGTCGCTGTCTCCGGCATGAGCGGCAACGTCAAGCAGCCGCAGGTCCACTTCGAAGTCCGCAAGGATGCGACTCCGGTCAACCCAATTACTTTCCTCGAATAGGTATTGCGTCCGAGGATGCTCAAAAGCCCGGCCTCAAAGCCGGGCTTTTGTCATTATGCGCGGTCGAGTGCGATGCGCATCCGGCCAGCGAGATCCTGAATGTACTGCCAGGCGACGCGGCCGGAACGCGCGCCACGCGTTGTGGCCCATTCCAGTGCCTCCGCATGCATCTTTTCGCGATCGATGGGTAGCTTGAAATGATCTGCATAGCCGTCGATCATCGTCAGATAGTCGTCCTGGCTGCATTTGTGGAATCCGAGCCAAAGGCCAAACCGGTCGGACAGCGAAACCTTTTCCTCGACCGCTTCGGAGGGATTGATCGCCGTCGACTGCTCGTTCTCCATCATGTTGCGCGGAAGCAGGTGGCGCCGGTTCGAGGTTGCATAGAAAAGAACGTTGTCTGGCCGACCCTCTACGCCGCCATCAAGGGCTGCCTTGAGCGATTTGTATGCCGTGTCATCGTGATCGAACGAGAGGTCGTCGCAGAAAACGATGACGCGGAGGGGCGCATCCTTCAGCAGATCAAGCAGCGTCGGGAGGCTCGCGATATCTTCGCGATGCACTTCCACCAGTTTCAGCGACACGCCGCTCTCACGCCGCACATCTTCATGGACGGCCTTGACCAGCGAGGACTTGCCCATACCGCGCGCGCCCCAAAGGAGAACGTTGTTCGCCGGATAGCCTTCGGCAAAGCGGACCGTGTTTTCGTGGAGGATATCCCGCACGTGGTCTACACCACGGATCAGCTTCAAGGCGACCCGGTTCGGTCGTGCAACTGGCTGGAGGTGCTGGCGGGCAGGGGACCAGACGAAGCAATCGGCAGCGTTCCAGTCGTTGGCAGCGGGCGCCGGGCCGGCCAACCGGTCGATCGCATCCGTCAGTCGGCGCAGTTCCGTCAGAATGGCGTTGTTGACGTCTTCGGCCATGGGCCTTCCTCCTGAATTCTGGTTGCAACCAGCCTGCTGTGTCTTTTGCCTGCGGCGTAGCATGGCCTTTTGCGAGCGGAAAGGTTATGAGGCAGCGGAATCGGTACGGTTTCCGGCTGTTTCTGTTGCATTCGCAAAGACCATAATTATAGTCCGGCCACCCGAGAAAAGGCGGAGTTCCGCCACCGGAAAGCTTTGAGGAGTTTAGCATGTTCATCACCCCGGCATTTGCCCAGGCTGCCACCGACACTGCGGCGTCGCCGTTCGGCTCTGGCCTAGAAATGATCATCCTTTTTGTGCCGCTGATGGTTGTCTGGTATTTCCTGTTGATCCGTCCGCAGCGCGCGCAGGCCAAGAAGCGTGAAGAGACGCTGAAGGCGATCCGTCGCGGCGATCAGGTCGTCACCGGCGGCGGTCTCGTCGGCAAGGTCACCAAGGTTGTTGACGACAAGGAACTCGAAGTGGAAATTGCAGACGGGGTTCGCGTTCGCGTCGTTCGCACCGGCATTTCGGAAGTTCGCGTCAAGGGTGAGCCGGTGAAGGCAGACGCTGCATAGTATTGCAAACCTAGCCGCGAACCGGATTGGGCCGGATCGGAAATAGTCGAGAGAAAATGCATCGTTTTTCCCGCTTGAAGGCCGTTCTGATCTGGGTTTTGGTACTGGTGGCCGTGATAATCGCGGCCCCAAATTTATTGTCGGACGGGCAGCGTTCTAAGCTGCCCGCATGGTTGGCTCATAGCCGTGTTGTCCTTGGCCCTGATGTGCAGGGCGGTTCCCATCTGCTTTTTCAGATCGAGCGCTCCGATATCGTCAGGGAACGGCTCGAGCGTACGGTTGCTGACGTCCGTGGCAAGTTGCGCGAATCTAACATTCGCTATACCGGCCTGACCGGCAACGACCAGGACGTCACCGTCAGGATTACCGATGCCAGCCAAGTGGACGCTGCGGTCAATGCCTTAAGCATGTTGACTGCGAGCAGGAAGAACGGCTGGTTCGGCGGCTCGGTCCGGAATGTATCCCTGGAGAGAGGTAACGGCGGGCAGCTTACACTACGAATTTCAAACGATAGCATCGACGAAGGCATCACAGTTGCCCTGGCGCAGTCCCTGGAGGTTGTCGAGCGTCGCATTGCCGGCCTTGAGATCAAGGATTTTTCTGTTCGCGCAGATGGCCGCGACCGCATCGACGTCAAAACGCTCGGCTCGATTGACGTCGAGCGGCTGAAGAATATTCTGAACGAGCCCGCTCAGCTTGCGGTTCGGATGATCGATGAAAGCATGTCCGGGCAGGAGGCCCTTGCCGGTCGCTGGCCTGCGACCTCCGAAGTACTCTATTCGCTTGACGATCCGCCCGTTCCTTACCTCGTCGATCGCACGGATTTTATAACGGGCAAGAATCTCGTCGATGCTCAGGCGGTCGTCGATCCGCAAACGGACGCGGTCGCCATCAGCTATAAGCTGGATGCCGAAGGGACCGAGCGCCTGGCCCAGAAGACGCGCCAGAATATCGGCCGACACCTTGCCATACTCTTCGACGATCAGGTCATGGCGGCGCCACTTATCAACGCGCCGATCTTGGACGGCACCGGAAGCGTGCCGGTCAGCTTCAGCGAGGACGGAGCCCGCGATCTTGCGCTGATGTTGCGAAGCGGCGCTCTGCCGGCGACGTTGACGACCGTGGAGGAGCGCACCGTCAGCCCCACTCTCGGCGCTGAATCGAAGCGCGCCGGTTTGGTCGCCGGCTTCGTCGCTGCGATCCTTGTCACCGGGTTGATGTTTGCCTTCTATCGAAAGCTGGGCATCATCGCCGGCATTTCGCTTGTCCTGAACCTCCTCCTGATTCTCGCTGTGCTGAGTGTGATCGGCGCAACGCTGACATTGCCCGGCCTCGCAGGCATTGTCTTGATCATGGGCATGGCCGTCGATGCCAATGTGCTCGTCTACGAGCGAATCCGGGAAGAGGCGAAAGCCGGCCATTCCTTCGCGGATGCGATCGATAACGGGTTTTCTCGTGCGTTCCTGACGATCCTTGATGCCAATGTCACCATCGTCATTGCAGCGGTTATTCTCTACTATCTCGGCAGTGATACCGTTCGCGGTTTTGCCGTGACGCTGGCGGCGGGAATTCTGGCGACTGTCTTCACCACCTTCACGCTGACGCGTTGGATTGTCGTCACCTGGCTCCATCGCAAGCATCCGCGGCATCTGCCCAGGGATGTTCAGACAGGCATCTTCGATCACGCGAACATCCGCTTCATGGGCATACGGCGGTACACTTTCACGGCGTCGGCGGCGCTTTCGATACTGGCGATGGTCGGCTTCGCGACGGTTGGCGCAAACCTTGGCGTTGACTTTGCCGGCGGCTCGCTTGTGGAGGTCAAGGCGAAGCAGGGTGTTGCCGATCCGGATGACATCCGCGCGCGTCTCGGCGATCTGAACATCGGGAATATCGAGGCCCGTCGCCTTGCCGATGCCTCAACGGCGTTGGTTCGCATTCAGGCGCAAGGTGGCGGCGAGAATGCCGAACAGTCGGCTATGACCTTACTGCGCGATGAATTGGGTGATGACTACGAAATCCGGAGCGTGGAGGTTGTCGGCCCAGCCGTGTCGGGTGAACTGACGAGGGCCGCGACATTGGGCATACTCGGTTCGCTCGCTGTCATCCTCCTTTACATCTGGCTGCGCTTCGAATGGCAGTTTGCGATCGGTGCGATCATCGCGACCCTTCACGATATCATCTTGACGCTGGGCCTCTTCGTGCTGACAGGCATGGAATTCAATCTAACGAGCGTTGCGGCCATCCTGACGATTGTCGGCTATTCGCTCAACGATACAGTCGTCGTCTACGACCGGATGCGTGAAAATCTGAAGCGCTACCACAAGATGCCTCTGCCGATCCTGATCGATGCCTCGATCAATCAGACGCTGTCGCGCACTGTTTTGACGGCTGCGACGACATTGCTGGCCCTGCTGGCGCTCTGCCTGTTCGGTGGTGAAGTGATCCGCCCGTTCGCCTTTGTGATGCTGTTCGGCGTTGCAGTTGGCACCTTTTCCTCCATCTACATAGCTGCGCCCGTGCTGATTGCTTTCAAGCTCCGGCCGGACGCCGTCGATAGTGATCAAAATCAGAAAGTGGCCGAGCCGGGTACGAACTCCGGCAATCCGGTAGTGTGAGAATATGGCAAGAGGCATAGAAATCCGCGAGGCGCATTTTCCTGGACGCGCGCCCATCGATACCTACGGCAACGGCGGTTTCCGTTTCGCCGACATGTCCCATCGCGGATCGATCCTTTGCCTTCCGTCCGGTATCTATGGCTGGGATATGGACATGTCGAAGCCGCTGTCGATCGAGAATTTTCAGAAGGTGCTCGACGAGGCAGCCGAGATCGAGGTCCTGCTGATCGGCACAGGGAACGATATGCGTCCGATCCCGGCTGATCTGAAGGCTGCCTTGAGGGCCGCCGGCATTTCATCCGATCCGATGAATACGGGTGCTGCGGTTCGCACCTTCAACATCATGCTCTTGGAATCCCGCGCCGTCGCCGCGGCGCTAATAGCGGTCTGACAATGGCCGATCAGCCTTTGACGAACCAGGACATCTGCCTGGCGACGCTGCGCGACAACGACCGCGACCGGTACCTGGCCTGCCTGCTGTCGCCGGAAAGCAAGCGGGACGCATTGGCCGCACTCTACGCTTTCAATGCCGAGCTTGCACGTATTCGCGATCTGGTGCACGAGCCCCTTCCGGGGGAGGTTCGCATGCAATACTGGCGCGACCTGCTGGAGGGGAGCGCGCATGGCTCCACCCAGGCAAATCCAATTGCCGCTGCCTTGCTATCGACAATCGAAGCCCACCGCCTGCCGCCGAAGACCCTCGTAAACATGATCGATGCTCGCATCTTCGATCTCTACGACGATCCGATGGAGACGCGCGTCTCGCTCGAAGGATATGCCGGCGAGACGGCGTCTACCCTCATTCAATTGGCTAGCCTGGTACTTGCGCCGGAGGAGGCTGCCAGATCCGCTGAGGCTGCTGGGCACGCAGGCGTTGCGCAGGCCATCGCCGGCCTCCTGCTTTTGATGCCGCTGCATCGTCACCGCGGACAGCTCTATATTCCCCTTGAAATCCTATCCGCGACGGGACTTGATCGCGATGCGTTTCTTGCCGGGGAGGACAAGTCGCGCATCTCTGCAGCGATCGAAGCTTTCGCCGGGCTCGGCCGCGACCATCTCGCCAGGGCGAGAAGTGTCGCGATATCATCGACCGTATTTCCGGCATTCCTGCCTGTCGCGCTGGCAGAGCCCGTGCTTGTCAACGCTCAGAAGACGGGCGCAGGATTGTTCGAGCGTCAGTTGCAGCGCTCGCAGCTGCGGCGCCAGGCGGGCATGCTGCTCGCGTTGATGCGCAAGAAAATCTGACTTTTGTTCAAACTCGCGCAAGGCTCGTGCCTTATAGAAGCGTCGTTGCAGCTTTGATCGGAGAGCGATGTGAGCATTATCGTCTGGTGCGTTATATTCGCGATCGTCATTTTCATCGCCTTCATTTCGACGCGCATGGCGGCGCAGAACAAGGAAGATGGCCTTCACGATACCGGACTCGCGATCATCGAGTTCAACCGGGCTTTTCCCACTGAAGCAATCCGCCAGTTGCAGGCCACCGCCAACGGACAGGCAGTGTTCGTACGCCTGCATGACAATAAGGCGGGCTTCATGCGCAACATGCAGAGACATTATTCATGCCACATCATCGAGCCGGGCAGGGTGCGTGTCCTGAGCTCGGAAACGGGCCGCGGCCTCAGCATCGAGTTCCTTGACGCTCCACATCAGAGCGGCACGTTCGAATTTGCCTCCTCCAAGGAGGCATCCGAGGTCTCTCTCTGGCTGCTCGGCAACTACGTGGCCGAGCCGGACAAGGCATTGGCGTCGCACAATTCCACAGCCGAAAACGGCAAGTAGCGAAGCCCCTGGCGAACCGGCATATCGTTTCGCCGCAGTCGTTCCGCATTCACGATCATCCTTATCGGCGTAGCCTCTCGCGTGACGCATGGCTGCGGCCGTTTTGCCGTTGCTTGCCGCCCGAAATAGGCGCAAGATTTGCGCTCATCCGGCAATGTTTGAGTTTGTGTTCACAAACGCGATGGAGGTGCGTGATGCTTGCGATCAATGATACCGCTCCGGATTTCGAAGCCCAAACGACCGAAGGCAAGATCAGTTTTCACCAGTGGATCGGTAATTCCTGGGCGGTGCTGTTTTCGCATCCGAAGGACTTTACCCCCGTATGCACAACTGAACTCGGCTACATGGCGCGGATCAAACCTGAGTTCGACAGGCGCGGTGTGAAGATCATCGGCCTCTCGGTCGATCCGCTTGAACGCCATGCCAGCTGGATGAATGACATCGAGGAAACACAGGGCTACCGCCCCAACTACCCGATGATCGCCGACGTCGATTACACCGTGTCGAAGCGCTATAACATGCTGCCCGCTTTGGTATCCGGCGATCCGACGGAGCGCACGCCGGCCGACAACCAGACCGTCCGGAACGTTTTCGTCATCGGCCCCGACAAGAAGATCAAACTGGTTATGGTTTATCCCATGACCACCGGTCGCAACTTCGATGAGGTGCTGCGGGTTATCGATTCGCTCCAGCTGACCGCCAAGCACAAGGTTGCTACGCCGGTGAACTGGAAGAACGGTGAGGACGTGATCATCGCCGGTTCTGTCTCCGACGACGACGCAAAGAAGCAATATCCGCAAGGTTGGCGAGCGCCGAAGCCCTATATCAGGATCGTGCCGCAGCCGCACGGATAGTCCATTGCAAACTGTGCCGCCACGATGGAGGTAGGGATGATCTTCCGGCAACTGTTTGATCCGGTGTCGAGTACTTATTCCTATTTGCTGGCAAGCCGGAAGGGCGGCGAGGCGCTGATCATCGATCCGGTGCTGGAAAGGGTCGATCGCTACCTCCAACTCATCCATGAACTCGACCTGAAGCTGGTCAAGGCCGTGGACACGCATCTCCACGCCGATCACATCACGGGCCTTGGCGCTCTACGCGACAAAACCCATTGCATCACAGTGATGGGGGAGCAGACAAAAGCCGATGTCGTTTCGATGCGGCTCTCCGATAACGACAAGCTGACCATCGAGGGGCTTTCCCTGGACGTGATCTATACGCCGGGCCATACGGACGATTCCTACAGTTTCGTGCTGCCCGACCGCGTATTCACTGGCGACACCCTGCTCATCCGCGGTACCGGCCGCACCGATTTTCAGAACGGCGACCCGAGAGCGCAGTTCGAGTCGATTTTCGGTCGGCTTCTGAAGCTTCCGGACTCAACACTGGTTTTCCCGGCGCACGACTACAAGGGGGATACGGTCTCCACCATTGGAGAGGAGAGGGCCTTTAACCCGCGCCTGCAGGTGACGTCTGCCGATGAATACGCCGACCTGATGAACAATCTGAAGCTCTCGAATCCGAAGATGATGGATGTCGCCGTACCCGCCAATATGAAGGTCGGGATGAACCAGGATAACGTCATGCGCCACGGCTGGGCGCTGACGGCGCAACAGGCGCTGAGTGTCGTCGGCCTCGGTGATGTCGCTTTGATCGATCTACGCGAGAACGCCGAGCGGCAGCGAAACGGTACGATTCCGGGCTCACTGCATGTCCCGTACCCGTCGCTCGAGGAAAGCATAGGTGCAGGCGGGATGCTGCATGAGCTGGCAAGTTCAACCCGCAAGAGGCTGCTTTTCTACTGCGCCTTCGGTGAGCGATCGGCAATGGCCGTGCAGGCAGCGCACGACGCCGGCCTTCCCCTGGCCTTTCACATTCAAGGCGGCATCGACGCCTGGAAGAAAGCGGCAGGACCGATCGCGCATTAGCGAGCAGCCAACATGAGGCGATGCAATGGTCGAGCGGCGATCAATTCTGACCTGTCCCATCTGTAGCCACCGATCGGTAGAGACGATGCCGGTTGACGCCTGCGTTTGGTTCTACGAATGCCGAGGCTGCGGTGCGACGCTCAAGCCGAAGGACGGTGATTGCTGCGTTTTCTGCTCATATGGGTCGGTTCCTTGCCCACCGGTTCAAGACCGGAACGCCCCGCCCTGTTGTCACGCGACTTGAAACACAGCCGCGTAGTGGTAGGGCGGGAGATCGACGATCCGCAGCATGTGAAAGCCAGCGGCTTCAACGACGGCGCGCACGGACTCGGGTGGCATACGCATCTCGGTGCGCGGTCCGCGCGGCTTGCCGAGGATCACCGTGTCCTCTCGCGGCACTGGATGCCAGTTGATGATGCAGAACACCCCGTTCGGTCTCAGAACTTCCCTTACGGAACGTGCAAGCCCGATCTGGTCAGGAACACCGTGGAAAGTATTGGCGATCAAGACAAAATCGACCAGTTCGAAAAGGCGCTCGGCCAAGGACGCGGCGTCCGCGCAAATCCACTGGCGAACAGACGCGCCTCTTCGTTCAACTTCGGCCTTCGCCAGATCGATCATGGCGGGATCGAGATCGAGCGCCGCCAGACGTCCGTCGACCAATGCTGCGAGCGGGCCGGTGAAATAGCCGTCGCCGCAGCAAAGGTCGAGAACGCTCATGCCCCGCCGGATGCCGACCTGTTGAAGGAGCCCTTCGGGATCAGGCCACAGCGCAGACCACCAATCCCGGTCCGGCATGGACGTACCTTGAAACAATGCTGCCATAGGCGTGCACCCTTCGACGACATTTCACTATAACATTTGCGATCATGCCGGTGGCCTCGGATCCACCGAGAGGGGGACCGAGAGCGCTGTGGCCTACGGCCTGATCACGCACTCTCCGCGAGATGAGCGTCGAGCCCCAGCCAGTTCGCGCAATCAGCAAGCGCGCGCCTGGCGATCAACTGTCGCTTCATGATCGTCTTGTCCTTGCCGCGGAAGCGCTTGACACCTTCGGGCTTGACGATCGAACCGGGCTCAAGTTCGGGAAAGAGGCCGAAGTTGATGTTCATCGGCTGGAAGGACCGCTTGCCAGGTTCCTCGTCGTTGACGATGTGGCCGCCAGTGATGTGGCCGAGCAGCGAGCCGAGCGCCGTCGTTACGGGCGGCAGCGATACGGCTTCTCCTTTGCGCTCGGCTGCAGCAAACCGGCCGGCCATCAGCCCAACGCTCGCACTTTCGACATAGCCTTCGCATCCGGTGATCTGCCCGGCAAAGCGCAGACCGGGGCGGGACTTGAGCGTGAGGGAAGGGTCGAGCAGTGTCGGCGAATTGATATAGGTATTGCGGTGAAGGCCGCCGAGGCGGGCGAATTCGGCGTTCTGAAGTCCCGGGATCATACGGAAGATCTCCGCCTGAGCGCCGTATTTCAGCTTCGTCTGGAAGCCGACCATGTTGTAGAGCGTGCCGAGCGCATTGTCCTGCCGCAACTGAACGACAGCGTAGGCCTTGACGGTCGGGTTATGCGCATTGGTCAGGCCCATCGGTTTCATCGGGCCGTGACGCAGCGTCTCGCGGCCGCGTTCCGCCATTACCTCGATTGGAAGACAGCCATCGAAGTAGGGCGTTCCTTCCCATTCCTTGAAGCCGACCGTATCGCCGGCAATCAGAGCGTCCACGAAAGCGTTGTACTGCTCTTCGGTCATCGGGCAGTTGATGTAATCCTTGCCGGTGCCGCCGGGACCGACCTTATCGTAGCGCGATTGGTACCAGCAGGTATCCATGTCGATGCTGTCACGATGAACGATCGGCGCGATCGCATCGAAAAAGGCCAGCGCGTCCGCACCCGTCTCGGCCTGGATCGCGCTCGCAAGGGAAGGGGCAGTCAACGGGCCGGTGGCAACGATGGCGAGGTCCCATTCTTTCGGCGGCAGGCCGGTCACTTCTTCACGAACGACCGTGATCAGCGGATGCTCGTGAATCGCTTTGGTCACGGCGTCGGAAAATGCGTCGCGGTCGACAGCCAGTGCGCCACCTGCCGGGACCTGGTGCTTGTCGGCGCACGCCATGATCAGAGATCCCGCCATGCGCATCTCGGCATGGATAACACCGACCGCGTTGCTGGTCGCGTCGTCGGACCGGAAGGAGTTGGAGCAGACGAGCTCGGCTAGGCCGTCAGTCTTGTGGGCGTCGGTGCCGCGCACGCCGCGCATCTCGTGCAGGATGACAGGCACGCCGGCATTTGCGATCTGCCAGGCCGCCTCTGAGCCGGCGAGCCCGCCGCCGACCACGTAGATGGGAGAATGGGAAGAGGTCTTGTTCATGCGCGGCTGATTACCACGCTAGGGCGGCGCAGGAAACCGAAGAATTGGCGACTGGTCGATGCCGGCGCCGATGTCTTCAGATATCCAACTCCAGCCGAGCGCCAGTGTTGCTCGCTGCCGGCACGGTGCAGCAGATCAACGCTTCGTCATCGGCGGCGTCGGCGCTCGGCTCCTTCGTATAGGCGACAGCGCCGGAAAGAATTTTCGTCCTGCAACTTCCGCAATTGCCGAGACGACAGCTGAACTCGGGCGCCAAGCCACGCGCTTCGGCAAGCTCCAACAGCGTGCCCGATCCCGGCTCCCAGCGCGCTTTCCTACCTGAGCGCATGAAATAGACGGGCTGCGGGTCCTCAGCGGCGCGCGCTGGCGATCGCTTGGCCTCGTCTCGCGATCGCTGGAGAGACGCGGGTCCAAACGCTTCGGCATGGATACGGCCATCGGCAATATTCAATCCGCGCAAGCCGTCGTAGACAGACTGCATGAAGCCGGTTGGACCGCACAGATAGAAGTCATAGTCGTTGAACGGCAACACCCTGTTCAGCAGGATCATGTCGACACGTCCTTGCTGTTCGTAGCCTTCGCCAGCAACTGTATCGGACGTGTCGCTGAGCAACCGGACCAGCTTGACGACACCGCCGGACGCTTCGGCCAGTGCCTGCAATTCGGTATCGAATGCGCGTTCGGACTTATTACGCGCGGAATAGATCAGCCAGGTTGGTCGGATCCGTCTGGTGCGCAGTCCCTCGTAGACGACATGCCGCAGCATGGCGAGCAGCGGGGTGATACCGATGCCGGCCGCCAGTAAAACGGCAGGACGTGTCTCCGCGGCATCGATCGTGAACGCACCGGCCGGCGCGCGGACCTCGATGATGTCTCCTTGTCGGATGGCATCATGAAGATGCGTGGAGACAAGCCCCTCGCGCTTGACGCTGATGCGATACGTGCCGTCGGAGGGCGCCGAGGAGATCGTATAGGTGCGAACCGCTGGCGCATCCGTTCCCTCGATCTTGATGCGGATCGGCAGGTGTTGGCCGGAGACATGCGGAATGATCCCGCCTTCGTCTGTTGGTTCGAGATAGAAAGAGCGCACGCTGGCATTCTCCTGGACGATGCGGGTAACGCGAAAGGGCCGCCAGCTTTTGGCGAGTGCTACCGCACGAAGCCGCGCGGCGGCTTCGTCCCAGCTGCCGGTCATCAGGGAGTTGGGAGATGAGCCATCCGCAGGCGACCGCCAGCGAAGCGGCAACGCTTCTTGCCTGTAGACGATTTGCCTCGGGCGAAAGCGCCACAGCCGCTCCGCGCCCTGGAACGCTGCTATCTCAGGTGATTCCAGAATAACCTGCGCGTCGCCCGATAATTGCAGCAGATCGCCGCTTTCGAAATCCGCGAAGACCAGCCCCGCCCGTGGGTTGGAGAGGATGTTGCCGAGCGTGTTGAAAAAGAGATTGCCGGCAAAGTCCGGGATCGTCAGAACGCCGTCCTCGCCGATCCGCACGAAACCCGGCCTGCCGCCGCGATGCGAAACATCGATTTGGCGCCCTTCACTGTCGCGGTCGACATACGAGGCAACGAAAAATGTATCCGCTTTGGCAATCATTTCGGCGGGACGACCGTCAAGGCTGCCGAAACTGACGGGGTCGTATCCGGAAGGTTGCATCGGATCGCGCGCGAACTCGAAATCGCGCAGCTGGATATATTGCGGGCAGTTGCCATAGGATTGCCCCACGCGCACATCGAAGCCGTCCTGCCCAGTTCTATGGACAGTGCCGTTCAGCCGGTTGCGACGGCGCGTATGGAGTTCGATGCCGAGCATGGCGATGGCCTCGCCGTCGTCCATTCCAGCGTCGGCCGGATCAAGGTGCTCCCGCGGAAGGCGGACGCTCAGCGTGTGAATATCAGGGCTCTGAAGGAAGCCCGGCTGATTGGCACGCACCGTTGCCCATGCATTGCCGTGCGCATCTACCGTTCCCAGGACGATAAAAGGCAGCTGCGGATAGAACTGGCGGTGCTGATCGATCAAGTGATCTCGCAGAACGCGCCGGCCCACCTCGTTCATTCGCTTGGCGACGCCGACCTTTTCCTGCAGTGCGATCTCTCCGGCATGCCAGGGAGAGGACGTGGTGCTCTGTGCATCGGTAGACATAACTGCCTCCTTGACGGCTCGTGGTCGGCCGCAGCGCGATGAAACGCCTCAAGCCGCCTCGACAATACCGACTGGCGATTTCTGGAATGGTTGAAAGCCGGGGAGGGCTTCGATCCGCTCAAGCCATGCCGTTACGTTGCGGTAGGCAGACCGATCGACGTTTCCTTCCGGCGCGCGGGCGATGTAGCTGTAAAGGGCGACATCGGCGATGGTCGGCCTGCTCGCGGCGATCCACTCGCGATCGACCAGGCGGTCATCGATCAGTTGAAGGATTCGATGCGCTCTTGCGATGACCTCTTCGGTGTCGAACTTCGCTCCGAACAACGTCACAAGCCTCGCCGCACACGGGCCATAGGCGATCTCGCCGGCAGCGACTGACAGCCAGCGCTGGACCGCCGCTGCAGCTGCCGGCTCCTCGGGGAGCCATCCTTCGGGTGCGTACTTCTTGGCGAGGTAGACGAGGATGGCGTTGGAGTCGCTGATGATAACATCGCCATCTTCGAGCACCGGCAACCGTCCGAAGGGATTGAGCGCAAGGAAGCTGGCGCTTTTGTGCTCTCTGGCAGCAAGGTCGACCTGCAAGACTTCGGCGTCGATGCCGATCAGCGACAGAAAGAGGTGCGCGCGATGGGAATGGCCCGAGAGAGGATGTGAGTAAAGCTTCATCGGTCTGGTCTCCGTGTTGAGGTAACCAGACAATAATTGTTTCCAATTGCGTGCTGAATTGCGATAAGTTGAAAGAGACTATTTCATTTCGCGGAATATTGCGGGCGAGCATATGGATCGGCTTCAATGCATGAGGATTTTGGTCAAGGTCGCCGAGACGGCGAGCTTTGCACAGGCTGCGCGTCAGCTTCACATGAGTCCACCGGCAGTCACACGCGCGATCGCTTTTCTGGAGGAAGCCACAGGGGCGCGGCTCTTCCTCCGCTCCACGCGCTCCGTAAAGCTGACGCCGTCGGGCAGCCGGTATGCCGAAGACTGCAGAAGGATACTCAGCGATATCGACGAGGCGGAAGCATCGGCTGGTGGATCTCATTCAACGGCGTCGGGAATCCTGACCATCACAGCACCGGTTCTGTTCGGTCAGATCTATATCGTCCCTGTTATGACGGAGTTTCTCAGCATGCAGCCAGCCGTCACCGGGCGCGTCCTCCTCTTCGATCGGATGGTCAATCTTGTGGAGGAGGGCATCGACGTGGCCATCCGCATCGGCCACCTGCCGGATTCGGATCAGCAGGCGATAAAGGTCGGGAGCGTGCGCCGCGTCGTCTGCGGAGCGCCGGCCTACTTCGAGCGTCACGGCGAACCGGCAACGCCAGCCGACCTCACCCGGCACGTAACTATTGTGAATACGGGGTCATCGGCGCCGTTGGACTGGCACTTCGCGCCCAACCATACGCCCGTCAAGCTTCATCCGCGCATGTACTGCAACACTGTCGATGCATCGATCGCAGCGGCGGTGACTGGATGGGGCCTGTCACGGACCCTGTCCTATCAGGTAACGGAGCATCTTGCCGCCGGTCGGCTGAGAACAGTGCTCGAGGATTATGAGGAAGAGCCACTGCCAATCCACGTCGTTCATGTAGAGGGAAGGCATGTCTCGGCCAAGACGCGCGCGTTCGTTGATTTCGCAGTTCAGAAGATAAAGTCCATCGGACTCTGAATGCCGGGATCAGCAAGATGCCGCATTGGGCGCATCCGCGAAGCTCAAGCCATTGTTCTGGCCGACGCTTCGTAGCGTTTTGACAGGAAGCTTATTCGATCGAGGTTGTTCAGGATGTCGACCATGTCGCATGCTTCGCGCCACGTCATCCGGGCCATCCGAACGCCGTTCAATTCGGCCGGCTGTTGTGTCGTGGCATCGACAACGGTCCACAAGCCATCCTCCATGCGAAGATTATATCGGCACATTGCGCATGTCTCCGTTAGGCAGCGGCCGGATAGTTCCACAATGATTAATATTAGTCCACCCTAAAGAATGGCCGAGATCGCGGTGTCAACAGGGCAGTGCAGTTTGGATTCTGTCGCCATTCGCGCGCTCGCACCGCCGCAGCTATTTCGTTCCTGGGGATTTGGTTCGCGATCGTATCACGTTAGCGGCGCCCATCGCAGCGAAGGGCTCGGAATCAAAAACGGCGCCAAAGGCGCCGTCTTGGAAGCTTCACGCTCGCCGCTATTAGCGGAACGAGCGGGAAGCGATGGTGCGAATGTCGTAGCGGCTAACGCCAATGTCGGCGAGCGTCTGATTGGAAAGGCTGCCAAGTTCGCTGAGCGTACGGCGGTAGCTAATCCAGCTTTTTGCAATGCGGATCGGGTTCATGTTCGTCTTCCTCAGAATGATCGTCGAGAGCAGCGCCATCGCCGTCTCATCGTTGATATCCATATAGGCGTTCCCAGTCATATTGTGCAGTGCAAAGAAAAGGCATCTGCTATGCAATTGTGCATGCGATGCTCATTCCAAATGCAGTGATTACTTTCTGGGCGCCGCCATGAGCGAGGTGGAGCTGGCCGCAACTATTGCGGAAGCTGGTAGCCAGACAAAAGAAAACGCCCGTTGCCAGGGGCAGCGGGCGTTTTTGTCAAGGCGATCTGCTTGGGAGGACAGCGGATCGCTTGGATTAGCGGGCAGAAGCCTCGCGAGCAACGCGATTGATGTCAGAACGGTCGATGCCGAGATCGTGCAATTCGCGGTTGGTCATGCGGCCGAGTTCGGTAACGGTCTGACGGTACTTGCGCCAGTTGTTGAAAGAGCGTGCAAAGTTCATTTTAATCCCCTTTCCTAGGGCTTGCGATCTGCCAGCTGCCGCCGATCGGCGCTGACCTCTATTTGATGACCAGAATATATGTTGCACTGCGAAGTCGTGCCAGAGACAAGATTTCAGACCACCTATGCACCGGATGCAGATCTCACGCCGTTATTCACGCGATCCGGCCGATATTTGGTCAATCGTTAGGCAGAATGGCTTGCAGCCGATCAGCTGTCGCCTGCCTTTTCGCCTGCCGGGACCAATAAACGCCGGTCGGCACATGCGGTTAGGGAGCTCAAGTAGGACTCCCGCAGGTTTGCGGCCGTCCGTCACTGGCTGCGAGTCGTTGCTGCATCAATGAGCTTGCCGCCAGGCCGGTTGTCGGGGCGCGCGGGAGAGACATGTGCGGGAGAGACATCGGCGCTGCCCTGGAGGCGCTGGAAAACCGGGCTTGTGATATTGTCTGTTATAGAAAACCAAACGCCCACCGGGGGAGGATCCGGTGGGCGTCATTAGGGCGACTGACAACTGGGAGGAGGAGTGTTGTCAGTCCATCGGAGGGCGCTGGGAGGAGGAGTGCGCTGCTCCGAATTTCGTCACGAAGATCATCTTCGAAGGCTTCCGGAGGACCGGGGCCGGGACGCCATTCCCTGCCTTGTGAAAAGTAATATAAATCGTCCCGCGTTAATTTTGCAGTGCAATATACTCATGCTTCCCATGCGGCAGGCGCATGGCTTGCGAGAATGGGATGTATATTAGCGATTTGACGTTATCGATCGGTTAACACGCACCCCGAATTCACCCAATGAGGAATTCGTATGGGAATATTTCCCTCATGCTCAATCAACGGCTATAAAGCAAAAAAGGAGCGCGTTATCGTGCGTTTGGCGGAGTAGGGCATGTATCGCGGTCGATTGGAGCGAGATCTTTCGGTTTGGGTGGAAAAGGGGCTGCTGCCGGAAGCGACTGCGGGAGCGCTGCTGAAGGAATATGATGCCCGCCCGGCGAGCTTCAGCCTTGGCAAGGTGCTTATGATACTTGCGGCAATCCTGCTCGGGGCCGCGATCCTGCTGGTTGTCGCTTCGAATTGGGAGGCCATTCCGCGCCTTGTGCGGCTCGCCGTCATTCTTGCAATCATCTGGGCCGTGCATCTCGGCGCGGCGGTTATGCTGAGGCGCGGCGCAACGGGGGCGGCGGGCGGACTGCTGGTGATTGGAACCTTGTCCTTCGGCGGGGCGATTTCGCTGGTCGGGCAGATGTACCATCTGTCGGGGGACGAACTGACGGTGATGTATCTCTGGTTTGCCATGGCGGTGGTTTCGGCGGTCCTGTTCCGCTCCGGCGTTGTCGCTGCGGTGGCGGGCTTTCTGTCCTGGGGCAGCTTTGCCGCCTATCTTGATACCTACGATACGCGTTGGGTGGGTCTCGATCCTTGGGTTGTGCCGCTCATGGCGGCGGTGGTCGTTGGTCTCGTGCGCTTCACCGGCGCAGACCGTGTGCGTCATCTGGCGTATCTGCTACTCGTCGGCTGGCTTACTTGGCTCTATGCGGTGAACGAGAATTTCTGGCTCGCGCTCGTCTATGCCATCGCTGGCATGCTGGCCTTCGTGCTTGTTAGTCTGCCGCTGCCGCGCCTTTCCACGCTCATCAGAACAGCCGGTTCGGCACCTGCCTTCTACACCTTCCTCGTCGCCGTGATTGGGCTGTTCTTCCTGCATGTTGAACTCGAGCATGGCTGGCAGTTCGTAACATTGGCGCTCGTGACGCTGGGGGCCGCGGTCCTTGCGATTGCGCTCCAAGGCCGGAACAATGGCGCGGTGCGCTATCTGGGCTACACGGTGTTTGCGGTTGAGCTGCTCTACCTTGCATCGGTGACCGTCGGATCGATTCTTGGCACATCCAGCCTCTTCTTGTTCTCGGGGCTTTTCGTTGCTGCCGTTGCATGGATCGTCATTCGTCTCGAGCGGCGATTTGCCATCAGAACCCCGGAGGCAAGCCTATGAGCATTTTTTCGATGCAAGGCTCAGGGCGCCGCTACTTTGTCGCTGCGATCATCGTTGCTGCCCTCCAGACCGCCATTCTTGGCTATGTGATAGAGAGCCGCGCATCGATCCTGCGAAGCGGCGCCGACGCTCTTCTAAAAACTGCCCCCGTTGATCCGCGCGATTTTCTCCGGGGTGACTATGTGGTGCTGAACTACGAGATATCTTCGGTCCCGGTCGCGTCGATCATTGGTGGTGTGCCGCAGGATCAGGGCAAGAGGAGCCTTTGGGTGCGGTTGAAGCCCGGTGATGGCGGATTCTGGGGCATTGTCGAATCATCGTTCGAACATCTGCCGCAGCAGCCGGGCACCGTGGTTCTGCACAGTAGACCCTTCTATAGTTATGGTCCCAATTCCGCCGACCATATCCGCGTCGAATACGGCATCGAACGCTACTACGTTCCTGAAGGGCAGGGGACGGCGCTGGAGAAGGCTCGCCAAGGCGGCGACGTCTCCATCGCCATTCGCGTCGCTTCGGATGGGACGCCGCAGATACGCAGCCTCCTCGTCGACGGTAAGCCCGCTTACGACGAGCCTCTTTATTGAGTTGAGGCCAAATGGGTGTGGAAGCCTGCGAGCGCGGGCAAAATCACTGTCATTTGCCCTTCATTTTTCCTTTGCCTCTACCAAATCGGGTGATATAGAGACGCCGCGCTCCGGAAGGCCTCATGTGCAGGCATATGCATGCGGTTTTTGAGAACGCGGGTATGGTGAAATTGGTAGACACGCCAGATTTAGGTTCTGGTGCCGCAAGGCGTGGGAGTTCAAGTCTCTCTACCCGCACCAAAGCTGGCTTGCAGGCGGGGGGACCGGCAACAGGTGTCCCTCGATTACCCGGCAGCAAAGCGCCGTTCCGCCTCGGGTGGAATGAATAAGAATTGAGAACAAGCCACGCCCGGCAATTTTCCGGCGTCGTGCTCATCGAAACGAACGGCGTCTGGGCACGGCCGCCACGAAATGAAGGTAGGAAGACATGCAGGTTATCGAAACGCTCGCTGAAGGGCTGAAGCGCGAAATCAAGGTCGTAATCCCGGCCAAGGACATGGAAGTCAAGATGAATGAGCGTCTTGCCGACGTGAAGGACAAGGTCCGCATCAACGGCTTCCGCCCGGGCAAGGTTCCGGCCGCTCACCTCAAGAAGGTTTACGGCAAGTCCATCATGGCCGACCTCGTCAATGAGATCGTCCGCGAGCAGCCGACCGCCATCCTCGCAGAGCGCGGCGAAAAGTCCGCGACGCAGCCGGAAATCGCGATGACGGAAGACAAGGACGAGGCAGACCAGATCCTTGCCGCTCAGAAGGACTTCGAGTTCACGCTTTCCTACGAAGTTCTGCCGCCGATCGAACTGAAGTCCAACAAGGGCATCAAGATCACGCGCGAAGTCGTCGACATTTCCGAAGAGGAAGTCAACGAACAGGTTCTGAAGGTCGCCGAAAGCGCCCGTTCCTACGAAACCAAGAAGGGCAAGGCTGCCAACGGCGACCGCATCACGATGGACTACGTCGGCAAGGTCGACGGCGTTGCCTTCGATGGCGGTACCGACCAGGGCGCAGAACTCGTTCTCGGCTCCGGCCGCTTCATTCCTGGCTTTGAAGACCAGTTGGTCGGCGCCAAGGCTGGTGATGAAAAGACCATCACCGTCACGTTCCCCGCCGACTACCCGGCCAAGAACCTGGCCGGCCAGGAAGCCACCTTCGACGTCACCGTCAAGGACGTTGCTGCTCCGGCCGATGTTGAGATCAACGACGAGCTGGCAAAGAAGCTCGGCCTCGAATCGGCTGACCGCCTGAAGGAAATCGTCCGCGGCCAGATCGAGTCGCAGTACGGCTCGATGACCCGTCAGAAGGTCAAGCGCCAGATCCTCGATCAGCTCGACGAAATGTACAAGTTCGAGACCCCGGCTTCGCTCGTCGACGCCGAGTATAACGGCATCTGGAACCAGGTCGCCAACGACCTCGCCCAGTCCGGCAAGACCTTCGAAGACGAAGACACGACGGAAGAGCAGGCTCGCGAAGAGTACAAGAAGCTTGCTGAGCGTCGCGTTCGCCTTGGCCTCGTTCTCTCGGAAATCGGCGAAAAGGCCGGTGTTGAGGTGAGCGAAGACGAAATGCAGCGCGCTATCTACGAGCAGCTGCGTCAGTATCCGGGCCAGGAAAAGCAGATCCTCGACTTCTTCCGCAGCCAGCCGGGTGCAGCCGCCTCGATCCGTGCTCCGATCTTCGAAGAAAAGGTCATCGACCATCTGCTGACCGAGATCGACGTTACGGATAAGAAGGTGACCAAGGAAGAGCTGCTCGCCGACGAAGAAGGCGAAGGTTCCGAGAAGGAAACCAAGAAGTCCGCTCCGAAGAAGAAGGCTGCCGCCAAGGCAGAAGCCGCTGAAGGCGAAGAAGCCGCTGCTCCGAAGAAGAAGGCTGCTCCGAAGAAGAAGGCTTCCGAGGACAGCGCCGAGTAATCTTCGGCAAGTTCGATTTACAGAAAGCCCCGCGCCTTGTGCGGGGCTTTTTTGTTTCTAGGGCCGTGGTCACCGTTGCGAACGGGCAGCAACGCCGATTGCGCACCACCAGTTGAATTTTAGATTGACCTGATGCAATCTGGGCGGTGCCTGTGGGGGAGGGTTTGCGATGACATCAGCCTCTGAGTTGAAAGGAATCGTAAGGCAGATTTTCACGGCGAGGGCTGAGGGCGACCTTGAGCGGCTCATGTCATTTCTCGGTGACAGCTGCGTCTTCCGCATCGCCGGGAGCCGCCACTTGGCGCCGCTTACCGACCCGGTTGTTGGCAGCGCGGCGCTTCGCGCGACGATGCGGCACTTCATCGACACCTGGGAGATGAAAGCCCTTGAGATTGTCGACATTCATGTTGAGGGCGACGTGGCACTTGTGCATCGCAGCGGCCAGATGCGTCACGGCACAACGCACTTCGACACAGAGGTCATGGACAAGATGACCTTCGACAACGGCAAGGTGATTGAATGCGTGGAGTTCATCGACACGCTTCAAGCCGCATCACTATTAAACATCGCGACGATCTCGGCGGCCCAGAGATAGCTGCCGATTATCCTATCAAACGCCGTGCTTCTGGTCAGACGGCGGGCCGAACCTTGTGTGCGTGGGTCAGTTCCGCAACCTTGTGGATGTGAGAGACCGCGGCTAGTCCCCCCGCCGTCTTGGTGAAGAGTTCGAGCGTTTCATCCTCGTGGTCACCGACCGGTGTCAGCGCCTGATCCATGTAGTTCTTCGTTTTCTTGTCGCGTGCGATGAAGAAGGCGCTGGTTGCGAGGCTGGCAATGGTGGCGCCCAATGAAAGGTGTTTGCTGATGGTTTCCCAGATGAAATGCGGCCAGAACGTCACGGCGCTTTCCTTGGGAAGATCCGGGCGGCGTTCGGAGGGGTGCTTAAGCCTCAACAGGCCGCTCTGGAGTGGATGAACGTTCTCCAGCGGCACCGTCGTCGCGAACGACACGAGCATCTTGACGAGGCTGGCGAGCGGCACGCCCGTCGCAACCGCCCGGCGCAGCAGCGTCTTCATATGGGCTGGCGAATAGTAGAGCGACCATGCCTCCTGATAGATGCTTTCCCATTCCTGCTTGCTCATCTTCGGATGCGCGGTGCAGACATGCTCGACGTCGTAGATGTTGAGATCGGCGTCCATCTCGACGCCTTTCTTCCACAATGTCTGGTGATCTTCCGAGCCTGGAAGTGGCGTCAGCACGAAGAACTCGATGACGTCCAAAGGCAATTCGTGCTGGATGATGGCGATGTCGCGCCGGATCGTCTCTGGCGTGTCCGCAGGAAAGCCGAGAATGTAGCCGGCAAGCGTCATGATGCCTTGGGCTTTCCAGGCAAGCAGCATCTTCCGGTATTCGGTGATCTTGTTCTGGTTCTTTTTGGCCGCCGTCAGATTGTCGGGGTTTACATTCTCAAGCCCGATGAAGACGCGTGTGACGCCGGCGCGCTTTGATTTTTCGATGAAGTTCGGGATCTTGTGGCAGAGCGTATCGACCTGGATCATTAATCCAAGTGGAATTCCGTCCTTCTCCCTGAGTTCGATCAATCGATCGAAAATCGCCTCCCAATCCCTGTTGCGAGCGAAGTTGTCGTCGGTGATGAAGAACTTATGGATGCCTTGCGCCCAGTTCATCCGCACCAGTTTTTCGACATCATCGGCCGATCGGAATCGCGACTTGCGCCCCTGGACGTTGATGATGGTGCAGAAGGAGCATTGATAAGGGCAGCCGCGGCCAGCGTCGAAGCTCGTGCTGAGGCCAAGCGTCTGGGCCACATTGGCTTTCGGCAGGAACGGGACGGCCGCACCTTCGATGCTCGGCAGGTCGTTCATGAAATTGTAGAGCGGCTCAAGCTTGCCGCTGGCGGCATCCTGCAGGACGCGGTCCAACCGGCCTTCGGCCTCGCCGGCAAACATCGAGATACCCATCTCACGACATGCTTCGAGGCCAACCGCCTTGCCGTCGAGCATGGCGAGGCACCCTGACACGTGAAAGCCGCCCATCGAAACCGGAACACCAGCCTTGCGGAAGGGGCGCGCGATATCCAGTGCCCGCGGATACTGGTTCGACTGAACGCCAACCAAGGCGACCATCCCGAAATTGTCATGCTGCGCAAGTTGTTTGAGCAGGGCCGGGATGTTGACCCGCGTGTTCGTCTCGTCGATGACGGTGATCTCGATCCCGACCTCTGGCCCCAATACCTTGCGTTCTGCGCAGTCGGAGGCGATTCCATAGATTGCGGCCAAGGAATTGGACGGGATCATTGCCCGCCACCAGCGGATCACATAGCCGTCATCGTCATAGTGCGACGGCTTGATGAGGATGAGCTGGAAATTCCGTTCGGCGGTCTTCGACAGATCTTGCACGGTCACTCGCTGGTAAGAGGAATCCCCGAAAATGGACGCTACCAGACACGGCGGATTATACAAGCGAAGGTTTTACCGGTGCTATTCGACACAAATAAGTCAGATCGAACGGATTTTGGCCGGATATCAGGTTTTTGTTTTCGTTTAGTAAATTGTCAAAGCGTGCGGCCTGGCTAGGCGATCAAAGCTCCGACTTGATGTCGCCCATCCGGTTCCACGCATCAAGGCCGGCGATCTTGTAGGCCTCGGCGAGTGTCGGATAGTTGAACGTGTTTTCGACGAAGTACTCGACCGTTCCCTTGAGGTTCAGCACGGCCTGGCCGATGTGGACCAGTTCTGTCGCCCCTTCACCGACGATATGAACGCCAAGCAGCCGGCGCGTCTTCAGCGAAAAGATGAGCTTAAGAAGCCCGGTGTCGAGGCCCATGATGTGTCCGCGCGAGGTCTCGCGGAAACGCGCGATGCCGCACTCATAGGGAATGCCGCGCTCCTTCATTTCCTCCTCGGTCAGGCCGCAGGTGGAAATCTCCGGCACGGCATAGATACCGTAGGGAAAGTACTTCGGTGGCTCTTTGGCGACCGCACCGATGGCAACACGCGCTGCAATGCGGCCCTGTTCCATCGAGGTGGACGCGAGGCTCGGAAAGCCGACGACGTCGCCTGCGGCATAGATATTGGGCACGGAGGTCTGGAAGGTTTCCGGATTGACCTTGAGGCGGCCGCGGCTATCGGCTTCGAGCCCCGCTGCTTCCAGATTGAGGGTGTCGGTCGCGCCCATACGTCCGGCGGCGAACAGAACCATGTCGGTCACCAGGTGGCGGCCATTGTCGAGCTTCAGCTCAACCTTACCGTTGTCCAGGCGCGTCACGTTGTCGGCTTTGGTACCGAGCAAGATCTTCATGTTACGATCGCGCAGCTGATAGGTGAAGTCTTCGACGATTTCCCTGTCGATGAAATCGAGCATCGTCGGTTTCGGATCGACGACGGTCACTGCGGTATCAAGCGCACTGAAGATCGTCGCATACTCGATACCAATGACGCCCGCGCCGATCACAGCCATTGAGCGCGGGAGCTCCGCGATGTCGAGCAGTTCGTCACTGTCGAGCACCGTCTTGTTGTCGAATGGGATGTAGTCAGGGCGGAAGGGCTTCGTGCCGACGGCAAGCAGAATGCTGGCCCCTGTGACCTTGAGGACTTCGCCGTCGTCCTTGACGACTTCGAGCGTCGACGGGTCGACAAAGCTTGCCTTGCCTCTGATGTGCTGTACCCGGTTTCGGGCGAACTGGTGCTCCAGCACCTCGACTTCGTGGTCAAGGGTGATCAGCAGGCGGCGCCGAAGGTCATCGGCGCTGATCTCTTCCTTCACGCGATAGGATCGGCCGTAGAAGCCGCGCTCGCGCCAGCCGGAGAGATTGAGCGCCGTTTCGCGCAGTGTCTTCGAGGGGATGGTGCCGGTATGCACCGAAACACCGCCAACGCGCTTGCCTTGTTCGATGACCAGAACCTTCTTTCCAAGCTTGGCGGCCTGGATTGCGCCGCGGCGGCCTGCCGGGCCGCTACCCACAACAACGAGATCGTACTGGAACATTGAGCTGGCCCCGATTGGAAAGCTGGAATCATTTTTGCGACGCAATATGTCGCGCGTCCACCGGTAGCAGGTCAATGTTGCCGAATATTTTATGAGCGAATATCAGGACTCATGGAAGCCAAGTAGGGGTTCCAGCTTCTCGAAGGTGCGGTCCATGGCAAAGGCGCGGCTGATCGACAGCGCGATGTGGCCGTAAAAAATGGACATCTGCCCTTCTGCCACCTTCTCGTTCGTCTTGCTGACAGCGGCCAGATAGAGGGCCGATGCGAGCCCGGTGCGGTCGGCACCAGAGAGGCAATGGATCAGCAGCGGCTTCGGAGCGTCCTTCATGACTTGGATCAATTCCTTCGCTCGCTCCGGAGAAAGCTCCTTGTAAGCCGACATCGGGAAATCGATATGCTCGATACCAAGTATCTTCGCTTGTTCGACTTCGGCGTTCCATGCTCGGCTGTTGGTCCCGCCGCGCAGATTGATGATCGTCCTTATCCCGTAACGCTTCGAGAAGTCGGTAATAGCTTGCGGGGATGGTTGCGACGAACGGTAGACTTCGCCGGCGACGACGGTGTGGAAGTTGTTCGTGGCTTTCAAATAGAGAGCATAGCTGCCAACGATGAGAAAGAGCAGGGCAAGAAAGGACAGCGCTGCTTTCCTGGAGCGAGGAAATTGGCGAGAAGCGATCGTCGTCGTCATAAACGTCTCGAAGCAGGATGGTTGCAGCATTGTCGCTTTGCCACCCAAACCTGACGGACACCTGAAGCGGATTCGGCTCCTATGTCAGACGCAGCCCCTTGAGGCTCGCGTGACCGTCCTTGCCGATGCTGATGTGATCATGAACGGTGATGCCGAGCGGCTTTGCCGTATCGACGATCATCTTCGTCGTGTCGATATCGGGGCGCGATGGCGTCGGATCGCCTGAGGGATGGTTGTGGATCAATATAGAGAAAGAAAAAAGGCCTTGTTTTTCAGTGTAGTATCCATGTCAGCGGACGAGCTTGGGGGTGTCTGAAACACATGACGTTCTTTGACCATCCCGCCATATTCCGTCTGATCCTTCCCGCTTCCGGAAATGCGTGTTTTACGGCACGACCGCGTACTCGACGGGGCGATGAAGGGCGTGGCATTCCGGGCCTATGCCGAGCAGTCCTCGTGCCGACCCTCAGTTCAGGCGATATAGTCATCATGGACATTGAAGGCGGATAAACAAACATGGATAGGACCCATGCTTGTCCGCCGAAAACCCGCTCAGCAAGCAGACGGCGTTCGGCAAGCCATTGAAGCCGCAGGCTGCAAGGGAGGTCTCTGCCTTGGACGCCATAGTGGCCGGTGGCCGCTGCCGGCGGCAG
>NZ_AKKA01000012.1 GCF_000282035.1 Rhizobium sp. CF122
TCATTCGCATCTGCCCACAGCCCTCGTTTGACATAGGTCGCTCCATGGCCGGCCTACAGATTTGGGCAACTATCTTATCCCCTATGCCAAAGACCGACCATAACCTTTCGAGTGCTTTCGGACGATTGGCGAAGCTTTCCGCGAGACCCGTCTCATCCTTCGAGACAATCGGTGATCCAATATGAAAGCGAAAGTCCGACTCCGCGCTTGACCTCAATGGGCCCTGCAGTCTCGAACTCTTCGCCAATGACCTCGCGAAACAACGGGCTAGGGTGTGAATACAAGGAGTTCTGCATAACAGCCCCGCGGGCCTTCCAGCGCAAAAGGTCAGCTTTTGCGAACTGCGGCTCGCGCCGTTGCTGTCTCAGCGCGGGCTCGAACACATCGCGGCCTTCCCCGTCGATCTCATTCAAAGCCGAGCCAAACCGCCCAGCGGCCTGCAACCTAGGTTCATACCTGTCACCTGAGCTGAGACGCGAGACCCGACATGAGTCAGACGCCATGCATCGCGATCCGCTTCCGGCCACGACGTGGCGAGAACATTTCGTCTGCCGCGATTAACTCCGCCTTCTATTACATGCGCGAACACGCCGATACCTCGACGAAGCAGCCCTTCATCCATATCGTGCGCCAATTCATCCAGAAGTTCGTAAAACCCCGGGGCACCAGCCGGCATCCCGGAAGTCCATGGTCGCATCGCCTCCATCCTCGCCGCCATGGAGGCCGCGACGTTGAAGGCGAGCCTGTCTCCGGTGAAAGGCGATATGGGGGAATTCCAGGGTCACCAAGCTTGCTACTGTCCGGTCACAATTGGAATTCGAGGCTCATCCTTACTGCCCTGTAGGCGGCTCGCTAGCGCAACGGTCAAAGCCTGCGCCAGACACATTGGGGCAGCAAGGGAACGCGAGAACGTATATTCATGTTCTGGAACGGGAAAGAGGACCGATGCCGACTTCGCCAGAGGCGACAAAGTGCTGTCTGAAATGGCGACAATCGGAATGCCGCGAGTGGCCGCATCCTCAACCACGTTCACGACTTCTGTTGCATAGAAGCGAAACGATACAGCAAACAGAAGGTCTGTGCCTTTCATCGTGCGCGCCATGTAAGTCGCAAGCCCACCGCCGGGGTCTAGTAGAACGCATCGCTTCCCCAGCATGGTGAGCACGTATCGCAACAGTTCGACGACCGGCGCTGAACGGAGCTGGCCGATCAAGAAAATTGTTTCGCTTCTTTCCAGAAGGTCGACTGCCGTTGCCAGGTCTTCATTGGAGATTTGCTCGAGCACGTCCTGGAGAGACGCGATATCCCTCACCACAAGATCCCGGAGAAAGCCGGTCTCGCTCTTGTCTGTTCGTCCCCCGAGTTCTGCTTCGAGAGCTTTCTTTCGCGCTTCAAAGCCCGGAGCGGCGGTCGACAGACGCCGCTGAAACAGACCTTGTAGATCCTTAAAGCCCTCATAGCCCAACGCCTGTGCAAAACGCACAAAACTGGATGCGTGGATGCCACAGCGTTCTGCGATCGAATTAACCGAAAGCACCGCAACGTCGTTAGGGCTCTGTGTGAGATAAACCGAGATTTTCTGGTAAGTCTTGCTCATTCCGCCGTAGCGGTCATGGATCAGACGTATGAATTCCTCGTAGTCGCGGGGTGGTTCGAGCTCTGCCATTCTTTAGACCTGCAAATTTCATTGCATCATGCGCTAATCAGTAAAAGATTGGCAATGCCAAAACGATTACCCGTTGAGCGCCCGCGAAAGCGGCTCAGCCGGCGCAGCGCCAATCAAAACGACTGTTGCCCGGTAAGCTTTTCGATGATCTTGTCGATCGAGACGGCGAGGACCAGCAGAAGCCCCGTGACGATCAAGCGAACCTCGTTTTCGACACCCATCAGATTAAGGCCGTTTTGGACCGTGCCGATGACCAAGGCCCCAAGAAGCGCTGCGTGAATGGCCCCTCGTCCCCCAAACAAGCTGACGCCACCAATTACGGCCGCTGCGATGGATTCCAACAGCAACGTTCCACCGCCGACGCCGCCGCCGGAGAAGACGCCCACTCCGAGCGTCCTTGATGAAGCGACAATTCCCGCGATCGCCGCAACTCCACCCGCGATTGCGAAGGCCGCCATGCGGATGAGCGGGACCTTGATCCCGGCCCGCCGTGCCGCCTCGTCATTGTTACCGACAGCGTAGAGATAAAGGCCGAACTGAGTTTCGTTCAGAACGTAACCGCCGATGCCGAGAAGAACGACGAACATCAAGACAGGCAGCGGAATTCCCTGACTGGCGTTCAGAACCAACACCACGATCGCACCAAGGATTGCCGCCCCTGCAACCGGGAGAAGCACGTTGTGAAGGGTCGAGATTTCAAGACCCGCACGGCGGCGCCTTGTGACGCTGGAGAGAATCAGACCGGCAAGTAGGGCGACACCGATCAACCAGGTGACCCAGGCACTGACGCCTTGGATCGTCTTCTGCGCGATATACTCCACGCCAGTGCCCATCAAGCCGTAGCGGGCACTTGCGGGCAGCAGGAGCAACTGGATGCCGTTAAGTGCCAGGCCCAGTCCAAGAGTCACGACGAACGATGGTACTCCAACCCAGTTCACCCATCTAGCCGAACATGAACCGATCGCTGCACCGATCAATACTGCGAACGGAAGCGCCAGCCAAGGTGAGAACCCGTAATCCACGATCAACTTCGCGCTCAAAACCGACGTCACGCCGTGGATAGCGGCGATGGACAGATCAATCTCCTTCACCAGCAGGACGAACATCAGACCGAGCGCCATGATGCCAACCACGGTTGATTGCTGAAGCAGGTTCGATAGGTTTCTGGGAGTCAGAAAGATATCGCTCTGTGTAGTGAAGAAGATCCACAAAGCGACAAGCGCGATGACCACGGGCAGAGCTCTAAGGTCGCTGTTCAGAAGCTCTCCGAAAGTACGCCGCTTCGGGGGGGCTGTCGTGGAGATGGAAGCCATGATGTTCATTCCTCAAAAACTGAAACGGGCCTGGGTCAGCCGGCGAGATTGACGCCTTCGTTGCCGCCGACCATGGCATTGACGACCATTTCGCCCGTCACATCCTTGGATCGGAAGCTCGCCGCGTTCGCGCCCAGGCGCATGACCTCGATCCGATCGGTCGCATTGACGACGAAATGGTGGATGTCGTGACTGACGATCACTATACCCAAGCCATCGTCAGCCAAGCTGCGGATCAGGTCAGCAACCTGCTGGGCGGCGGAGTGGCTGAGGGCGGCAGTCGGTTCGTCGAGGATGACGACCTTCGGGGTCCAGAGAATGGATCTCGCGATCGCGATATTCTGACGCTGGCCGCCCGACATGGCGCCCACGGGTCGCGTTAGGGAAAGATTGCCAAGGCGCATTCTCGTCATCACTTCACGAGCACGTACTTCGCACTCGGCACGGCGAATGCGCCGACCGAAAAAACCCGGTCCTGTCAGCTCTCTTCCGAGAAAGAGGTTCTGGACCGCATCCAGGTTGTTACAGAGGGCAAGGTCCTGATAGACCGTTGCAATGCCGTGCTTCGTGGCGTCTGCCGGGGTTCTGATGTTGGCTGGCTTGCCCTCGATTTCGAAGTCGCCGGAGTCGGCGGCGTAGACACCCGCCATAACCTTCACCAACGTCGACTTTCCAGCTCCGTTGTCACCGACGAGCGCAACGATTTCTCCGGGATGAACTTCGACGGACGCGCCTCTCAAGGCGTGGACGGAGCCGAATGACTTCTGGATATTCCGCATCGAGACCAGCGGCACGGATTTTTGATTTGGAAGGGTCTTTTCCTCTGAACGCCCTGTATCGGTCGCGGTCATGTCAGCCTCTGAAGCGCTTTTGATCCTACGACGGAGGACGGCGGCGCACCGCCCTCCTCCGCGCATGTGACCAATTTAAAGGTTTTTCTTGCAGACGTCCGTCGTTTCGATGCCTTTGCAGATTTCTGCCCAGGTCCAAACGCCCTTGGAGACTACGTCGCCGAGATTGTCCTTGGTGATGTTGCTGACCGGCAGGAACACTGCAGGCACGTCCATGAACGTGTTGTTGACCTTTCCGTTGACGAGCTCCTTCGGCACGCCCTTGCCAGCGACGATCGCTGCGACGACTTCGGCCGCCTCCGTGGCCTGAACTTTTAAGTCCTTCAAGACAGAGTTGTCCTGCCAACCCTGTGCGATGTAGCGGAGAGCCTCAACGGTAGCGTCCTGGCCGCCGGTGACGAGCTTGTCGCCCGGCTTCGCGCCCTGGGAGATCAAGGCGGCGACGGAGCCGCCGGTGGTGCCGTCGTTCATGCCAAGGAAAACATCGACGTCGCCGCCGTTCTTCGTGAGGCAATCCTCGGCAAAGTTCTGAGCGAGAACCGGATCCCAGTTCTGCGTGTACTGCTCGCAAACGACCTTGACCTTGCCGGAGTCGATCAAAGGCTGGAGGAATTCGTTCTGACCCTTTTCGTACTGACCGGTGCCATATTCGCCTTGATTGCCCTTGACGCGGGCAACCTTGACCGGCGTCTTTGACATGGCGTTGATTAGTTCAGCGGCGCGTTTGCCCTGCGCCTGGCCAACCGCCAAGGAATCGAACACGATGTGCGCCTCGGCTTTTCCGCCGACGGCGTCATGGTCATAAAGAACGACCGGGACGTTGGCAGTTGCGGCGGCAGCAAGCGCACCGGCTGCAAGGTTCGCATCTGCGGAGGTGAGAAGGATAACCTTCGCGCCCTGTGCGATGGCGTCCTCGACTTGGGCCTGTTGTTTGTTCGGATCGCCCTGCGCATTCTGAACGACGACTTCGACGTCAGGCGCCTTCTCCTTCATCGCCTGAACGAAGAATGGCGCATCGCGGCTTTCGAAGCGGATTGTCGTCTGATTTGGCAGCAGGAAGAAGACCTTCGCCTTGTCCTGCGCAAATGCAGCGCCGCCCATTGCGGCAGTGATAATCGTCGTCGCCAAAAGGCTGCGTATCAGTCGTTCCATCTCTTACCTCCCATGAAACAAGTGAATTCGGATCCGGCAGATTTTCCTCGGAACGCGCCTCCCAGCGCACCCTCCGCCGTCCTATGACTGCTGCTAAAGCGTTGCAACAATCATTGCTAAGTAGACTAAACGGCAATTATTGGTGAGTCAAAGGAATTTTCAATAAACTATGCCATATACTAATGCGGCAATTTCTGTTGCGACAATGCTCAAGAAGCATCGGAGCGCCCGGCCGGAACTGTTCGTCCGAGCCGGGCCGTCACCGCGATGCCAGGCATGCCGCCGACTACGATCGTTGCAGTTCCCCGGCGTTTACGACGAGCTTTGGATCTATCTGACCTGCGAAGTAGTCGAGGACGTTCTGCACCGAGGCCACGGCCATCCGCTCTCCGCATTCGCGGGTCAGCCCGGCGATATGCGGCGACAGAACCACTTGGTCGAACTCGAGAAGTTCGTTGCTCGCCCCCGGTGGCTCGTCATCGAACACATCCAGTCCGGCGGCGCCGACGCGCCCGGACTTCAACGCGCCGACAAGGGCCTTCTCGTCAACGACGCCGCCGCGCGCGGTGTTGACGAGGATCGAGCCTGGTTTCAACGCAGCAAGCTCCGCCTCCCCGATGATGGGCCGGTCCGCCTTAGGAATGTTCACGGAGATGATGTCGGCCCATCGCAGTCCTTTTAAAAGATCGTCCGAGGGCGAGACATGCCCTTCCGGCCAGCCTTGGGCCTGCAGATATGGGTCATAAGCCTTGATTTCCATGCCGAAGCCCGCCGCCATTCGCGAAAGATGACGTCCAATGCGGCCGAAGCCGATGATAAGCAACCGCTTGCGGGAAATCTCCTCCGCTTCAAGACGGTTCCGCCAGCCCCACTCGGCAGGGGACCGAACAGCGCGGTCGCCCCGAAGGACACGTTTGGCGGCCGACAGGATCAACATCATGGCGTGTTCGGCAACCGAAACCGAATTGACATCTCCCACGATCGTAAGTGCGATCCCGCGCTCATTGAGCGAAGGCAGATCGACGGCGTCGTAACCGACGCCATGCCGCGAAACGACTTTCAAGGACGTTGCTTCGGCAACCGTGGGCGCGGACAGGGGCTGCGTGCGCAGGACCAGCGCGTCGGCCTTGCCGATGAAGGGTCGGTACGACTGTTCGGACACCTCCTCGACATAGTCGAACGTGACACCTGCTGCGTTTTTGAGAAGAGTGACCCCCGAAGGGTGCAGCTTTCCAGCGACAAGGATGTGCGGCATCAATACGCCCCCTTCTCGTTCGCGCCGGCGATCTGGCCGACGGCATCACGGAACTTTGCAACGCTTGCAGCGGCTGCGGCCGCCAGCAGCCGGCTATCGCCAGAGACGGTGGTCATGTCGAAGCCCCAACCGATGGCACGAGCCCCATATTCTGCCGTCCCGCAATGGAGAGCGGCGCGGATGTTATTCCGCTTGCAGGCAGCAACGATGGTTTTCAGTGCCTCTACCATCTCCGGCTCCTCGCGATCAAAGGCGGGTGCAAGACGTCCCTGCGTCAGACTGAACGTCAGATCTGCGGGACCGACATATATTCCGTCCAGTCCCGGCGTCGCCGCGATGGCGTCGAGATTGTCCATCGCCTGCCTAGTCTCGACCATCGCGAAGGCTAGGATCTCATCGTTTGCCTCGCCGGCATAGTTCGGGCCGGCGGCGAAGCTTACCCGTGTCGGGCCGAAGCTGCGTTGACCGTGGGGGGGGTAGCGGACATAGCTTACGAATTCGGCCGCCTGCGCGGCGGTGTTGACCATGGGGCAGATCACGCCGTAGGCGCCGGCATCGAGTACCTTCATGATGATCCCCGGCTCCAGCCAGGGCACACGTGCCATCGGCACGACGCCGGAGGCACGTATCGCCTGAAACATCGGCAGCACTGAGCTATAGTCCAAAGCCCCATGCTGGACGTCAATGGAGATCGAATCGTAGCCTTGCGCGGCCATGATCTCCGCCGTGAAGGCATTGCCGATCGACAGCCATCCATTGATGGACGGACGGCCTTGAGCCCAGATTTCTTTCAGCTTGTTCTTGATCATGCCGGTCGCCTCTCAAAACACGATCTGTGCAAGTTTGGTGTCGAGATAATCGCTGATGCCTTCGATGCCGCCCTCGCGGCCCATCCCGGAATGATTGGTGCCACCGAACGGCGCCTCGGAGGCCGCCAGCGCGAAGGTGTTTATCCCGACCATCCCTGCCTTCAGGGCGACAACCGTCCGACGGGCGCGTTCAGGCGATCGGGTGAAGGCATAGGCTGACAGGCCCATATCGCAGGCATTCGCACGGGCGAGAACTTCATCCTCGTCCTTGAAGCGTGTAATCGCGGCGATAGGTCCGAAATTTTCCTCGGCGAAAACCTTCATATCGTCGGCTACATCGGTCAAAACCGTGGGCTTGTAGAAATGACCGGCATTGAACTCGGAGGCGCGCTCGCCGCCCGTGGCGACTTTCGCGCCGGCCTTCACGGCGTCGGCGACTATCGATTCCATCTCCGCAAGCCGCCCGCCATTGATCAGCGGCCCCATCTGCACGGATGGATCCAGTCCGTCGCCAAGCTTCAGCGCGTTTGATCGGGAAACGAACCCGTCGACAAAGTCGTTGTATAGTCTCTCGTGGACGAAGAACCGGTCGGGAGTGACGCACACCTGACCAGCATTCGCGAATTTCGTTGGGACGGATACGTTGAGGGCAAGCTCGACATCGGCGTCGTCATAGACGATCAGAGGCGCGTTGCCGCCAAGTTCCATGGAAACCTTCTTCACGGTGTCGGCCGCGTCCCGGATCATCTGCTGGCCGACGCGGGTCGACCCGGTCAGAGAAACCTTCCGTACTGACTTGTCTGCCATGATCGGCGTATAGGTCGTCGCAGTCGGACCGACGATAAGGTTCACGGTCCCGGCGGGCAAGTTGCCCGCACGCATGCAGTCGACCATGACCATGGCAACACCAGGCGTCTGGGTCGAGGGCCTGATGATGATGGAACACCCAGCCGCCAACGCGGGCGCCGCCTTGCGGGCGACGAGTGCCGCCGGAAAATTCCAGGCGGTAAAAGCCCCGACTATGCCAACAGGCTCGCGCGAGACCTCGAAGCGGCCACCCGGCACGCGCGACTCAATGATCCTGCCGTAGATGCGGCGGGCCTCTTCTGCGAACCATCGGAACTGGTCTACCGCCAGTCCCCATTCGCGTTCCGACTGCGCGATAGGCTTGCCCGTCTCCAATGAGATCATCTTTCTCGCCTCGTCCGTACGTCGCAGCATCTCGTCGGCAATTCGATGCAGTGCGTCGGCCCGAGCGAAGGCTGAGGTCGCGCGCCAGGCGTCGAATCCGTCGCGTGCGGCCCCAAGCGCGTCCTGCGTGTCGGCGACGGTCGCCACCGGTGCGCTGCCCAGGGCTTCCTGCGTGACGGGGCTAAGCACGTCCACCGTTGCCCGGTCGGAGGCGGCGCGCCACTGCCCACCAATGAAAAGTCCAAAATTCTGGTACATGGTTTCACCCGATCTCGCTGGTTTTCACGGTACGGCCCTCGGCCGCCGACTTGAACGCGGCCTCGGCCAGGATCAGTGCTTGGCGGCCGTCCTCGAACCCGACTTCGGGAGACTTTCCTGCCTCGATCGCATCGACAAAGGCGCTGATCTCGGCCGAGAAGGCCTCTGCGTAACGGTCAATGAAGAAGTTCAGGAGCGGAGCACCCTTGCCCGTAAAATCCGCACGGTGCAGCGTTGTCATGTTGGGGCGGCGGTTTTCGGAGACGACCATGCCCTTCGTGCCGAGCGCCTCGACGCGCTGGTCGTAGCCATAGACCGCCTGACGCGAGTTGTTGATGATGCACTGCTTGCCCGATGAGGTCGTCAGCACCACCGTCACGGTATCGTAGTCGCCTAGTCTCTCCATCAGCGGCGGGTCCACGAGGCGGCTGCCCACGGCCGACACCTCGGTCACTTCTTCGCCGAGAATGAAGCGCGCCATATCGAAATCGTGGATGGTCATGTCGCGGAAGATGCCCCCCGAAGCCTCCGTGTAGGCGACCGGGGGCATGCCGGGGTCGCGAGAAGTGATGACGACCTGGTGCAGATCTCCGATGTCCCCGGCGCGAATGGCCTCGCGCGCTGCCCGATGTCCAGGATCGAAGCGCCTGACAAAACCGAGCATGATGGGGACTTCGGTCGCGCCGATCGCCTTCGCGCAACGTTGAACGCGCTCGAGACTGAGGTCGATCGGCTTTTCGCAGAGCATCGGCTTATTGGCTGTCACCGCTTTTTCAATGAAATCCGCATGCGTAGGCGTCGAGGTAGCGATCAGCACCGCGTCGACGGCGTCACTCGATAATGCGTCTTCTGCGGAATTGAAGACGGTTGTGCCAAGCTTGCTTCCGACTTCGTCTGCGGCACGACGATGGATATCAAACACGCCAGCAAGGCTCGCCCGCGGATGGGCCGCTATGTTTTCGGCATGCATACGACCTATCCGGCCGCAGCCGAGAACTGCGATTTTAAGCATCAGGATCCTCCCAATTGAATTTTTGCAATGATTGTTGCGGAAGTCTTGCTTTGTCAATTAATATTTCGTACCGTTCGAAAAACATGATCCATGGGAGGAGAACCGGATGTCCCGGAACACCGTACGCCTGACGATGGCGCAGGCGCTCGTACGCTATTTGTGCAACCAGTTTACAGAGATCGAGGGCGAACGGGTTCCGCTGTTTGCAGGGGTCTTTGGCATCTTCGGACACGGCAACGTGACGTGCTTGTCCGAGGCACTGGAGGCAGTTCAAGATGAGCTACCAACCTGGCGCGGCCAGAACGAACAGTCGATGGCGCTAGCGGCAGTCGCCTTTGCGAAGGCCAAACGCCGCCGACAGTTGATGATTGCGGCAACGTCCATTGGCCCCGGCGCCGCCAACATGGTGACTGCAGCCGGCACCGCCCACGCAAACCGCCTGCCGGTACTTCTGATTGCTGGGGATACTTTCGCCAATCGTATACCAGATCCTGTCCTGCAGCAGGTCGAACACTTCAGCGACCCGACCGTCACGGTCAACGACGCCTTCAAAGCGGTCAGCCGGTACTGGGATCGGATCGTGCTACCCGAGCAGATCATCTCGTCCCTGCCGCAGGCGATTGCATCAATGCTCGATCCGGCAGATTGCGGCCCTGCATTTATTGGTCTTTCGCAGGACACCCAGGAGATCGCATTCGACTATCCAGTTGCTTTCTTCGAACCGACCTTTTGGTCGATACCGCGTCCCCGTGCCGACAGACGAAAGATTGCGGAGGCAGTTGCGCTTCTCAAGGCAGCCAAGAAGCCTCTCATTATTTCGGGAGGCGGCGTCCGCTACTCGCTCGCCGAAGAAAGGGTGGCCGAGTTTGCAATCAAGCGTGGCATTCCGATCGTCGAAACGATTGCTGGCAAAGGCGCGTTGACGCACAATCATCCGGCCCACGCCGGTCCGATCGGCATCGTAGGCTCGACGTCGGCAAATGCGCTTGCCGCAGAGGCGGACGTCATCCTTGCCATCGGCACCCGTCTTCAGGACTTCACGACGGGGTCATGGACTGCCTTTCGGCAGGACGCCAAGTTCATTTCAATCAACGCTGCGCGCTTTGACGCCGTCAAGCATCGCGCCCTGGCCGTGGTGGGCGACGCCCTCGAGACGGTGGCAGAACTCGACGAGGCGCTCGACGACTGGAAGGCTGATGCCGGCCTCCTACCAAGGGCACAGTCGTTGTTCGCCGACTGGAACAAACTCCTCGACGAGCACCAAGCCATCACCAACGGCCCTATCCCGACCTATGCGCAGGTAATCGGGATCGTGAACGAGACATCGAAGCCGAACGACACGTTGATTGCCGCAGCAGGCGGAACGCCCGGCGAGGTGACCAAGGGCTGGCGCGTCAAGGATCCCAATACGTTCGACTGCGAATTCGGATTCAGTTGCATGGGATATGAAATCGCCGCAGGCTGGGGACATGCGATGGCGAAAGCCGGCGACGGAACGCCGATCGTCATGATCGGCGACGGCACCTACATGATGATGAACTCCGACATCTATTCGACGGTCCTGTCGGGCCACAAGATGATCGTCGTCGTCTGCGACAACGGTGGCTACGCCGTCATCAACCGTCTGCAGCAGTTCAAGGGCGTGCCAGGCTTCAACAATCTCATCAAGGACTGCCGTGTGAAGGAGCCGTTCGCGGTCGACTTCGTCAAGCATGCCGAATCCATGGGCGCCCTTGCGCGTCGCTGCGAAAGTCTTGCGGACTTGAAGACGGCGATGGAGTGGGCGCAGACGACCGACCGGACGACAATCGTGACGCTGGTGACCGACGCCTACGCGTGGGTACCGGGCGATGCGGACTGGGACGTCGGAGTGCCGGAGATTTCCGAGCGCGAATCCGTCCAGAAGGCCCGCGCCGATCAGGAAAAAATCCGTGCCAAGCAGCGTGTGGGTGTCTGACATGAACCGCATTGAAGGACAGTATGCCGTTGTCACCGGCGGCACCCAAGGCCTGGGCGCAGCAGTAGCAAGGCTCTTCGCCGAAGCCGGTGCGGCGGGCATCGTCACCTGCGGGCGAAGTCGCGCGAAGGGCGAGGCCGTCGCCAGCGCGATAACCCGCAAAACCGGCGTGCCCGTGACGTTCGTTCAGGCCGACCTTGGCAAGGTGGGGGACTGCCGGCAGGTGATTGCAGCAGCCGATAATAGATTCGGCAGAATCGATGTCCTAGTCAACGCGGCCGGTCTCACGGATCGTGGTAACCTTTTGAACTCGACGCCAGATCTTTTCGACCGCATGTTCGCCATCAACGTGCGTGCGCCTTTCTTCCTCATGCAGGAGACGGCTAAGCTGATGATCCGCGACGGCGTCAAAGGTAGCATGATCAATATCGGCTCGACGTCGGAGCGTGCCGGGCAGCCGTTCCTCGCGCCCTACTGCGCGTCCAAGGGCGCGTTGGCGACCCTGACCCGAAACTCCGGCTACGCGTTGATGCGCAACCAGATCAGGGTAAATCAGCTCGACATCGGATGGATGGCGTCCGATGGCGAGGATCGCGTTCAGCGCGACTATCATGGCGCGGACCCAGACTGGCTGGCGAGGGCCGCGGCCAGTCAGCCTTTCGGGCGCATCCTCGCTCCAGACGAGGTCGCGCGTGCGGTTCTCTTCCTTGCATCCGACGATTCCGGAATGATGACCGGCTCGGTCGTCCATTTCGATCAATCGGTCTGGGGAGCCTACGACGGCGGCCCCCCTGCACCGGCAACAGCCCTATCTGAATAGGTGAGAACATGAAAACGATTAAGGGACCGGGCATCTATCTTGCTCAATTCGCAGGCGACGAGGCCCCCTATAACTCTCTTTCGAGCCTTTCGAGATGGGTGGCGGCGCGAGGCTTTGCCGGCGTCCAGATTCCTACCTGGGACACCCGTCTGATCGACATGAAGAAGGCGGCCGAAAGCAAGACCTATTGCGACGACCTGAAAGGCGTGCTCGCCGAGAGCGGTCTTGAGGTGACCGATTTGGGCTCGCACATCACCGGCCAGCTCGTCGCCGTGCATCCGGCCCACGACCGCATCATGGACAGCTTCGCTCCTGCTCATGTCCACAACAATCCAGCCGCGCGCCGGGCCTGGGCTGAAGAGCAGATGCGCTTTGCCGCGCGCGCCTCACGCAATCTCGGCATCGATCGCCACGTGAGCTTCACTGGGTCGTTGCTATGGCCATACCTATATCCTTACCCCCAATGGCCGGAGGGCCTGGTCGATGAGGCATTCGACGAACTCGCAAAGCGCTGGACGCCGATCCTCAACGACTTCGACGAACAGGGCGTCGATCTTTGCTTTGAGATCCACCCTTGCGAAGACGTCCATGATGGCCTGACCTTCGAGATGTTTGTCGAACGCGTCGGCAATCACCCCCGCTGCAATATTCTATACGACCCGAGCCACTTCGTGCTGCAGGCGCTGGACTATCTGGAATTCATCGATCACTACCACGAGCGGATCAAGATGTTCCATGTCAAGGATGCCGAGTTCCGGCCGAACGGCAAGACTGGAGCCTATGGCGGCTTCCAGCCTTGGTCGAAACGCGCGGGTCGGTTCCGCTCGCTCGGCGATGGGCAGGTTGATTTCGGCGCAGTCTTCACCAAACTCGCGACCTATGATTTCGACGGTTGGGCGGTTCTGGAGTGGGAGTGCTTCATTAAGCATCCAGAAGACGGGGCCGCTGAGGGCGCGAAGTTCATCCGCGAACACATCATCAGGGTCGCGGACCGCGCATTCGACGATTTCGTGAAATCCGGCGCCAACAAGGACGCCAATCGAGCCATGCTCGGACTTGATTGAGGACAACCATGACTTCTACCTCTACATCGCAAAGGCCCCTTCGTCTCGGAATGGTTGGAGGCGGCAGCGGCGCCTACATCGGCAATATCCATCGTATCGCCGCTCGCCAGGATAGAAACTGGGACCTGGTGGCAGGCGCTTTCGACGTGGACGCCGCCCGCGGCCATGCCTTCGCAGCGAGCCAAGGCCTCGTTCCGGAACGCTCCTATGATGACTACCGGGCGATGATCGCCGGCGAGAGCGCGCGAGAGGACCGGATTGATGCCGTCGCTATCTGCACGCCGAATTTCACGCATTTCCCGATCGCAAAGGCCTTTTTGGAGGCCGGCTTCGACGTCATTTGCGAAAAACCTCTGACGGCGACCTTGGACGATGCCGTGGTGCTTGAGAAGCTCGTTCGCGAAACCGATCGGTTTATGGGCGTCACATACACCTATTCTGGCTACCCCATGATCCATGAGGCCAAGCACATGGTTTCGGCGGGCAAGCTCGGAAAGATCCGTACCATCCAGGTCGAGTACCCATTGGAATGGATGGCAACCGCGATCGAAACCGAGGGCAACGCCCAGGCCGCTTGGCGAACCGACCCCAAGAAGAACGGTCGCGGCGGCTCGATCGGAGATATCGGAACGCACGCCTATCATCTCGCTGGCTTCGTCTCAGGCCTAAAGCTTCAATCGTTGACCGCAGACCTTGCCACGTTCGTGGAAGGACGCGCCCTCGATGACAACGCCCACGTTATGCTACGATATGAAGGAGGTGCTCGTGGACTCCTGTGGTCGTCACAGGTGGCGCTCGGCTCCTCAAATGGTGTACGGCTGCGTGTGTTTGGCGAAACCGCATCGTTGACCTGGTTCCAGGAGCAACCGAACGAACTCGTGCACGCACGCCTGAATGGACGCACTGAAATCATCAAGCGCGGAGCTGACGATCTATGTGAAGGGGCAAAGGCTCGCACCCGGACTCCTCCTGGGCATCCGGAAGGATATCTTGAGGCATTTGCGAACCTCTATGCTGGTTTTGCCGAGGCAATTCGTGCCAAACGTGAGGGGCGCGAAGCAGCTGAAATCGGGCGAGATATTCCCACTGCGTATGATGGGCTTAAGGGTGTGGCATTTGTTGATTCGGTCGTTGATAGCTCGATGGCCGGTGATCAGCCATGGATGACACCCATCGCAGTTTAGGACTGGTGTCTGCAAGGGGCCGCAGTCATAGCGCTGCGGCCTTACCAGGACCGCGCAATTCGAGAGATGCTCAGCACGACCATCGCAACGCAGTGGTGCTGGCCTCGATTGAACTAACCTCGATATCGGTCGCCTTTGAACCCATGCCAACACAGTTCCTGCCCGGCGCTTCAGGAGCTCTGCCGAAATACCCATTCCGGATTTCGGGAATACTGTATCCGATGCGCCACGTGTTTCGATGACCGCTCGCCGCGGCTGAAGACTGGCCAGTCGGAATGACGGTCCCTTTTCGAAAGGCGACATAGTTGATTGGGTTGCGCTCGGCGTCGATTTTCTTGAAGGCGTCAGCGAATTGCTCCGATGTCCAAGTGCCGTCCCAGATGGCGCGGCTGATCTTAGCACCTTCGTTCTCCAGGACCGCTGTGATCGCATTCTCTGTCGGCCAAGCCTTCTCGTCATCTTGCGATACAAGGTTCCAAAGCTTCTTCTTTGCAAGCGGCTTCACTAACATCCCATCCCGCCCCGCCGACCTCGGCGCCAGGCTTTCAAGCGAAATCGTCGCGGAGACGCTTCCCGGTGCAAGCGTGGTCAAGGCTTTCAACACGCTGCCGGCTGCCGTGCTGCAGGGTCGTCGTACTGACCGGCAACGATGAGGACGCCAACGCGCAGGTCGCAGCCCTGATCGAGAAACTGGGATTTGCTCCACTTAACCTTGGGAGCCTTGCGGTTGCTGCTCCCTTACAGCAGTTCGGTGGTCCACTGGTGCCCGTCAATCTGATTAAGAAGAGCTGAGAGAGCGCCCGCGCGTCCTGACGCCGAAGCAGCCGACTGGCGTGCAATGACTTTCGATGGGAGAGCCATTGCACGCCGCCGTAGCTAGGGCTGCGTCCAATGGCCCGTGATCGTAATCATCGCAAGCAGCTTCAACGTATTGCCGTAATAGTCTTCAGCTTCGACGGTTCTGTCCGTCATATCCATCCAAAGGGCATCTAGCCAATTCTGGTTCGTTGCTTCAATCGACGCGGATACGGCCAACATCGACACAAAGGTCACCGCATTACGACCACTTTGTGAAGTCGGTTTGCCGCTAAGATGATAGGTGTCCGCGAGTTTGGTAGGATCGCCGCGCGTAGCGCGCTTGATCCAACTATTGAGTGGCCTGAGCACATCAAGCGCCCTCTGATCGTCGTTTAGCAGATAATCAAGAGCGACCCGCCATGGATAGCGTGCTGCATTCCATGAATAGGCTCCGTCATTGGGACCCTCGAGAAAGTTGGCGCGTGCCGGATGCGGTTTCGTCGGGAGGCCTACAATGAAGTCTGGCATCAGTGCGGTCTGCGGGCTGAATTCAGTGCGGATCGCGTTAATGATCGAATAGGTTTCATCGCGCACATCGTACCAGTTTCCGTCGCCCGTTGCGTCGGCAAAGGCTTTGAAATGCGAAACCATGAAATCGGACGATCGGGTGGTGGCGGCGTATCGCCCCTCGTCAGCATGATCGACCCAGTCGCCGACGCGAACGAACTGGCTGTCGGCATCGATCTCGTGCCTTTCGATCGCAGAGATGACCTTCAGGGCTTCCTTGCGATAGTTCACGCCGCCATCGCTGCCCCACTTCTTATCTGCAAGTAGCAACGCATAGGCGATATCGAGGTCACCGTCGGAGGCACTGGTGTCTCCGGCGACATCCTTCGCATTGTCACACCCCCCAACCTGGTTCCAAGCCATGAGACCGGAGTGCGACGTCGCGGGATGGTCGCGGAAATAACGGACCATACCGTCAAATGCAGCGCGCGCGTCCGGATCGAAGTCCGCCATAAGAACTGAAATCAACATTCCATAGCCATGGGCTTCAGAAACGGTAATCGTGGATTTTGCCGTTCCGCCCCCGACGGACTTACCATCGACGGTGACGCCCACGTAATAGCGACCGCTCCCGCAGCCCTGCACCAAGTACACCGAGCGCCACTTGTTGTAGAAATCTACGAGAGACTGATCCAATTGCTGCTGTGTACGGCCGCTCGGTCGAATGCCTTGAGCAGACTGGGCATCACGCACCGAACCTCCAATTGCGGGCAGCAAGATGGAGATCAGCCCATAAAGACCATGTCTGAATTTCATGAATTCCTCCGGCTCAGATGATGACGTAGCGGGTGCGCAGGCCAACGTACCGTTGATGCCAGCATCACCATATACGATCGACTCTATGCTGAATGTATGACGTGTCGGCGATGTAACTGTCACCGTGCCTCGATGACCGCCTGCCCGCCGCAAGGTTTCACCAGCGGAACGGGGAACCCGGACATCGGATGAACTGTCGGTGCGTTTCATCCCAAACGCGAGCCTTCACTGCAATCCCAGTGGGTTTTCCATTGAGCAATGCGATCTGGCTTGGCTCGCCTCAAAGGTCCCCGGCAGAACCGAGGCGCCGCGGCCCGCCGTCGCAAGGCGTCTGCGGGTTCGTGCTTCGCGCGGCACCTTTTCGAATTTGTAGAGCATTATCGTCTAAATTATTCGGCTTTTGCGATGAGTTGGCTGGCGGCATAGTCGTTTCATAGGCGGCCGTGGTGGCCTGCCGATTTCAAAGGAAGCGCACAGGTCGCACACAGCAATCGCCCGTCAGGTAGAAGACCTGGCGTCCTTCCTCATCGTCCAAGCCGTTCTTCCCGCCGTCGGACGCATTTTGATCAGCCTGATTTTTCTGCTCTCGGGCCTGAACAAGCTCACTGCTCCGATCATGACGATCGGCTACATCGAATCAGTCGGCCTGCCGTTCCCGACACTGGCTTACGGCACTGCGGTGATCGTCGAGGTCATCGGCGGGGCCGCCCTCGTCCTCGGCTATCAGACGCGTCTCGTCGCGGCCGTACTCACCGCGTTTTCGCGCGCCACAGCAGTAAGCTTCCACAACGATCTCGCAGACCTGAACCAGTTCGTTCACTTCTTCAAGAACGTCGCCATGGCCGGCGGCCTTCTGCATGTCATCGCCTTCGGCGGCGGAAAGTTCAGCATCGACGGCTGGCGCCGCTAGACTGATGGATCGCGCCGGCTTTCGAGCCGGTGCTCGTGTTTAGTTTCAACTCCGAGCAAGCAAGGCAGACCCCATGCGTATTGTGAAGATCCTTCCGTTTGTCGCTTCGCTGCTTGCCGGCGGTTGGGCCATGGCAGCACCGCAAAACGAGGAAACGGCAATCGCCGTCAAATGGTACGAAGCCTTCGACAAGAACAAGCCGGAGATCCTTGAAGCCATCCTCGCCGATGGTTGGCGCGACATTCCCGATGCACCCGACGCCCCTCCTGGAGCGCAATCCGCAAAGGCCGCCCTAAAGATGCTTCACACCGCTTTCCCGGACTTTCAGATCACCGTCGAGGACGTCATCTCCGACGGAAACAAGGTCGTCGTCCGATCGACAATCTCGGGAACACACAAGGGATCATTTGCCGGCCTGCCGGCATCCGGGCGGAAACTGCTGAGCCAGGCCGTCGATATTCATCTTGTCGAAGACGGCAAGATCCAACAGACCTGGCACACCGAGGACTGGATGTCCGGCCTCACCCAGCTCGGCGCGTTCAAGCGCTAACGCTGCAAGCCGCAATACCAGTAAACGCATTTTTGCGCCTCACTCACCCCGAAATCCGATCAACAGGACGGGCAGGCCCCGCCCGGCCCATGGAGAAAGCCATGAGCTACGTCGTCAAATACAGCCAGTGGGGCGGTCCATCCGTCCTGCGCGTCGAACAGGAAAATGCCCACGCACCCGGCGCCGGCGAGGTGCTGATCAGGCAGGAAGCAATCGGCGTGAACTTCGTCGACACCATGTTCCGGGACGGCACCTTCAAGGCCGGCCTGCCTGGCGTGGCAGGCGTGGAGGGCGCCGGCATGGTCGATGCTGTCGGTTCGGGCGTTACCCGCTTTGCCCCCGGCGATCGGGTCGCCTATTTCTTCGCACCCGGCAGCTACGCCACAGAACGCGTTGTCAGCGAGGACGTGCTCGTGAAACTGCCCGACAATGTCCAGGCCGAGACGGCGGCGACCATTCTCACCAAGGGTCTGACCGCCTGGATGGCGATCAGCGCCATGGCCAAGCCGGACGACGGCGACCGCGTGCTCGTTCAGGGTGCGACAGGCGGCGTCGGCAACCTTCTTTCCCGTTGGCTGCGCAAGCGCGGGATCACGGTGATCGGAACCGGATCACATCGAAAGCAGGCCGGCCTGGAAAAGGCGGTCGATCACGCATTTGCCTACGGAACCGTCGCGCTCGACGAGCACATCCGCACCATCGCCCTCTATGGCGTCGATATCGTCTATGAACTGGTCGGCGCAGCGACCTTCGCCACGACGCTTGGCGTGATCCGCGATGGCGGAACGATTGCGGTGATCGGCGCGGCGTCCGGTGGCGCCGCCATCGATGAGGGAAGCCTTCACCGACGCGGTATCCGCTTGGTGCGCGCCAGCACCGGCCAGCATGTGACGAAGGACAACCTGCAGGCGGCCGCAGACGAGGTATTCGATGCCTGGCGGAACGGGGTATTCGGCACGGCCAGCGCCCGGAAGTATCCGCTGTGGGAAGCGCAGCGCGCGCATGCCGACATTCTCGAACGCCGCAGCAACGGCCCCATGGTGCTCGTCCCCTGATCGCCTTCGAAGGAAATCGTCATGCCCGGTTGTGATAATCTTCATCCAGCGTTGCGGGATATTGCGGCGGCCGACGACGCCGGCCGCAGCCGCCACCGCCCGTCGCTGGTCGAAGCTCTGGCGTCGATCGTCGTCCTCTTCCTCGTGTTTGCGGTCAACTTCGATCGATCGGTAGTGCCGATGCCGGAGCGCCCCCGGCGGTCGCCGCTTTCGATGAGACCGGGCCGGAGCCCGACCACTGCCAAGGGGTTTTTCGCTCCGGCGACTGTTGAGACGGCGATGGCGTCACCTTGGAAGGTGACGCCATTTGACCATATGCTCGCTGAGATCGAGCACATCGCCATCGACGGCGAAATCACCGTCGCCGCGATGATGGAGGGTCCGCCGCTCCTTGCGGTCCGTGTCGATCCACAGCCGTTCGGCCTCCAGGATGAAGAGGTTATAGGCCTCGACAAGCCTGGTATCGACCACCCTGCATTCGATGTTCGCAATGCATTCCGTGATCAGCGGCGCCGAGACGGCGCGTGCCGGCTGCGGCGTCAGGCCGAAACGCTCGAACTTGTCGACCGTGTCACCCGAGCAATTGCCGATATCGACGACCGCCCTTGCAAGATCGATTGTCGGGACGGCGATCACGCATTCGCCGGTCGCTCTCAAAGCGCGGTAGGTATGATCCCAGGGACCGATGACGCAGCCGATCAGCGGCGGTGCATGCTGGATCATCATGTGGAACCCCATCGTCATGACGTTGGGTATTCCTTCATAGCTGGTCGTCACGAGCACGATCGGACCCGGTTCAAGCTGACGAAAGGCCCCGGAGGCAGGTACTTCCTTCATGGGAAACTCCTTGATCCTCGGCCTCCCCGTTCCTCACGGGAACGCCGACATCACGATGTTGGTGATGGATGCTTACCAGCCCTGTTCGACCGGCAGGACGAAGAGCTCGGCCACGTTGACGTGGGCCGGCGCCTGTGCCGCAAACACGATCGTGTCGGCCACGTCGGCACTTTGGAGGAAGGTCATCTGCTTGGCGAGATCGTCCATCTGCTGGCGGTAGCCTGGATCGGTGATCTGGTCATAAAGTTCGGTCGCGACCGCGCCGGGCTGGATGCAGGTGACGCGGATGTTGTGTGTCTGGCCGACCTCCATGCGCAGGCCGTCGGAGAAAGCGGTCACCGCATGCTTTGTCGCGCAATAGACCGACAGTCCCTTGAAGACTTTGCGGCCGGCGATCGAGGAAGTGTTGAAGATGTGGCCAGAATGCTGCTTGATCATCTGCGGCAGCACGGCCGCCGTCGTGTTCAAGAGGCCCTTCACGTTGACGTCGACCATGCGAAGCCATTCGGTCGTCTTGAACTGGTCGATGTCGGAAAGCGGCATCAGGCCGGCATTGTTGAAAAGAATGTCGATTGAGCCATAGGCATCGACCAGCTTCTTCACACCTGCTTCGATGGAAGCAGGATCGACGACGTCCATCTCGATGACCAGGGCTTCGCCACCCGTCTTTATGATTTCAGCCTTCAGCTCTTCCAGACGATCGGTGCGCCGTGCGGCGATGCCGACCTTTACGCCGGCGGCAGCGAGGGCAAGCGCCGTTGCTGCGCCAATGCCGCTCGAAGCACCGGTGACCAGTGCGACTTTGCCGTTGATATTCGTCATGATCTGTCTCCTTGTTGCTTGAAAACCGCTCCGGAGGTGGAGAGATGTTCGCTTTCGACAAGAAGAACTCTAAGAAATCTGGACGGATCCCTCCCTCGGCGGCTTGCCGCGGCTATCGGGATCTTGCTCCATTTTCTACTCACGACGCCAACTGAGCCTACCCCCTCCGATAGTCGCTCGGCGAGAGCCCCGTTTCGCGGCGGAAAATCTGGGCGAAATGGCTGGGGCTGGAATAGCCCACCGAAAGGCCGATCTCGATGATGCTGGCTTCGGTCTCCTGCAGCAGTTGCTGGGCCTTGGCGACCCGCTGCCGGATGAAATAGTGCGAGGGGGGAAGACCGGTCGCTTTCTTGAACAGCCGGCTGAAGTGGAATTCGCTGATGCCGACCTCCTGCGCCAGGCGGCCGAGGTCGAACGGTTCTTCCAGCCGGTTCTCCATGAAAGCGATCGCGCGCCTGAGCTTTGTGCCGGGCAAGGCGTTCTGCGCACGCATCTCGGTATTGGCGACCGCATAGTGGCGCACGAGATGGACGGCAAGGCTTTGGGCCAGCCCTTCGACGTAAAGCGGGCTGCCACCGCCATCCGCTGCCAGTTCCTCGTGGAGGAGACCGAGGATATGCGAAAGCGTCGCGTCGCGGCCGCCCGACACCTCCTTCAGCGTCACGTTCCCGCCGTCCTTGCCGAACATCGCCTCGACGACCCGCTCAAACAGCGGCACGGAAACGTAAAGGTGCATCACGCGAAAGGATTGATCGCCATCGGCCTGCCAGCGCATTTCATAGGGAACCGGCGAGCAGGTCAGGAAGAAATCGCCGACCTCGACGCGGTTTGCCATCCATTCGCCGCCGAGATCCCGCTCCTCGACAACAGCACTGCCGGACATGATCCAGACAATGAGCGGCTCGGCCACGGCGGGCACCAGGAAGGGATGCTGAACACGGTGGCGCGACAGCACCTGTACGAAGACGTCCCTCCACGCCGGCCCGTCGCCGCTGATCAGCGTGTTTCCGCTGATATAGTCTTCGAGCCCGACGGGGGAGGTCCGCTCGGGGACGGGCAGGCAGGGTTCGTCCAAAGCCATGATCGTCTCCCACCCCATAGTTGGCCTCATGCCATGTGGCGCCGGAATCAAGGATATCCAGCGCCACGGAAAAGGAAAGAACCAAGACTTTCTGGCTATTCCGGCTTCCTCCCGTCACGGTAGAGGATCATGCCGGCGTGATGAAGCACCCCGTCGATGAAGTCGCCATCGGCAGTAAAACCGGTATCGTCCCAATAGTCGATGTGATTGCCGCGAACCTCGTATCGCCCTTGATAGGCGCTTTCCCGGCGGCCACGCGCCTCGTCATAACGGCCGTTCGGCAGCAGGTTGTGGCGAATGAGGCCGTCCGCGGTGATCCACATGCCGGCATAGGGATGCGTCTGGTCTGGTGCGGTCGTTTTCATCGGGGAATATCCTTCCTGGGCAGGAGCCATGCCAAGCAGCATCGCGGCAAGGCTCGCCGTTGCAACTCCAAAACCGTTTGCCATCCCAGCCTCCGCTCACATGCTGGCGGTGGGCCGGATGACGATTTCGCTGGTATCGACATCCTCGGGCTGGCCGATCACATGGACGATCGCCTCGGCGATTGTCTCCGGCTTCAGGGCGATCCGGCGATAGACGACCATCGCTTCGGCGGCGACGGGATCGGTGATCGAATGGGCTAGTTCCGTCTCTACGACGCCCGGATAGACGCAGGTCACCCGGAGCCGGTCGTTCTCCTGCCGCAGCCCGTCGGAAATCGCGCGCACCGCATATTTGGTGGCGCAATAGACGGCGGCCGTCGGCGAAACGCTGAGGCCGCCGACGGAGGAGACATTGATCACCTGCCCGGCACCCTGCCGGTTCATGGCCGGCAACACGGCGGCGATGCCATAAAGCACGCCCTTGATGTTGACATCGACCATCCGGTCCCACTCGTCCACCTTCAGCGATGCCATCGGCGAAAGCGGCATGACGCCGGCATTGTTGACGATGACATCAATGCGGCCGAAAGCCTCAAGCGCGGCATCGGCAAAGGCCTGGACATCCGCGCGAGACGTAACGTCGAGGCTTCGGTAGAGCGCCTTGCCGCCGGCAGCAGTGATCTCGGCCGCCAGCGTTTCGAGGCGCTCGGTGCGCCGTGCGCCGAGCACGACCACGGCGCCGGCCTTGGCAAGGGCGCGCGCTGTCGCCTCGCCGATGCCGCTGCTGGCGCCCGTGACGAGAACGATCTTGTTTGCGATATTGCTCATCGGATTGATCCTTTTTTGAAGTTGCGATGGTCAGGCGGCGCGGAGGCGCAGACGATCGTCACGCCGGCTCGAAGCCGCGCAGGGCGATGATCCGCGAAGCCGCCGCAGACTGTCTTTGCCTTGCGAGAGGCGCATAGGCCGGCGAGGCGAAAAGATCGCGGATTGCCTGCATGTCGGGGAATTCGATGATCAGCATGTTAGTCGCCTCCCAGCCTTCGAGCTGGAGCGGGGCATCATCAAGGGCAATCAGCCGGCCGCCGGCTTCGGCGACGAGCGGCAGGGCATTGGAGCGGTAATCGGCAATTGCATCATGGTCTTGAATGTCGAGATCGACAACGAGGTAGGCTGACATGGGTGGTTCCTGTTTGCTACGACCTCATCCAATCCGGATGGGTACACTGAACCTAGGCCCATCGCCGGCGGACCTCTCCTGCCGGCTTGCGCAAGCCGTCGGGATCTTGCGCATACTACACACGACGCATCGAACCGCCCTGCTGCGGCTTTGCACCTGTCGATTTTAGATTTTGTATTTTCTAACGGGGATTTAGCGGGGTTGATTATAGCGCTCTCGCGCAGTGTATCGTAGATTTGGCTATTATGGCGTGCTGTGGTGTGGTTACCGGCTATTGCATCCTCAGCACCATCTCCGCTGCCTTTTCCGCAATCATGATCACCGGGGAGTTCGTATTGCCGGACACGATCGTCGGCATGATCGAGGCATCGACGACGCGCAGCTTCTCAAGCCCGTGCACGCGCAGCTTTGCATCCACCACCGCCATCGGATCGCTTCCCATCCTGCAGGTGCCGACAGGATGAAAGATCGTGGTGGCGATATCACCTGCACGCCGGATCAACTCGTCATCGCTCTGATGTTCCCGGCCCGGCAGCATCTCCTGGGGTCGAAAACCGGAGATAGCCTTCGTTTCCATCAGGCTGCGCGCATGACGGATCGAATTTGCCGCGAGTAGCCGGTCGCCCGTGGTCGAAAGATAATTGGGACGAATTTCAGGGGCGGCCGAGGCATCACGTGTCGTTATATGCACCGTGCCGCGACTTTCCGGCCGGAGGTTGCAGACAGAGACAGTCACGGCAGGATAACGATGCAGCGGCTCGCCGAGCCGGTCGGTGCTGAGCGGCTGGACGTGATATTCGAGATCGGCGGTAGCGACGGACGGATCGCTTTTGGCGAAGATCCCGAGCTGGCTTGGCGCCATCGAGAGCGGACCGGAACGGCTGATCGCATACTGCAAACCCATGCCGGCACGGGTAAACAGGTTATGGTAAAGCTGGTTCAGCGTGCGCGCGCCCTCGATCTTGAAGACGGTTCGGATCTGCAGATGGTCTTGCAGGTTTTCGCCGACACCCTGAAGCTCATGATGCAGGGGAATGCCGAGGCTCGACAGCACATCCGGTCGCCCGACGCCCGAAAGCTCCAGAATTTTCGGCGAGTTGATCGAACCCGCAGACAGAATGACCTCGCGCGACGCGCGGGCAACGCAGGAGCGGCCATTGAGGCGAAAGCGCACGCCGGATACAGCCTCGCCATCAAATTCCAGCCGCTCGGTCTCCGCGCCCGTCAGCACGCGCAGGTTCTCCCGCTTCATCGCCGGGCGCAGGAAGGCTTTCGTCGTGTTCCAGCGCAGGCCGCCCTTCTGATTGACCTCGAAATAGCCGGACCCTTCATTGTCGCCGTCGTTGAAATCGTCGGTCTTGCGGATACCGAGTTCCTCGGCCGCATCGCGAAAGGCATCGAGGATCGGCCAGGACAGGCGCTGGCGTTCGACGCGCCACTCGCCTCCGGCCCCGTGCAAGGCCGATTTTCCGCGATAATTGTCTTCCGATTTCAGGAACCAGGGCAGCACGTCATCCCAGCCCCAACCGGCATTGCCTGCCTGCCGCCAGCCGTCGTAATCCGCCGCCTGCCCGCGCATATAGATCATGCCGTTGATCGAGGAGCAGCCGCCGAGCACCTTTCCGCGCGGATAATTGAGCGTCCGGCCATTGAGGCCGGCCTCGGCTGCCGTCTTCATCATCCAGTCGGTGCGCGGATTGCCCATGCAATAGAGGTAGCCGATCGGCACATGCACCCAGTGATACCGATCCGAGCCGCCGGCCTCGAGCAGCAGCACCCGGTTTCTCGGATCCGTCGAGAGCCGGTTTGCCAGTACGCAACCGGCCGACCCCGCGCCGACGACGATGAAATCGTAAACGCCTTCATCCATAGGCGCTTCATTCATGGGCATGGTCACGCTGTAACTCCTTTTGCGAGACTTTGCGCCTCCGAAAGCCGCCGCCACAGCGGTGTCATCGCCTCTTTGATATCGTTGTAAAGTCCGTAACGACGGGCGTAGTGGGCCGAAAGCGCAGCATTGGGCTGATAATGCCGATCGGTCCGCACCATGGCGGTGGCTCCTTCGGTGAAATCGGCAAACAACCCGACACCCGTCCCGGCCGCAATCGCAGCCCCTAGCGCCCCGGTCTCCCGCGACACAGCAACGGTGACGGGAACCCCCAATACATCCGCAAAAATCTGCGGCCAGAGCCTGCTGCGCGAGCCACCGCCGCAGAGCACCGCCTCCTCGAAGGTCGCACCCGCCTTGCGGATGGTCTCGATATGCTGACGATGACTGAAGGCGACACCTTCCAGAAGTGCGCGGATCAGATGCCCCTTGGTGTGCCAGCCAGCCATGCCATAGAAACCGGCCCGCGCATGGCCATCCTGCTGGGCGCCATAGAGATAGGGGTGATAGAGCGGATCATCCGCAACCGGCGCGACCGCAGCCGCGAGCGCGCAAGCCGCGTCGAAGGGCGAGACGCCCTCCTGATGCTCGTCCTCGAAGAATTCCCGCACCAGCCATTCGAGATTGGCGGCCGACGTGGCGCTGTTTTCCATCGCCATGTAGCGGCTGCGGTCGAAGGTGGAGGACATGAAAACCGGGCCATCAAGGTCGGGGCAATCGATGATCACCTGATTGATGCTCCAGGTGCCGGCGATGATCGAGGCGGTGCCGGTGCGCGACGCGCCCGAGCCGAGCGCCGACGCCACAACATCGAACAGCCCGCCAACAACCGGCGTGCCCGCGGCAAGCCCGGTCTCGTTCGCCACATCTTCTGTTACATGCCCTGCGATATCGGTGCTTTCGATCAACGGTGGCAGCATATGCATGCTGTCGGCAAGCCCGTAGGCCGCCATCAGCGTTCTGTCGTAGCGGCGGGCGGCGAGATCCAGCAAGCCGGCGCCGGACATGTCGGAAACCTCGCTGACACGGTTTCCCGTCAGCCGGTTGACGACGAAATCCTTGGAGAAGAACACCGTGCCGATGCGCTGGAAAAGCTCGGGACGATGGCGTTTCAGCCAGGCGAGCAGCGTCGGCGTTTGGGAGGGCCAGGGGCGCTGGCGAGCGATCGGCACTGTGCGGTCGCCGACCCCTTCGGCCGCCCATTCCTCAACAAGCCCGATCGCGCGCGTATCGAGCGACTGGATACCGAGAAGCGGCTGGCCGTCGCGATCGAGCGCATAGAGCCCGTTACCATGGCCGGCGCAGCCGATGGCCGCGATATCCTTGGCAGCAATGCCCGCTTTGTCGAGGCAGGTGCGGATCACCCGTTTGGCAGTGGCCCAGAGTTCGCCGAGATCGCGCTCCACATGACCGGGGCACGGCATGCGGCTATGGCCCTCCTCTCCGGCATAGGTCACCTCCCTGCCCTTAAGATCGAAGATCACAGCCTTGATGACGGTGTTTCCGGCATCGAGCCCCAACAGATATTTTTCCATTCCGAACCCCTCCCAAAAGGTTCTGACAGTCTTGCGCGGTTCGGCCGAAAGCCCAGCGCCGATACCCTCTTTTCCCCGTCGGGGAGAAGAGGAAACCCAACTTCATCCCTGCTGATAAAGCGCAAGCGCCTCCTCGCCACGCTTGTCCTCATGGATGATCGCCATCAGACCGCGCACGACGGCGCTCGGATTGGCATGCTGATAGATATTGCGTCCGTAGACCATGCCCATCGCCCCCTGCCGCATCAAGGCGGCGGATTTGGCGAAGACGGCGGACAGGTCTTCCTTGCCGCCGCCGCGCACCAGCACCGGGCAGCGCGCTGCCTCAACCACGCGGTGGAAGTCCTCCGCGTTGGTCGTCGGGTCGGCCTTGACGATATCGGCGCCCATTTCGCGGGCAAGTCGCGTCAGCGTCACGATCTTCTCAGCATCGCCATCGACCATATAGCCGCCGCGCTCGGTTACCGGCTGCATCACCAGCGGTTCGATCATCAGCGGCATGCCGTATTTCTCGCAGTCGGCGCGGACGCGGGCAATGTTCTGGACGCACTGGCGGAAGAGATCGGGCTCGTCCGGCAGCATGAACAGATTTACAACGACGCAGGCAGCATCCATCTGCAGCGCGCCGATCAGCGGCTCGGCCTCGTTCTGCAGCACGGCCCACATATCCCGGTGACGGAAGCGGTTGTAGGGGTTGCCCATGTCGATGCGCATGACCAGCGCCGGCTTGTCCTTGCCAGGCAGGTCCTGCAGAAGGTCGGCCTGGCCGTAATTCATCTGGATCGCATCGGGCTTCGCATCGACCAACGCCTTCACAACGGCCGGCATATCTTCCAGCCCGTCGAGAAAAGACGGCTCGTTACAAACGCCATGATCGATCGCCACATCCAGGCAACGGCCGTTGCCGAACAGCCGGTTCATCCGGACCTTGCTGATGTCTCGCATAGTTCACTCCTTTGTTCGTTCCTCGCGGAAAGGGTTTCCTCCGAAACGCCGTGGCGGTCGTTCAGGAGGGTCAGAAAACGGGCGCGCTCTTCGGCCGTGCGCTGGGGCGGCCAGCCCTTCTCGGCGGCGAGGATAGCAAGGGCGACATCTGCAACATCAAGCGAAAGCTCGCCGCTGACGGCCAGCGTCGTTCGCCGCAGCAGCAGATCATCCAGATGCTCGACTGCCTCAGAGCGGATGAGATGGATAAGTTCGCGGGCGCTGTAGCCGGCGTGGGGCAAGGCTTGATCCGCACCCACGGAAATAAAGCGGGCGATCTCGGCGGCATCGGTGCCATAGCGTGTAAAGAGCGTGGCGACACGATCGGCGGCAAGGCCAGTCGTGGCCGAAAGTTGCTGCAGCCAGTCATCGCGATCATCAGGAAAGCCGCGCCCTCCCCCGAACGTGCGTTCGGCTGTATCCAGCCGGCGCGGCAAGCCAAGCCGTTCCAGCGCCATGTCGGCGGCGAGTTCCCCGAAGGAACGGAAAGTCGTCCACTTGCCGCCGATCATGCAGAGCACCGGGGGACCGCCATTGCTGCCTTCAAGCATCGTGCAGAAATGATCGCGCGGAATGCGGCCGGTAAAACTGTCGTTGCTGGCGGGCAACGGCCGCACGCCTGCAAACTGGAAGACAATCTCTTCCGGCCGAATGACGATGCCCGGCAACACGAAGGCGAGCGATTGCAGGATATAATCCCGTTCGTCTGCCTCGCAGCGCACAGTTCCAGGGTCGTCCACCCGGATATCCGTGGAACCGACCAGCACCTTGCCGAGATAGGGAAACAGGATACAGATGCGTCCGTCCTCGTTCTCGTAATAGATCATGTGGCCGTCGAGCATGTCGCGCAGGCCGGGATGATCGATGATCAAGTGCGAGCCCTTCGTACCGCCCATCAGCGGCGCGGGCCGTGCATCCTCTGGAAAGAGCGCGCCGTTGGCAATATCGATCCAGCCGCCGGTGGCGTTGATGATGAGAGACGGCTTGATCGTCAGCACCTCGCCGGAGACGTGGTCGCGCAGGAGGAAACCTCCGGCCGGGGCTTGCTCGATCGTTGCGTAATTCAAAGCAGCGGCATTCGGGCCGGCAGAGAGCCCGTCGCGCAAGATCTCGACACCGATGCGCTCGGGGTGACTGACCCAGGCGTCGTAATAGGTGGCGGAATTGCGGATCGCGGAATTGAGCGCAGGCCATTTGGCAAGCGTGCTGCGACGACCGCGAAACTGATGCTTCGGCATCAATGCGCGCTTGCGGGTCAGGAAGTCATAGATGCCGAGCCCTGCCTTGATGGTGATGGCGCCCCGGCGGCTCGGGCGGCGGGTGAGGCCGAGGAAACGCACGATGCCGTTGCCGAGGCCGGAGAAGACATCGAAGATCGGAACGGTGGTCGGCAGCGGCGCGACGTAATGCGGCGCGTTGCGCAGCAACCGGTCACGCTCAGCCAGCGATTCCCGGACAAGGCTGAACTCGCCATTTTCGAGATAGCGCAGGCCGCCATGCACCATGCGCGACAGCGCTGCACTGGCACCCGAGCAATAATCGCCCCTCTCGACGAGCAGCACGTTCACACCCTGTAGCGCAAGCTCACGAAAGACGCTGAGCCCGTTGATGCCGCCGCCGAGGACGCACACGTCCACCTTCGGGCTCTTGCGGAGCCCGTCCAATGTCTCTTCACGGTTCATGATGACAGCCTGTTATCCGTCCATGTTGGCCAGTTTCGCAGCCAGCGCCGCGTCGATGGCCGAAAGTTCTTCCGCAGTAAGCCTGAGTGTTCCGGCCCGCGCATTGTCGAGCGCCTGCGCCGGGTTTCGCGCGCCACAGAGGGCAAAGGTCACGCCGGGCTGCGCCAGCGTCCAGGCGATCACCACCTGCGCGATGCTCGCCTCATGCCGCTCCGCGGCCGGCCGGATCGCCTCGGAAAACGCCTTCGCCTTCTGCCGGTTGGCGACGGAGAAGCGCGGGTTGTCGTTGCGCTGGTCATCACCCGAAAAGACGCGGTCCGGTTCGATGGTGCCGGAGAGCAGGCCGAGCGCCAGCGAAGAATAGCTGAGCGTCGACACGCCATTTTGAACGGTGAGCGGCAACAGGCCCGCCTCAATCTCGCGATCGATCATGCTGAACCGCTCCTGGATGGCATCGAGCGATCCGGTGCTGATGTATTGCTGAAGCTCGGAGCGATCGACATTACTGGCGCCGATGGCGCGGATCTTGCCGGCCGCCTTCAGCTCTTCCAGCGCCCGCACCGTCTCCTCGATCTGCGTCGTCGCGTCCTGCCAGTGGGTGATGTAGAGATCGATGTAATCCGTGCCGAGCCGGCGCAGGCTTTCCTCCACCTCATGGATGATCGAGTCGCGCCCGAGATAGCGGTGAACCGGTTTGCCGTCCTGATCGAAGAAGTGATTGCCCTTGCGCGTATGCCAGACAAGGCCGCATTTGGTGGCGATGACGGCCTTGTCGCGGCGCCCGGCAATCGCCTTGCCGACAATCTCTTCCGAGAGGCCGAGACCATAGGCCGGAGCCGTGTCAATGAGGGTCACGCCAGCATCGAGCGAGGCCTGAATGGCGGCTATGGATTGCGCCTCGTCGGTCCCGCCCCACATCCAGCCGCCGATCGCCCAGGTGCCGAGCCCGACGGCAGACGCCTTGACGCCGGAGCGCCCGATCTCGCGGATCAACTGTTCGCTGCTCATGCCGAAAACCCTTCCCCGGATGCTATTTCAAGAATGCGTGCCCCGGTCGCCTCGTCGGTGACGAGTGTATCGAGGTGGTTGCCTCGCATCACGCTCAGGATCGAGCTGGCCTTGTTGAGGCCGCTTGCCACGCCGATCTTCGTCGGGATCGAGGCGAACTCTTCCAGCGTCAGAGAAACGAGTACTCGGTTGAGACTGTAGTCGCAGACCCGGCCCTCACCATCGAGCAGATGAGCGAGCAGTTCCGCGCTCGCACCGGAATGTTCGATGGCCTTGCGGTCCTCGCTGGAGGAGGGGTGCAGATCGTAATAGGTCGAATCTGTGCTGAGGATCGAGCCGATGCCGACCACCGCAATCTTGGCCTCCCGCGCCCGCTGGAAGACATCGGCGACGGCGCGCATATTGATCAGCATGTCCCGCTGCTCGGCATCATCGGCAAAGAGCGGCGCATGGATCTGATAGGAGCGTCCACCGAGCCGGTCTGCCATCAGGGTCGAGACGTGGTTGACGTCGGTATAGTGCTTGCCCTGCACGCAGCCGGTTGCCGGGATCACCTCGACATCGAAGCGGCGAGCGGGCTGCAGGCCGGCGACGACGGCGCCGACACCCTTGCCGCCGGTGATGCAGATCGTGTCGCCATCAGCGATTTCCTCCAGCAGCAGCCGTGCCGCCGCCTCCCCAACCGCTTGCAGCGCCGTCTGCGGATTATCGGAAACGGTCGGCACCACCACGGCGCGACCGATGCCGCCGAGTGCCAGCAGGCGTTCTTCCATATCCACCAGCGGTTCGACCGGCGACTTGATCTTGATTTCGACGAGGCCGAGTTGGCGGCCGCGCTTGATCAACCGGTTCACGGTGGCGTGCGAGATGCCGAGCTGGTCGGCAATCTGCGACTGCGTCAAACCTTCGAGAAAGTGCAGCACGAGCGCCTGGTGCATCTGGCGCGCGATGACGATTTCCTCGCGCGGCGCAGTTGTCTTGGGTTTCAGCTTGGCAATCGGCATATCAGGCGGCCTTCCGCTTGTGCAGGAAATGGTCGATGGAGACGGCAGCGAGCAGAATGCAGCCTTTGATCATGTCCTGCCAATAGACGGAAACGTCGAGCAGGATCAGCGATGAGGTGACGACCGAGAGCAGCGCGATGCCGAGGATGGCACCGAAGATCGTACCCGAGCCGCCGTTCAGCGAAGCGCCGCCGATGACCGCCGCAGCAATGATGTTCAGCTCCATGCCGACGCCGAAAGTGGGCGTCGCGGCACCGAAGCGGGACATATAGATGACGCCTGCGACACCGGCGAGCGTCGAGCACAGAACCGTCACCCAGAACTTCACCTGGTTGGTGCGGATGCCGGAATAGAGCGCCGCCTTCTCGTTGCTGCCGGTATAGAACACCTTGCGGAAGGCCGTTGCCCGGCGCAGCAGGAAATCAAACAGGATGACGACGGCGACGAAGATCAGGATCACATAGGGAACGCCGTAGAAGGTGCCTTGCCCGACCACCTTGAAGCCCGCCGGCAGCGTGAAGAGCGACAGCGGCGTGCCCTTGGTGATGACCAGGCAAAGCCCGCGCACGATCACCATGCCGGCAAGCGAGGTGATGAAGTGGTTGAGCCCCACCACCGTCACGAAGAACCCCATGATCGCCCCAATGGCGCCGCTGGCGAGAATGCCGATCAGCGAGGCCGTCCACGGATCGAGCCCGGCAAGGAAAAGCGAGCCGGAGAGCACCATGGCAAAGCAGACGACGGAGCCGACCGCGAGATCGATACCGCCGACGATGAGCAGGATTGTCATGCCGACGACGACGATGCCTTCCACCGAAAAGCTCATCAGCATGGCGCGGAAGTTGCCGAGCGTGAGGAAGTGCGGCGAGGCAAAGCTCATGATCACGCAGAGCGTCAGGATGATCGCGATCAACCCCGCTTCGCGCATGGTGCCGATGCGTTTCCAGTGCCCCGTCTTCGGCATGTCCGCCGCCATCGTGTCGATTGCCATTCCCGTCTCTCCCTCCTTACGCGGCATGATATGCCGTCCTTGCCGCACTAATCCCCGATGCAAGACGGATCACGGCTTCTTCCGTCATGTCTTCCGGGCCAAGCTCGCCGGCAAGACGTCCCTCCCGGACGACCAGCACGCGGTCGCAAAGTCCGAGCAATTCCGGCATTTCCGATGAGATGACGACGATGCCGATGCCTGAGCGCGCGAGATCGCGCAGCAGCCGATGGATTTCGGTCTTGGCGCCGACATCGATGCCGCGCGTCGGCTCGTCCATCAGAATCACCTTGGGCTTCACCACAAGCTGCTTGGCGATCGCCACCTTCTGCTGGTTGCCACCGGACAGCGACTTCACCGGCGCCTCGACGCCGCCCATGCGCACGGCAAGCCGCCGCGCGAAATCCTCCGCCAGCGCCGCCTCGGCACGGCCGTTCAGCAGGCCCGCATGGTTAGTGAGCGCCTTCAAGTTCAGCACCGAGATGTTCTGCGCAATCGACATTTCGAGAAAGATGCCGGACCCCTTGCGGTCTTCCGACAGATAGACGATGCCCGTCTTGACCGCATCCGCATAGGCTCGGATCGCCTGCGGCTTGCCATGCAGGCGGACTTCGCCTGCCGTATGTGCGCGAAGCCCGCAAATGCCTTCGGCGATCTCCGTGCGGCCGGAGCCGATCAGGCCACCGATGCCGAGGATTTCACCCCGGCGCAGATCGAAGCTGACATCATGGAATCGAGCGCCATCGCCGAGGCCATCCACTTCGAGGATGGTTTCGCTGGAGGCGTCTTCGGCCCCGAGCTTTTCCGGATAGAGCTGGGTGATCTCGCGGCCAACCATGCGGCGCACAACATCATCGGCCGTGATATCGTCGATCTTGTCGGTGCAGACATAGCGGCCGTCACGAAAGACGGTCACGCGGTCGCAGAGGCTGAAGATCTCGGCCATGCGGTGGCTGATATAGATGATCGAGATGCCGTTCGCCTTGAGGTCGCGGATGATGGAGAAGAGCTGCTGCGCCTCGGTTTCGGTAAGCGCTGCGGTCGGCTCGTCCAGAATGAGCACGCGGCAGTCGAGCGTCAGCGCCTTGGCGATCTCGACAAGCTGCTGGCTGGAAATCGGCAGATCCGCGACCTTCTGGCGGACGTCGATGGCGGCCAGCCGGTTCATCACCCGCTGGGCATCGCGCTCCAGAGCACCGTAATTCATGAAAGGGGAACGCCGGCGACTGGTCGCGGCCATGAACATATTCTCGGCCACCGTCGCATCAGGGCAGAGCGCGATTTCCTGATGCACCAGACCAATGCCGAGGGCCTGCGCGGCAGCCGGTGAAGCGATGCGGATGGGTTTTCCATCGACGCGGATTTCGCCGTCGGTCGGCTGTAGGACGCCAGCGATGATGTTCATCAGCGTCGACTTTCCGGCGCCATTTTCGCCGCAGAGCGCATGGACTTCGCCGCGCTCGAGCGTGAAGTTGACATCCGTCAGCGCCCGGATCGCCCCGAAATGCTTGGTCATACCTTGAATGGTGAGCACCGGCTCCGCCATCTTCATTTTCCTTATTCATAGCCGGACCCGGATCGAGGTGGCTGTGATAATCTGCCTCTTCTCCCCGGCGGGGAGAAATGCCTCGCTTGCAAAGCGATGAGGGGGGAGTGCGGCAAGTTCAGAGCCAGCCATCCCCCTCATCCGGCCCTCCGGGCCACCTTCTCCCCGCCGTGGAGAAGGGGGCAAAGGCCGATGCCCTTACTCCTCGATACCCTTCGTGCCGCGCCGCTTCAGGTACTTATCCCAATAGAAGTCGTCGGCATTTTCGGCAGTGACGATCGAAAGACCATTATCGACCACCGGGATGCTCATCGGGTTGAAGCCCGAGCGCTTGGCGTCGTTCATCGGGTCGATCAGTTCCGGATGCTTGGAAAGCCACAACAGCATGAAGCCCATGTAACCCTGCATGCCCTGGTTCGGGTTGATCGAGCCGAAGACTTCGCCAGCCTTGATCATGTCGAGAATGTTGGCGTTGACGTCGGCGCACATGACAAGAACCTTGCCGCCGTTTTCCTTGGACGCCTGTGAGGCGCCGATCGCGGAGTTCGCTTCCGGCATGAAGACCGCGCCGAGATTCGGATTGGCCTGGATGATGCTTGAAAGCCCCTGATAGGCCTTGGTCGGGTCCTGGTTGGAAGCAGCACGACCGACCAGCTTCATGTCCGGCCACTTTTCTTTCATACGGCCGATGAAGGCCGCGATGCGCTTGTCGTGATTGTCCTGGCCCGGATTTTCCAGAACTGCATATTCGCCCTTGCCACCCAGCTTCTCGGCGATTGCGTCGGCGGCATAGATGCCTTCGCGGGTGTTGTCCGAGGTGATAAACGAGACGCGCTTGGAAAGCGGCGAGTCGGCGGCAAACGTGACGACGGCAGTGCCCTGCTCGATGGCGCGGTTGATCGGCTCGATGAACGGATCGGAGTTCATCGGATGGACGAGGATGCCAGCCGGATTCTGGGCCAGAGCCTGGTCGAAGGTGGCGATCTGCTTGTTGACGTCATATTCCGGCGTGCCGGTATATTCGGTTTCGCAGCCGAGCTGCTGGCCTGCCTGCTTGAACATTTCATAGACCGGGAACCAGTATTCCACGCCCGAGACCATGACGTTCATGACGTATTTTTCACCAGGCTTGCAGCGGAACGGATTGTCCGTTTCCGCGGATGCTGTGCCGGTAAAAAGCGTTGCTGCAAGGACCACCATGGCGGTCGAGCTGATAAATTTGCGCAAGATTCCTCCTCGAGGCCGAAGCCCCTCCCAAAAGCCTGAGGGCGTCACGTCGACGCCGCTGATCGCGTTGAAACCGAACTTCCTCCTCGAAGTCCGATGAGAACAATAAAGGCGAAGACGAAATGTATGTCAATATAATTCACTGAATGAAATATATTTCATAGATAAGCGAAACGGACTGAATACATTCCAAGCCGCAATCCCTGCACCATCCCGATATCGCAGCTCAACAGGTATGACGTAGTGTAAAGCTGCCACTGAGAGTATCGGCACCAGCGAGGCGCGAACGGCCGCGCTGGTGCCGATACTCTCAGTGGCGGACCGGTTCCGCGCTACCTGCTGACGCGCAGGTTGGACAGCGGCTCGCCGATCTAAGGGCTGACTGCAGGCCGCGCTCATCGGCGAGTTGAAGACGAGGGCGTTCTGGCTGGCGCAGCCCTTCATCGGGTTCTACGCGCTGACGTTCGGGCCGTTGAAGACGATGGTACGGGTGATCACTGAGGAACTTCCCGCCGGCAATGGAGAGCTTCTTCGCAACCCTCAAGTCCGAGCTCTTCTATCCCAATCGTTTCGAAAGCACCCAGAGCCTGAAGAACGGCATCAAGGACTATATCCACTACTACAATCATCAGCGCATCAAGCTGAAACTGAAAGGACTGAGTCCTGTGCAATACAGAACTTAGTCCCTTGTGTCATAGCCCAGCAACCGTCCAACTTTATGGGGTCAGTTCAATTTCTCCGTGCGGGCTTTTGTGTTTAGATTTGGTTGCGGGGGCCTGAGCCCACAGAGACTTGTTTTTTCTCACCTCAATGTCAATCGAACCGGGGGTCTCCACGGTTTCATGTGCTAGGAGCAAACATTTAGGATGCCAACGCCGAAGGTGCGAATGGGTTTCTTGAACGAGCGCATAGGCCTTGGCCTTTCAGGCCGCGATCGGGTTGGTGTGACCATAAAAATTTGGGTGGCTATAGCTAAAATGCCGTCGGATTTATTCACCTGCTATTTTCGCCGAATCTGTCAAATATAGCGATCACTGCAATAGCTCCGTTTAACCGATGACCCTGCAATTTCGATTTCGCCCAGCCGCAATCGTCGCGCATATCAAGAGCGCAACGCTCGGCGCCCTTACCTCGGCGGCTGGGATGACCGCGGTCGTTTGCTTGTTAAGCCTGCTTGTTCCCGAACGTCCGTTTTGGGTAGAATTAACGGCTGTGGCGTTGATATCGGCGGCTGTTACATTTCCGCTGCAATTTGCGCTTCACCGACGCAAAAAAGCGCTTCGTGATCTCCAGAAAGAACTTCAGCACGCCCTCCACCAGGATCCCATCATAGTTACACTGTGCGCCGACGCATTTGCGACCCCCGTCGAACATGCGATAGACCGCAGGCGCGTGAGCACCGCGGAAAGCCCGGATGGCGTCATTCTCGTTGTCAGGGTCGGCAACTTCGATGAGATCGGTCGTCGCTATGGACCGCAATGGGCAGATACACTGCTTCAATCGATGGCTTGGATCGTCCATTCTTCTGTGCGCCATGGTGATCTCGTCGCCCGCGTTGCCTCCGACGAAGTCGGGATCTATCTGCCAAACGCAACAATGGAAAAT
>NZ_AKKA01000013.1 GCF_000282035.1 Rhizobium sp. CF122
CTCCGGAAGTGCGCACAAACTGCGACGCGAGCGCGCCGACGACACCGGCGCACCCGGATGCGAATAGGGTTAGCCTGCGCCCAAAAGTAGTGCCGGAGCAATACCAATGCCTGTAAACTTTGGCTTATGTCTGGGCGCGAATTCCCCGCTGCGCGGCAGGATGCTCAGGGGATATCGGCATCGCTGAAGCGACGGTGAAGGTACACCGCAGCCGTCTGATGCAAAAGATGAACGCCCATTCGCTTCTCGCGCTCGGCCAATGGCCGAAAAACTGCAACTCGTACCCGAGGAGCTGCAACACTGCTGAGGACAAGCCGCACGAGCAATGGCGGTTACACAGGCTTTCGATCGACAGCCCTTCCGCGTGTAATCCAAAGTTTAGGCAAGCTATACCAAGGTGCCATCTCGCACCACCTGAGTGCAATAGATCGCGGCATCCCAAATCATCAAATTGCACCTCAAGACGGCTTTCGTTGAGAGCCGGCACACCAAGTTCGTCGGCTGGTACGAAATATTTGTTGAGGTTCGATATGGAAAGCCCGTATGGCGAGATTGCAGACGTTTCATCTCCAATCGATCTCGAGTTCGGCCCCCTGGCAAACAGCCTGGTATTGCTCCTTGAAGCGGCCAAAACCGAGATCGAGCATGACCAGGAGGCGGCAAGGACCTCCTTGGCCACTGCGTCGTCCATACTCCAGTCGGAGATCGAGCGCCGTTCACGCGGCGAGGGCTCCGGAACGGGTGGATTGGCGGGTTGGCAAATGGCGCGTGTCCGATCCTACATTGACAGAAACCTGCATCGGACCATTCACGCAAGTGATTTGAGTGCCGTCGCGCGGCGAAGCACGTCGCACTTCTCACGCTCGTTCAAACAAGCGTTCGGAGAGCCGCCGCATGCTTACATCGTAAGGCGGCGCCTTGAGGAAGCCTGTCATCTGATGCTGACCAGTTCAGTTTCGTTGAGCGAGATTGCGTTGAGCGTGGGGTTTTCTGATCAGGCACATCTGTGCAAGCTGTTCAGGCAGGCCTTTGGCCAAAGCCCGTCGATGTGGCGGCGCGAGCGCGAGACGTCGTGGCGCGGTTGATCCAGACATGGGAGCGTATTGTGCTCATATTTCGGCGATCTGACAGGCAGCGTGGGAAGGGCGATCTGGGGCTACCACGACCTGCTGAATTGAGATCGGCTGGCCGAGGGAAAAATGCTATGGACAGGACGCGTTGCGTATCGCGGAGGGCGTTGCGATGAGTGAGCTGTTGCAGTCTCCCAATGATGGATCTGATGTCATCGAGGAAGCACCTGGAGGCTCCCGGCTTGCCACAGGCGGCGGCGCGCCTGGCCCTCGCACCTCCCGAGCCGCGGCGCTCATCGTCATCCTGACAGTTGCGATGATCGTCGGCCTTTCTTTATGGTATCTCGTCCAGCCGCAACCGCTGCTTGTTCAAGGCGAGTCGGACGCGACGCGCATCGACATCGCAGCCCGCGTCGACGGACGCGTCGGCCAGCGTCCGGTGGCGCGGGGCGACAATGTTGCGGCCGGCCAGGTACTGGTGACGATCGACAACCCGCAGATCTTCAGCAAGCTGAAAGAGGCGGAAGCACAAAAGGCGGTCGCCGTCGCCGATCTCGCCCGCATCGATGCTGGAGTCCGCGAGGAGGTGGTCGCGCAGCGCAAGGCGGCGATCGCCTCGGCCGAGGCCAATCTGGCGCTGGCGCAGCAGACCTATAATCGCACCAACGAACTGACCACCAAGGGCATAGCGGCCATCCAGACGCTCAACGAGGCGACCGCGTCGCTCGACGTCGCCAGACGCAGTCTCGAGCAGGCAAAGCTCGCCTATGACGAAGCTGTCACCGGCTACACCAAGGAGGAGCGCGGCATTGCCCAGGCCAATGTTGACAAGGCGGCGGCGGCTGTGACGACGCTGAACACCCAGGTCAACGAAATGACCGTAAGGGCGCCGGTTGGAGGCCAAGTCTATCAAATCGGCGCCGAGCTCGGCGAATACGTCTCGCCAGGCGTACCGCTCCTCTCCCTAGTCGACCTCAGCGATGTCTGGTTGAGCTTCGATCTCCGGGAAGACCTCGTCAAAGGCCTGAAGGTCGGCGACAAGCTCGAGGTTCGCATTCCGGCGCTCGGCGACCGGGTGGTTCCGATCGAGGTCAGGACAATCGCGACGCGCGGCGAATATTCCGGCTGGCGCGCGACCCGCGCGACCGGCGACTTCGACCTTCGAACCTTTGAGGTGCGCGCCTATCCGACCGTGAAGATCCCGGAGCTTCGCCCCGGCATGAGCGCCTATCTGCAATGGAGCGGAGGGCGTTGATGCCGTCGCCCGTTTCACCCGGCCTGCTCTGCGTCGCCACCCGCGAGGTGACCTGGATCTGGCGCGACCGGGTGGCGCTGTTGCTTGTGCTGGCGATCCCGCTGATTGCCTTTTTGATCCTGACGGCGACCTTCAGCAATGCGGTCGTTCGCAATCTGCGCGTCGATGTCGTCGACTTGGATCGTACCGACACGTCGCTGCGTTTCATCCAGACCATCGACGCGGCTCCATCCGTCGCCGTGGCGCGCCGTTCGTCTGATCTCGACGGCGCGATGCATTCGATCCGCTCGGGCGCTGCAATTGCTGCTGTCTACATCCCGCAAGACTTCGAACGTGACATCCTTGCTGCCAAGCGCCCGCAGATCGTGATCTTCTACAACAAGCAGTATTTCTCGCCCGGCAATATCGCCTCCGGCGGGCTGCAGTCGTCGATCGCGGCTGCGGCCGCGACCTTACCCAAACCGCCCGGCAGGAGCACCGGGTTTGCGCCGGGCTCGCTGGTGACCGAACAATATGTGCTGACCAATCCCGCCCTCAATTACGTCCAGTTCCTGCTGAGAGCGATACTGCCCACGGTGCTCCATGTTCTTACCGCGGTTGCCGGAGGTTACGCGGTCGGCTCCGAGTTCGGTTCGCGCAGCATGCGCGAATGGCTTGCCGCCGCCGGCGGCAGCCCGCTCACAGCGTTGGTCGGCAAGCTTGCTCCCTACTTCGGGGTGTTCATTTTGCTGATGGTCGTCGGCCTCGGTATCATCCACGGGCTCAACCAGATTCCCTTCCGGGGCGATGCCATTTTGATGGGCGCCTCCGCCATCCTGCTGGTCATCGCCTATCTGTCGCTCGGAGCGCTGCTGCAGCTTCTGGTGAGGAACCTGCCGCTCGGGCTGTCGCTGACCGGCGTGATCTGCTCGCCCTCATTCGGGTTTGCCGGCGTCGGCTTTCCGGTTCTGGCGATGGGCGGGTTTGCGCGTCTCTGGGGGGATATGCTGCCGCTGCGCTGGTATATCCAGATCCTGTTCGACCAGGCCGCCCGCGGCGTGCCCACTCATGATTCGGTAAGGCCTTTCATGGCGCTCGCGGTGCTCGCCGTCGCCTGCTTCAGTCTGTCCTGGCTGAGACTGACCGTCATCGCCCGCAGCCCTGCCAAAGCGGCAAAGCAGGCGGCTCCGCTGGCGGCAGCACCACCGGGGATCGTCGGGGCATTTTCCGCTGAATACAAACGCGTGCTCGCCGACAGCGCCGTCTTCGGCCTCATCGTGCTCGCCCCCATCATCTACGGCCTGCTCTATCCCCAGCCTTACCTGGGGCAGCTCGTCCGCAAGATCCCGGTCGCGGTGGTCGATGACGATTTTTCCAATCTCAGCCGGACTTTTATACAAATGCTCGACACCGACGAAGCAACGCAGGTGTCCGCCCGTCCGAGCACGCTTGAAGCGGCGCAGACAGCGCTCGCCCGGCGGGAAGTGTTCGGTATCGTCGGCATTCCGGCAGGGACAGAACGCGAGGTGCTGAAGGGGGCAAGCGCTCGACTGCCGATCTATGTCGATTCCACCTATTTCCTGCTCTATAACAGGACCCTTCAGGGCATTACGGAGGCGGCGGCGACCGTTACTGCAGATCTTGCGGCCGGCAGTGCGCGTTCTGACGGCAGTCTGCGCCGGGCGGCGCTCATTAGAAGTTCACCTGTCGAAATCCTCAATCAACCGCTCTTCAATCCGACTGGCGGCTATGCCAGCTATGTTGTGCCGGCGGCCTTTATTCTCATCTTGCAACAGACGTTGCTGATGGGCTCGGCCACGCTCGGCGGCGTTGCCTTCGAGCGAGGCGGACATCAGGCGCGGCACAGCCGCGGCCGACCGATCGCGGTGCTCGGCCAGGCACTCGCGCATCTGCTGCTAGTTCTACCCGGCTTTGCGCTTTACCTGATCATCCTGCCGCACGTTTACGGATTCTCGACCAACGGGCGATTCCTGGACATGCTGGTGCTTGCCATTCCCTTCATCCTGTCGGTGAGTTTCCTCGGACAATTCGTCGGCTCGTGGTTCGAGCGCCGCGAGACGGCGGTGCTGCTCTTTATCGCGATTAGCCTGCCCTTGTTTTTCCAGGTAGGCGTCGCCTGGCCACTCGAGGCGATGCCCAACGCAATCAGAATTGCAAGCCAGGTGTTGCCAAGCACCGCAGCTATCGACGGCCTGGTGCGCGTCAATCAGATGGGAGCCTCGCTGACGGATGTGTGGAGCAACTGGCAGAGGCTGTGGACGTTGGCAATCGTATACGCGGCACTCGCTATCACGTCGGCGTGGTGGTCAGGCTTTCGGGGAGGGAACGATGACGACTAGCGCGGTCGACTTTCTTACATCACGGACCAGGACACTTTCCCTAGCGCTGTCTGTCGTCGTGATGGCAACGGGTGGGGGTGCCGCGACCTTATCCGGTGTCACAAGCAACGCGGGCGACGTTGTCCCAGGCATGGTCCAGCGCACGGAAATCCGCATCGCGCCGGAAGTTGGTGGACGGCTCTTGAATGTTGCCGTCCATTCGGGCCAGCGTATCAGGAAAGGCGATCTCCTCGCGACCCTGGACAGCCCGGAACTGGCCGCAGCGCTCGGGCAGGCGAAGGCCGCCGCCGCCAGTGCCAAGGCGGACCGGGATCATGTCTATGTCGGCGTCCGCATGGAAGAAGTCGCCATCGCCGAACAGTCGGTGAAGACCGCCGAGGCAAACCTGCTGCTCGCGCAGCAACAGAATACCCGTGCCGCTGCGCTGGCTGCCAAGGGCTCCGGCAGCCGGCAATTAGTCGACGACACCACGGCTCAGCTCGGCAAGGCACAAGCCGATCTCGACCTGAAGCGCGCGCAACTGGCGGCAGCAAGCGCCGGGCCGACGAAGGAGGAACTGGCGCTCGCCGACGCCAAAGTGGCAGCCGCGCAAGCGGCCGTGGACGAGGCCCAGATCGCGCTGGACAAGACAATGTTGAAGGCGCCCGTTGATGCTACCGTCCTGATCCAGGTGGCAGAGCTGGGCGAGGCTCTTTCACCGGGCAAGCCGGTGTTGACGATCGAGCCTGACGGCGAGCGATGGATCGCGTTCACGCTGCGGGAGGACGCTCTTGGGGACATGGCCGTAGGCAAGACCGTCACGCTGCGTGCCAACGACGGACGCAGCATCGGAGCCCGCATCAGCGAACTTAGGCCGCTCGGCGAGTTCGCCACCTGGCGGGCCGCCAGAGCGGTCGGCGATCACGATCTCAACACCTTCTGGGTGCGGCTCGATCCGCTAGCCGGCGATCAGGACTTGGAGCCTGGTATGACAATCTGGCTGCCTGTAGTAGTAGACGGTGGTTCACGATAACGGGACTGGCTGCGACATACGCGACCAATGCGATCTTGACGCGTGTTTATCGCGCTGCGCACATTCGGTCGTTTGAGGTAGTCGCCGCATTGAGGCCATTCGTTGAGGTCGAGCGCGAGCGCCCCAGCAAGGACGAATTCAGCGCCCCGATCGCATCGTCGAACGCCCCTGGCGGGCGTCCTTCAACTTGAACCGCAGGTCGGCGTCCTTCGCCTTCGCGAGCAGCACGTCGATATTTCGGGCATCACCGAGCACGCCGGCCAGCCAGCGCATTTCGCCGTTCAACCGCCGAGGTTCCTTCGCCCGACAGGCTCGGCTTGAATAGAGCGAATGCCGAGCGCAATCGCCGGGAGCGCCACTCGCGCCTAATGCAGTGTTTCGGGCGTACTGCGACGCAGAAGGACGTCCTCATTGAGCCGAAACTGCCGGAAGCACGACAAGGCGATCGTCTGGAAGGCGGCTGAAGGACATCAACCTGACGGTGAAGAAAGGGGAGCGCATCGTCGTCTGCGGCCCTTCCGGTTCCGGAAAGTCGACCCTCATCCGCTGCTTCAACCGGCTTGAAGCGCACCAGCAGGGGGAGATCATCGTCAACGGCATCACGCTGCACGACAGGATGCGCAATGTCGCCGAGGTGCGCAAGAATGTCGGCATGGCGTTCCAGCACTTCAACCTGTTTCCGCACAAGACGGTGCTGATGAACTGCATGGTCGGGCTTATGTGGATCAAGAGGTGTGCCAGTTGCCGAGGCCAAGAAGACCGCGCTGCGGTTTCTGGAGCGTGTCCGCATTCCGGAGCAGGCCGACAAAAATACCCAATCCAGCTATCCGGCGGCCAGCAGCAGCGCGTGGCGATTGCCCATAGTCTTTGCATGGAGCCGGCAGTCATGCTTTTCGACGAGCCGACCTCGGCGCTTGATCCGGAGATGGTTTCGGCGGTTCTCGACACCATGACCAGCCTTGCCCGGGACGGCATGACAATGGTCTGCGTCACCCACGAGATGGGGTTCGCCCGCACAGTTGCCGACCGGGTGATCTTCATGAATTCCGGTCAGATCGCAGAGGAGGGGAATCCGGAGTCATTTTTCACTAACCCGCAGCATGGTCGGACGAAGCTTTTCCTCAGTCAGATCCTCAAGCACTGAGTCCTTGCGTCGAGAATTTCACGCCCTGAAATTTGGGTTCGTCCGTTCGGCAATGTCCCTCTCGAAGGCGAGGTATGCCGTATGCGGTTTCTTGCGCAGTACATCGGCGAGTGATTCAATGAAGCCACCTTGGCTGTCCAGGCGTGGCAGTGCTTCCAACAACTCGCCGAGGTCTTTCCGCGTCAGCAGTTCAGCTTTGAAGCCTCCATCCATGAATGCTCCGAGGTGAACGAGGGCGATGATCGGGTCCATGCGTTCCGGAATTTCCCGAGTTGAATGCAGGGCGATGGCTTGCCAAACAAGGTCAATCTTACTCTCGGGATACTGGTTATCCCGAAGGATTTTCGCTGCCGCGTCGGCACTGTCGAGTTCGAAGCGCGCGTCTGCCAAGTAGGGCTCAGTCAACCCCAGGTCGTGCATTATGGCAGCCACAAACAGCTGCTCCGCGTCGAACTTCAAACCCATCACTTCGCCGGCCTTTGTTCCGAAGACGTAGCTTCGAACCACGTGGTTGAACAGGCCGGGCCGGCTCGCCTCCCGCACAAGCGTGGTCACCGTCTTGGCAAGCGCGGTATCCGGCACGCGCACACCGGCTATCTCCCGAGGGAGCGTGAACCCGCTTGACGTCGATGGCGCGCCTGGCCCAGAACCCAGTTCAGTCGGAGACCTCAAGAAGCAACCGCAGGCGCAGCCTATCATGTGTGGTCGGTTCATAGTTTTCCCCCAGAGTAGAAGTTGCGGCACCGGTGGTCCGTGTGCACATGATTTCGTTCAAACAGGTACGACATCGACCTCACGGCAACTCGCGTTTCGGCAATGATCACTGCGCCGGCGTTCACGCGAACCTGGGATCTCAGGCGTGACGGCTGACGCGACGCGAGCCGGCCCAGGCATCAAGTCGAGCGCGCCGTTCAGCTCGGTTGGCCGCCGTGCGTGCATTCACCGCCTCCAATATTTCTGCTGGCGCTGTGTCCGGGCGGCCGGAATTGAAGGGCGGTTGAGGGGCATATTCCAAGCCTAGTTGCACCATTTCCGCCACGCGCTTCCCGCGCAGTTCGGCAATGAGGGCCAAAACGAAATCGATGCCGGCCGTGACGCCGCCTCCAGACAGGATGTTGCCGTCCCTCACGATGCGGCTCTCGTCAACGATCGCGCCGAAGATTGGAAGCAGTTCCTGCCACGCCCAGTGGCAGGCTGCACGGCGGCCGTGAAGAAGCCCGGCGGCGCCTAGAATAAGCGAACCCGAGCAGACCGAGGTCAGATAACGCGCAGTCGCTCCGAGCCGGACGATCTGTTCGAGGTAGAGATCGTTTTCAATGGCAGCGATACAGCCACTACCGCCGGGTACCAATAGTACGTCGCACGACTTGATGGCGGTCAAGTCCTCCAGATTCGCGAATGTCAGGCCGTCCGCCGTGATCGATTGTCCGCCAAGCGAGGCCACCCGAATATTCAGGTCGGGCGTCCGCGAAAGAAATTGGTGGGGGCCGGTGAAATCGAGTTGGGTCACCCCGTCGTAGACCGGCATTACTACACTGATTGGTTCTGACATGATGCGTTCTCCTGATCGCAAACTATAGCTGACAGCGTTTGACCGAAAGGCCATAGTTCCCTATCTTTCAGCCATGCACAGAATCGGTTTCTATGTTTCTTCGGGGTTTCAAATGCTCGACCTTGCCGGTCCGGCAGGGGCGTTTGAAGCGGTAAATCGCCAACTTGGAATCTCCGCCTATCGGATCCAGGTCCTTGCCTTGGAAGCGGGTGACGTGGCAAACAGCCTCGGCATGGCGACGCCTGCCGTATCGCTCGACGACATCGAGCTCGATACACTCGTCGTCATCGGCGGACCGATTGATCAGCTCCCTTCCGCAGACACGCTAAGCGGCATCGTGGCGGCTTCGAAGCGAAGCCGGCGCGTTGCAAGCGTTTGCACCGGCGCGTTTACGCTGGCGGCCGCAGGACTGCTGAATGGGCGTCGAGCGACGACGCACTGGCAATACGCAGCGCGCCTCCAACGGGACTACGCGTTGATCCATGTCGAGGCAGATCGCATCTTCTGCCGCGACGGCAACGTGTGGACCTCGGCCGGTATCACAGCCGGCATCGATCTTGCTTTGGCGCTGATCGAGGAGGACCATGGTTTTGCGGTTGCCAAAGGCGTAGCGCAACATCTTGTCGTCTACCATCGTCGCCATGGCGGCCAATCGCAATTCGCAGCTTCCGTCGATTTGGCTCCAAGGAACGATCGGCTCGCCGCTGCGATTGGTTATGCCCGCGATCACATTGCCGAAGCGCTCACGGTTGACCGTTTGGCGGAGGCGGCGGGCATGAGCCTGCGGCAGTTCAGCCGTGTATTCCGAGCACAGACCGGCACAACGCCCGCCCGCGTGGTCGAGCGGCTCCGTGCGGATCTGGCTCGCGGTCGGATTGAGACGACCGACGAATCTGTCGAAGGCATTGCGGAGGCCGTTGGTTTTGGCGACGCGGAAAACATGAGGCGGGCCTTCATCCGCATCTACGGGCAGCCGCCTCAATCGATCAGGCGCGCGGTGCGGGGCACCGGATAGTTTGGCGTTTCCTAGAGGACGTCTGGAGGTTTCCAACCATGGGGAACGTCAGTTCAGCGGCCACGAAACCCTTTCGTCAGCTGCCGGCAGCAAACAAATGCTTGGCCATGAAGTTCACGAATGCCTCCACCTTCGGGGACGCATGCCGTGTCGCTGGCCAGAGGATACGTAGCGGCCGACTGTTTCGCAGATAGGGATCGAGCACGGCGACCAGGCTTCCGCTCTCAAGCTGCCGCTGCACAGTGAACAGCGGAACGCAGCACAGCCCAAGTCCTCCTTCGGCAAAGCCGATAAGCGGTTGCAACGTGCTGGCGACATACGGCCTCGGCAGCTCGATCTCGATAGGAGCGCCGTCGTCGTTGAGCGGCCATGGCTCGTACTTTCCGGTCGATGGGAAGCGGTGATGCAGACAGACATGCACGAGCAGATCGGCTGGCGCCTGGGGAATGGAATGCTGCTTGAAATACCCTGGGGAGCCCACGATCTTGTGCGAGAAGGTGCCAATGGTCTTCGTCTTCAGCCGTGAATCACTCGCATCGCCAGTCCGGACGACGGCATCGAACCCCTCTTCGATGACGTCGACAAGCCGGTCGCTGTAATCGAGTTCAAGCTCGATCTCAGGATACGCCTTTGCAAACCTTGTGATCGTCGGCATCAGCAGCATATCGATCAGTGGCAGACTGATTTTCAGCTTACCCCGCGGTGCTGAGGAGGTTCGGGCGAGCTCCAGTTCTGCAGCCTGCACTTCTTCGAAGATTTTCTTGCAACGGTCGAGGAAGAGCGTGCCCTCCGCGGTCAATGCAATGCTTCTGGTGCTGCGGTTGAAGAGCCGGACCTTCAGTCGATCCTCGAGCCTCGATATGGCCTTGCCGACGGCAGAGGCTGAAACGCCCAGTTGCTTTCCGGTAGCCGTGAAGCTGCGCGATTCCGCCGCCTGAACAAAGACTGCCAAAGAACTAAGACTGTCCATCGAAGAACCCTTTAAAGACATTTTTGTCCATTGTGTTACGCACACTAGCCTCATTCTGTGAGCGCTGGGAATACATAAATTCAGTCCATCGAAACCGATGGAGAGTGAAATGTCCAAGCTGTATACGCCGATCGACTTCGGCTCGTTTACCCTGAAGCACCGCGTCGTGCAGGCCCCGTTGACCCGCCTCAGATCCGAACAGCCTGGTGACATACCCGGCGATCTGATGGCCACGCACTATGGCCAGCGCGCTTCCGACGGCGGTCTTCAGATTGCAGAGGCGACGCCAGTGTCCATACTGGGTCGCGGTTATCTAGGCGCTCCGGGCATTTATGACGACGCCCAGATCGCTGGCTGGAAGAAAGTCACCAACGCCGTCCATGCGAAGGGGGGCAAGATTTTCCTGCAACTATGGCATGTCGGTCGCCAGAGCCATGTCGACATGACCAACAGGCAACAGCCGGTCGCACCGTCGGCCCTCCCGTTCGATCAGATCGTCTTTACGAAGGACGGCTGGGTCCCGGTCTCTCCGGCGCGTGCGCTCGAGACGAGCGAGATTCCGGGAATCGTCGAGGACTTCCGCCGTGGCGCCGAGCGCGCCAAGCGAGCCGGATTCGACGGGGTCGAGGTTCACGGCGCGAATGGCTACCTTCTCGACCAGTTCCTGCAGGACGGTTCCAACAAGCGTACAGATGCCTATGGCGGTACGGTCGAGAACCGAGCGCGCTTGTTGCTTGAAATCACCGAGGCGGCAGCTTCGGTCTGGGGCAAGAATCGCGTCGGCGTCCGTCTGGGACCCAGCGGCACCTACGGATCAATGTCCGATAGCAATCCCGAAGCGACGTTCGGCTACGCCGCCGACCAGCTTAACAAATTCGATCTTGCCTACCTCCACATCATCGAGCCGCGCATCGTCGGCAGTGAGGCTCCGGTCGAAGGCAAGCCGCCGGTCGCAGCGGCCCAGATCCGCAAGTCGTACAAGGGCCGCATCATCGCCGCGGGAGGCTTCGACCGCGAAGGTGCCGAAGCGATCGTCGAGAACGGCACAGTCGATCTGGTCGCTTTTGGGCGCCACTTCTCGGCCAACCCGGACCTGCCGTATCGCCTGAAGAACGACCTGCCTCTCAACAAGTACGACCGCGACAGCTTCTGGGGTGGGGACTACCGCGGCTACACCGACTTCAAGCCCTACGAAAAAGTTCTCGAAGACGCCTGAGGCATAGCGCGCTGCAGCAAACTCGGCGGAGAAGTATCACGGTTGCGATCCTTTTCCGTCGATCAGTTGCGCGACGGCGCTCAGAAGTTCCTCCCGCAAATCGGACGTGCCGAGCGTCATGGCTTGACCGTAGGCGCCATCCATTAGAAGCGCGAGTTGATTGCCGAGGCGTTCCGGGTGGCGAGCTCCCATCGCCGCGCTTAACTCCCGAAGCCGTTGGCGTACTGCCTGCTTGTTGCCGCAGGCGATTACGGTAGCGGGATGGGCACGGTCGGGCAACTCGGTTGCCATGTTGATGAAGGGGCATCCGCGGAAGGTCGGACGCGCAATCTGTTCGACGAGGCCGGCGAACAAAGCCTCGACCAACTGCCGAGGCGAACCCGCGTTCTGCTGCGCAACATCATCCCACCACTGCCAAAACCGCTGGTTCTGCTCGGCTGCGACCGCAGCGATCAGCTCGTCTTTCGATGCGAAGGTGCGATAGAGGGTCGATTTCGCCACCCCGGACTTCGCAAGCACGGCATCGATTCCGATGGCGCGTATTCCATCCTGATAGAAAAGCTCGGTTGCGGTCGCGACCAGCCGTTCACGTGCCGAGGGCTCATCACGTCGCGGCGCACCCCGCCTTGCTGTTCCATTCATTCCCGCCACCGGTTGTTGACATAGATACAGATCTGTTCCTATAAAGGGACCGAGCTGTATCTATAAAGGTAACACTCAGTTCCCAGATAGCATGCAGCTCGGATTATGCAAATCAGCGTCCATTTCGGGAGGAAATTGCCATGACAACATCCGATATCGCCGCAGCCAATAAAGCTCTGGTGCTGAAAGCCATCACCGGCGTCTTTGTCAATCGCAACCCCGCCGTGCTCGACGAATTGTTCAGCCCGGATTATCGGCAACACAATCCGCAAATCCCCAATGGAATCGAGGCGATCAAGGGGCTCTTGGGGCAATTGTCGGAAAATTTTGCCTATCAGCCCGGCCTGGTGATGGCCGACGGAGACTATGTTGCCGTGCACGGGCGATATGTCGGGTGGGGCGCCAAGCCCATGGTGGCAATCGACGTCTTCCGCGTCGCCAACGGCAAAGTCGCCGAACATTGGGACGTGATGCAGGAAGAAGTACCGGCGACCGAAGCCGTCAACGGCAATCCGATGTTCCCGATCGACCACAAGTGAAAAGCGGCGCAGCGGCACCCCTTCCAGCACCGCGCCTTTTCCCCGTTCAAACATCCCGCAAGGACATCACATGAATGATCAACTCCCCGAAATAGGGTCTGTCGAGATCGACACGATTGAGGGTCTGCGCATCCGGTTTGCCCACTCAGGGCCGAAGGAGGGTGTTCCGGTCCTACTCACCAGCCCCTGGCCCGAAAGCCTCTATGCCTTCCGCGATCTCCAGTCGGCGGTCGGTCGTGAGCACCCGATACTGGCGCTTGATCTTCCCGGCTTCGGACACTCCGAAAGCCGCAGCGACGTGTTGTCGCCGGAAGCAATGGCCGACTTCGTTATCAATGCGGCCGCACATTTCGGCATCACGCGCATGCATGCGGTGGGTCCGGATATTGGGACGCCGACGCTTCTCTTCGCCGCGGCAAAGCAGCCCGGCCTGTTCGAAAGCCTTGTCGTTGGCGGCGGCGCGACGAACGTGGACCTCGCGGCCGGTCAGTTGAAAGAGCTGATTGCCTCGCCGGTCGGGGCATTGTCCGACATCGACGGCGGCGCTCTCGGTGCGGATTTTGTGAGGCAATCGGCGTTGCGGGAAATTCCCGTCCCCGTGCTGAAGGACTACCGGCTGGCATCCGCAGGCCGGCGTTTTGAAGACGCCGTCAATTTTGTCCGCGCCTATCGGCGCGATTTGCCGCGCCTTGGGCAAATGCTGGCCGGAATAGAAACGCCGGTTCTTATCATTGTCGGTCGAAACGATCCGATCGTCCCGCCAGAAAATGGAAAATTCATCGCTCAACTTCTTCCTCGCAACCACTACGTCGAACTCGACGGTGGGCACCTGATTTGGGAGGATGCACCGGAGGCTTACGCTGACGAGATTACGCGGTGGCTGGATGGCGGGTATCGATCGGTCTCATTCCGAGGTTGAACGCTCTTTAGAGACGCGTCGCGGGGCCGGGTCGTGTCAACATGTCCGGGACTCGGGGCTGGTGATGACGACCCGGCAGCGGGCTTTAGGCTCGTTTCGCTCCTTGCTCGTCCTCCGGTCGGATCGTCGTCGAAAGGCAATGCTCAACGCCGAAACGACTTTGAACTCAACCACTTAGATGCGTACGATGTTGCCAGCGGTAAGTCGCGGCTCGTGCTCCTGATTCCAACGAGTCTTGAACCCGCCGCTTTTCGCTCCGCAGCAGGGAATGGCCCGAACAGGCCTGACCAAGGACGAAGCGCGCTTCACAACTCTCTGAAGCCCGCGCTTGCAAAACCCAATTGACAAAATAATACGACCGGTCATATATAAGACGACTGGTCATATTGGATGCTTTCGATCTGAAGGAATGAAATCATGTCGCCGTCAGCAGACTCCGGCTCCTTCAAGCCGATCTATTTCCTGGCTCTCGGAACCTTCGCTATCGGAACCGAAGGCTTCATGATCGTTCCCCTCCTGCCGCGTATGTCGGCCGACCTCTCGGTCCCGATCGCGGCAGTGGGATCGCTCGTCACCATCTTCACGCTCACCCTCGCCATCAGCTCTCCTGTCCTCACGACACTCACCGGCGCCATAAACCGCCGCAAGCTGCTCATCTGGTCAATGCTCGCCTTCGCCGCCGCCAATCTAGCAGCCTTCGCGTCACGCGATTACTGGGGCATCATGGTGGCCCGCATCCTGCTTGCTCTCTCGGCGGGCCTCTATGCGCCGAACGCCAACGCGCTGGCGAGTGCGATCGTGTCTCCAGAGAGGCGGGGCAGGGCGCTCTCGGTCGTCAATGGCGGTATCACACTCGCCATCGCACTCGGCCTTCCCCTGGGCTCGCTGATCGGCGACGCCTTCGGTTGGCGCATGACGTTCCTCGGCGTTGGCATTTTGTCACTGATCGCCGTCACCGGCCTTGTCTTCGGCCTGCAGAAGGGCGTCGGTGACCAGATGAAGGTGGCGTCGTTCAAGGAACGGGTCGCCGTCGTGGGCAATCCGCAGGTTCTCGCCGCCTTGCTCGTCACCTTCATTTGGGCTGCAGGCGCTTACACGGCCTGGACCTACATCGCGCCCTATCTGACGTCGACCATTGGCGCTTCCAGCAACGGCATCAGCGCCATCGTCTCCATCTGGGGGCTTTCGGCCGCGGCAGGTGTCTTCGGCGGCGGCGCGCTCAATGACCGTGTCGGCGCGAACACAGTCATGGTCCCGGCGCTCACCCTTCTTGCGATGGCGTTCCTGACGCTTTCCGCAAGTGCCTATTTCTTGACGCCCGGCGAGGCTGTCGCGCCGGTCGTCATTTCGGTCATTGTCTGGGGCCTGACGGCATGGGGCTTCTATCCCTCGCAGATCGCGCGTCTGATCGAAGTCGGCGGCCATCCGGTGGCTCCCATCGTCGTGTCCCTCAACACATCGTTTATGTACGCAGGATTTGCGGTAGGCGCGACCGTGGGTTCTGTCGTGATTTCAAGTGGCTCGGTGGCCGATCTCGGTTGGATTGGCGCGCTGTTCGAAGCCGTGGCCCTCAGCCTTCTCGTAACCACAACACGTGAAGCGGGCCGCAAACAAGCTGTTCAATCCTAAAATCAAAGGAGACTGGAAATGAAACTCACAGGCAACACGATCTTCATCACGGGTGGCGGCTCCGGCATCGGCCGCGGCCTTGCTGAGGCGCTGCACAAACGCGGCAACAAGGTCATCATCTCCGGCCGCCGGAAGCAGAACCTGCAGGAAACCCTTGACGCCAATGCCGGCATGGATGCGGTCTCGCTTGATGTGAACGATCCTCAGATTGTGAAGGAAACAATCGAAAACCTGATCAAGCGATATCCTTCGCTCAACGTCGTCATCAACAATGCCGGCATCATGCAGTTGGACGCAGCCGAACGCGAGATCGACGATGAGGTGCTGGTGTCCACGGTTTCCACGAACCTGTTGGCGCCGATCCGGGTCACCTCGGCGTTCATTGACCACCTGAAAAAGCAGCCTAATGCCACCATCGCCTACGTGTCCTCGGTTCTCGCCTTCGTGCCGTTAGCCGGCACCGCCGTCTATTCGGCAACCAAAGCAGCCGTACATTCTTATGCCATGTCGCAGCGATACAAGCTGCGCAACACTTCAGTCGAAGTGCTGGAAATCGCCCCACCGTGGGTCCGAACAGACCTCCTGAACAGCCGCGAGGAGGAACGCGCGATGCCGCTCGACGACTTCATCGCCCAGACGATGACTGCGCTCGAGACCGCGTCGACCGAGGTCCTGGTCGAAGCCGCCACAGGGCTCCGCAACAATCCCGGCCCGCAGGAACACGGCTTCGTCAACCAGTTCAATGACTTGGTTGCAGACCTGAACCAGGCGGCGTAAGGGACACCGACAACGTCGGCGTGGGCACATGTAAGTGTGCCCACGCTCGCGATCGAAGAAAGGATTCCAATGGTCTCCAGGACACGGCAAAAGATCGTCGATGCCGCACTCGAGCAGTTCCACGAGTTCGGCTACAACGGCTCCAGTGTGAACGACGTCGTCGAACGCGCAGGCGTCCCGAAAGGATCCTTCTACAATTATTTCAAGGCCAAGGAGCTCCTCGCGCTCGAGGTTCTCAAGATCTATTCTGCCGGCTCAGGCCGAGAGATCCTCGCGGATAAATCGCTCCGCCCGCTAGAGCGCATCAAGCAACACTTTAGCTTCATGGCGGATCGCTATGACCGGTTCGGATACGCTCGCGGATGTCTGATCGGAAATCTCGCCGCCGAATCCACCGACGAAGCCCCGCTCGTCAGGCAAGCGCTCGCCGAATCCCTCAGCCGATGGACCGGCTTGCTCGAAGAGGCCCTGAAGGAAGGCCAGGAACTCGGCGAGGTGCCGTCGAGCATAGATGCGAGAAAAACCGCCCGATTTCTGATCAATGCCTGGGAAGGGGCGGTCATTCGAATGAAGATCGTGGCCGCCCGGGAGCCACTCGATGACTTCTTCGATATTGCCCTTGCCCTTTTGCATGGGCAGCGGAAGGAAGGCTAGTCGCGAAGCAACTCCCGACAATTGGTCGGCCAGGCAAGGAGCGTGACGAGCTCAGCCTCAAGGAGATCGCCATGGCCGAATCCGCCTCCTACTGCGCCAGATAGGCGCGATGCAGGATGTCGGGCTCGTCGATCAGCCGTTGCGCGCAATGACGGGATGGCGAGAGGGGCCGGACAATGACGCTTTCTTAGTGCGATAATCTAGATACGAGGGCTGCCATTTCTGCTCGGTTTGAACATTGAAGCTTAGTCAGGCAGTTTTCAAGGTGGGTCCGGACGGTTGCAAACCCGATATTCAGAACGCGCGCGATATCCTTATCGGAGCATCCACGTCTACCAGCAGCGCCACGTCGCGCTCGCGCTCCGTCAATTGCTCGAGGCTGACATCAGGCATGGTCGACAGAGCGCGCGCCAGAATACCGGGAAGAGCGATCTCACGATGGCTAAAGTCTGGGCGCGCCTGACCCCTGCAGATTCTGGCCATCTCCTTCGAGCACCCGTTGCGCGAAGTCCATGACCGCGCGCATTTCCTCTGTTACGGCGAGCATCCGGCTGGACACGGCGGCGATCGGCATGGCCCCCCCCTGCGGGCGGCGCCTGTCCTCTCGGTCAAATACGCCGCCCGACCCCGACATTATCATCTGTCGGCCTCCCAGTCGCAGGAAAGTTCTCGCCGCTTTCCCGACGCCAGGGCGCGGATCCGGAAGATGGCCTTGATGGCCTGGTCGGGTTAACCCCGGCTTTTTTGCATCTTGGTCGCCTTTCCGGGTGCCGCCTCGGTATAACCGCTTCCCAATCACGTCGGATGCGCCTGAAGGGCTGCCAAAGCCGACGATTCCGCCTTCTTCTTCAGCTTGCGGAGAACTGGGGTTTTCTCGGCAGGGTTCTCCTCATCGTCGGGATCGATCGCCGAGCCGACCTCATCCATTCGGTGCTTTATCGCGAGCGCGTAGATGGTGTTCAGGATATTCGGATCCCTTACATGTGGATCAGGTCCCGGTAGGGACGATGGTTGCCCATCGCCCCCCGGCCAGATCCGTACGTGCGGCACTACCGCATACGGCTCCTATCGGATGTTGTAACGGTAAGCCGAGCATCTGGATGCGGATGCATCAGGCGGCACGGTGGCAGGTATTTGCGAAGCAGCCTTTGGAAACGATCCCAAGGCATGCGGTGTCGCTGGCTTCGACGCATCAATGCGTGTCGCCAAGCTCGACCAACTTCCCAGCGGAACCCTCCCAACCGTCTTAGATTGTCTGGCACCGCATGGTAGTTCAAGTACCCCTGTAACACTTGCCGTAGCCACCGACCTACTACTGCCACCGGTTCATGGCGTCGTCGCATTAGCGTTTCTCGAACGGCCGCCAGCGTCGTGCGCATGCGCTTCTTGATCGTCAGACGGACAATCTTGAAGCCTCCATCATTGCGCCGCCTGCCGCAGCAATGCGTGAATCCCAGAAAGTCGAAGGTCTCTGGCTTGCGGATACCACGTTCCCGGCATTGTTGCACAGCATACCGCCCAAAGCGTATCAGCCGCGTCTTTTCCGGGTGCAGTTGCAAGCCAAACTGGGCGAAGCGCTCCCGCAGTTCTTGCAGGAAGCGCTGCGCCTCTCCTTCGTACTGGAACCCGATCACGCTGTCGTCGGCATAACGGACAATGATCACGTCGCCTTTAGCATTTCGAGTGCGCCATTGCTGGACCCATAAATCCAATGCGTAATGCAGGTAGATATTCGATAGCACGGGGCTAATTACAGAGCCTTGAGGAGTTCCTCGCGTTGATGCGACGCGGCGGCCGTCCTCAATCGTGCCCGCTTTCAGCCATTTGTGGATCAGGCGTATCAGCCGGCGGTCACCTACTCGATGTCCCAGGAAACGAAGCATCCACTCGTGATCGATTTCATCGTAAAACGAGCGAATATCCGCATCCAGTATCCAGTTGATTTTCCGCTTGTCGATCCCAACCCACAAGGCGTCCAGCGCGTCGTGCTGGCCTTGCCGGAACCCGTATGAGAAGCCGAGGAAGTCCTGTTCATAGATCGCGTTCAGAACCGTGGACACGGCCATCTGCACGACTTTTTCTTCCAACGCTGCAATCCCGAGTGGACGGAGCCTTCCGGAAGGCAGGGCAGGCCCCGTCCTGCCCCTGCCCGTCCGGCGAGGACCGGGAGAACGGGGGACAAGCTGAAAACCGGAAGGGGATCACCCACCCGTAGGGCCCGTCCGGTGTCCGCAGCGCGGACGCCGACGGTGCTGCAGGCCGAAGGCCGAAGCATGGGGAAGGCCGGTTTTCTGCTTGTGGGGGAGAGAGGGCAGAGCCCTTTCTTCCCTCTCAGTGACTTGAAATTTGGTTGAACAATTTCTGCCGCCGCACGTTGGACTCACGTGCAGCGCGCGACGTGTCTGCCGAGGCCGGTGACGCCGACGCAGGTGATGAGGGCAGCTAGATCAGTGCAGCGGATCCACGCGACTTTCCTTTTTGCGGCCCGAGCTCTGCGTGATATCGGCGACGGCTTCGTGGCCATTCTGTTGCCGGTCTATCTCCTCGCATTAGGCTTCGCGCCTCTGCAGGTCGGCGTCATCGCAACCGCGTCGCTTCTCGGTTCGGCGCTCTTGACTATAGGCGTCGGGATCCTTGGCGCCCGATACGATCACCGCCAACTCCTGCTTGCCGCCGCCAGTCTGATGGTCGCCACGGGCGTGGCCTTTGCGGTGGTCCACGAGTACGCGCTGCTTTTAGTCATCGCGTTCGCCGGCACCATCAACCCGTCGGCAGGCAGCGTCAGCGTCTTCGTGCCCTTGGAGCATGCCGTGCTCACACGCGAAGTCACTGATGCCGCGCGGACCAAGATGTTCGCGCGTTACAGCCTTGTGGGTGCGCTCGCAGCCGCGGTGGGCGCGCTCGCTTCGGCGACCCCTGATCTTCTGGCTCCAGCCGGCCTCGACCAACTCACCGGCATCAAGGCGATGTTCGTGCTCTACGCGTTGCTGGGTCTGCTCGGCGGCTTTCTCTACGCGCGGATCCCGCAACGCGGTCCAACGCCGGGGTCCGGCATCGCGTCCGCGCTCGGCCCCTCGCGCAATTTTGTTTTCAAGCTTGCGGCCCTCTTTAGCCTCGATGCTTTCGCCGGCGGCTTTGTCGTCCAGTCGCTGCTTGCCCTATGGCTTTTCGAAAAATTCGACCTGTCGCTCGCGGAAGCTGGATTTTTCTTCTTTTGGTCTGGCGTACTTTCGGCGTTCTCATTTCCCGTTGCAGCTTGGCTGTCCCGGCACATCGGACTCATCAACACAATGGTGTTCACACACATTCCGTCCAGCATCGCCCTGATGCTGGCGGCGCTTGCACCAACGCTCCCTCTGACGCTGGTTCTGTTGCTGATCCGCGCCGCGCTTTCGCAGATGGACGTCCCGACGCGATCGTCTTACGTCATGGCCGTCGTTACAGAGGCAGAGCGGGCGGCGGCCGCGAGCTTCACGTCTGTCCCGCGAAGCCTGGCCGCCGCAGCCAGTCCAGCGCTGGCCGGCGCTCTATTCGCTGCCTCTTTCCGAGCATGGCCCCTCCTGATCTGCGGTGCCCTGAAAATCATATACGATCTACTGCTGCTTATGCAGTTCCGGCACCTCAAACCGCCAGAGGAACGGTGATGCGACCTTGCCGGTTTGGAGCGTTTTGCCAAGATGATCAATCGCGAACGTAGGAAAGGGGACCTACCGTGACAGTGTCTGAGCGAATCGAGGCTTTCGACAGCCACCTCGGTGGTCCTCCAATTTGGGGAAGTGTTGAGCTCGCTCCATTCTGCTAAACTTGCGCTGACACTCGGGGAAAAAGCCATGCCCAGCCCGTCGCAACAGATTATGAGGCTAGGATTCGGGTTCGCCGTGTCACAGGCGCTGCGCGTCATAATCGAACTTAGCGTCCCCGATTTCGTGGCCACCGGCGAGCAGTCGGTGGATGACGTGGCGGCTACCACTCGGTCAGATGCTGACGCGCTTTATCGTGTCATGCGACTTCTCGCGGCTGAAGGGGTCTTTAGGGAAGTATTGCCCCGGCATTTCGAGTTGACGGAGGTTGGCGCCGCGCTGCGCTCCGATCGGCCGGGTCCCGCTGACTTCGTGCGTATGACCAACAGCGAGGCTTATCTCGCCTTCGAGCAGCTTCTGTATTCTGTCCGCACAGGAATGCCAGCCTTCAACAAGGTGTTCGGGAGCTCACGGTTTGACTGGCTGTCGGAACACCCGGAACAGGCTGCCTTGTTTCAGCGTGCCATGATCGCCTTGGGCCAAGGCAGCAACGAGGCCGTTGCCGAAGCTTATGACTTCAGGCCGTTCACGCGGATCGTCGATGTTGGGGGCGGACATGGTCAACTTCTCTCGCTGATCCTGGCGCGCAATCCCCATTTGAGCGGCGTGCTTTTCGATTTGCCTTCGGGCATCGCGGCAGCACATCAGGGTGCCGGAGGCGACCTGCCGCGGACCGAATTTATCTCCGGTGATTTCTTTGAGAGCGTTCCCAGCGGTGACGTCTACGTCATCAAGAAGGTCGTTCACGATTGGGACGATCGGCGTGCTGCAGCGATCCTGCGAAATTGCCGAAAGGCTATGCCGCCGAACGGGAGGGTGCTCGTGGCCGAGACGCTCGTGCCGCCGGGTAACGAACCGGACCTGATTAAAGAAATCGACGTGGTCATGCTCGCCGTCACCGGCGGCCTGGAGAGGACGGAGGCACAGTATGCCAGCCTGTTCGACGACGCCGGGCTACGACTTGAACAACTGATTCAGACCCAAGGGCCTATTTCCATCCTTGAGGCGTCTCCGGCCTAAGACTGGATTGCGGTCGGGCAACCCTTGGAATCAGTCAATCATCAACCGCAAAAGTCCGTTAACCTGATTTCGCAGCCCTGCATGCCGGGGTTGGCAGATTGACACCTGTCCATCAAACCTTCTATCTTTCGGCGTGAAGGGCGGCCGCCGTTCCAACTAGGCGCAGTTGCAGCTACAGTTCGTCGCGGCCCGGCGGTCAAAACGAACGAGGCGCGCATGGTACAGATGCCGATCGAATTCGAGTTACCCCAGGTCGATCTCGGAAGCGGAACGCCGGCTGACAGTATCCTCGACGTGCCCTACCTCCAGCAACCCGCTTCCAACTGGTGCTGGGCGACGTGCGCGGTCATGGTGTCGCGGTTTCTCCTGAACAGTTCCACAGGAATCTGTCAGTTGGTTTCGACGCACTTCCAAGGTCAGCAGTGCTGCAACGGCGCGCCAACAGAAAACAGCGCGACGGGCAACAGCGGCTCCGATTTTTTCTGGGCTGATACGTCCTGCAACAAAACCATCAAAGCCGCACACGTCAGTCCGCTCTACAGCAAACTTGGCATTCAATCCAATCATCGAGGTCAGAAAATAGACTTTGCAACGCTTGCCGATCAGATCACCAGTCTTGGCAGTCCCGTTGAAGTTGCTTTCGCCTGGCTCGGTGGTGGTGGGCACGTGACGGTCGTCAGGGGGATCAGCATGCAATCGCAAATGGTTCGTGTCAGCGATCCGTGGCCCGATATGGGAGAGGTGATCATACCATTTTCTCAGCTTGAGTCAGCGTATGGCAGGGGCCAATGGTTTGATTGTTGGACGGACCTCCGCAAGCAACAGGAGACACCTTCCGATGATACAGTTTGACAACATAACGCATGACGAGCGGAAAAAGGTGGCTGAAGAAGCCGCGCCCTTGCTGCTGCAACTGCAAGGCCCAAACCTCGGTGGACCCGGAGCGACAATGGTCCTGGGAACTTCCATGACCGAAGTGATGATCACGCCGCAGTGGGTTGCCGCTGAAGGTCTCGGAGGCGAGAGTGGCGAGCAATCCTTGTTACAGTCGACAGGTCAGACCATTTCCATCGTGGAGACGCGCGCAAACAACGGGACGGCTGTCGGTTACGTGCGCCACGCCACAGGCACCGGACGTGACAACACAGCGGTGCAGATCACGGCCGTGTCGGGCTCGGTTATCGCCGGCCGCATTCGCGATGGCCTCGAGTGGATTAAGGCAAATGTTCAAGGCGAGCCTACGGTGCGGGTGTTGACCGCGCCAGCCTACCAGCTTACGGCGCTTGGGCTTTACGCGGGCGACGAGTTGACCGGCATACTCACCGTTACGCCCATGACAGGCGGCCTGCCGATCGCAAATGAACAAGTTCTGACGCCAGCCGAGTTTCGGCAGCGGCTCCGCACGTTTGCACCCATTCAAGGACTTGAGCCGTAGATCGCAGAATCTACACTTGCCAATTGCATTGCCCCTTGCTTCCGGGGATTCCCGTGATAAAACCTTGGTTGGGCAGGCTTACTCAGTTGCGACAATGATCGCCATAGAGGGCGCGTGATGACCAACTCCGAAAAGAAAACAGCCGTACTTGTTGCATTGGTGAAGTCTGGCATCGTCGATTTGGAAAGTCTAGCGGATGGCATTGTCGAAAGACTGCCGACAGATTTTAACATGGACAATCTAGGCCCAGATTTGGGAAGCTCTACCGGTGCCCTCGTTGGGCGGTGGTATGTGTATGTAGGCACAGAAGAGTAACATCGCTTAGCCAGCAGGATTGGTGAATGGTTGCGCGGCGATGCATGATACCAAAAGACTGAACTCACGACTCGCCCAGGCGCAAATCCGGCGGCCGAAAGATCGCCGCGTAATCACCGAATTCCTCGCTGTCAACACTCATTGCACAACACGCTCTTGTGCCCTGGGCGCGAGAACATTCCGTTTCCAAGGAAGACAGCCATGAACGACGCCGAAAAGAAGACCGCTGTGCTGGTTGCCTTAGTCAAAGCAGGCATCGTAGATTTGGACAGCTTTGCCGATGGACTGGTAGAAAGGCTTCCCGCTGACTTCAATCCGAACGATTTGGGTCCTGATTTGGGAGGTTCTGCAGGATCATTGGTCGGTCCGTGGTTCGTTTTGGCTGGTGACCAAACATAGCCCGGTTTTTGTTCTCTACCTGCTACTTGAAGCTGGGGATTGGAAATGCAGGTCGTCCCTGATGCGCCGGGTTTTGAAATAGCTGCACCACTATCTCACATGTTAGGGCCTGATGATAACCTCACGGCATCGGTAACGTCGCTTTCGGCCGGATGCGTGCGCTGGTTTTCGTCAAATGCCAAGCTCTTTCTTGAAATCGCCGAGCGGCCAAACGGCCATCAACAAAGCCCCAGACGCGTCAGCGGTTACAAGATCCTGGGGGAGGTTGGGTTGATGTTGATGGCCTGTGGGCGTAGCGGCAAGTTGGCTAGTTCCGGAGACTTCCAAGAAATCCTGTACGCGTTCGACGCTGCCGTCGGCAAAATCAGGTTTCCGACCGAAGATCCTTCTTCCAGCCTGCGGTTCCTTTTGGGGGTAACGCTCGCGTTGGAAGTCAACGGACTGAACAGCGACCGGTTTCGCGAAGCTTCAAGTCGTATCCTGAGACAGGACCTGCTGCATGTTCTCGATCAGACACCATGGAGCATTGTCAGCCTAACATATTTCCTGGATCGCTGCGGCATACGGCACGGTCTCCCGAGTTTTGAGGAACTTTACAGTTGGTCAATCCTCCGCTCGCGGCCGCCGCTTCATTTTCTGTCGACGCATGAACTGTATGCGCTCAGTCATCTGATATTCTTCCTTGGGGATTTTGGCGGCAACAGCGCCTTTTTCACACGGCTGCCGGATCACAAATCGCTTTCAACGTATATCGATCATGTTACGGCAGCCTGCCTGATTGAAGGAGACTGGGACCTCATGGGGGAGTTTCTCATCGGCTACGAATGCATTTGTGTGGATCAGTCGCCCATGCGTGATTTCGCTTGGCGGCAGATTTTGCAGCAACAGCTTCCCGACGGCCAAATTGCTGTACCGCGCCGCATCCAGAAAAAAAACGATCATTCAGGAGCCAGTCAGTTGGACACGTTCGAACGTCATTACCATCAAACCCTGGTGGGCATCATTGCATCTAGTCTTTATGCGAAGCGACATGACTGATAAGGACAAGCTACGGGCATGGTTGCCGGGGTTGTGGGAGAGCGTTCGCAACTGGCACTTCCCGCTATTTCAGCCAGAAGCAGAATACCCCCTGCCACAGATTCTACTTGGTACGCTGACGGCGCTGCTGGTTGAAAGGATATCACCTTCCAGCGGCAACATCCTCCAGGCAATGACACAGAAGTGTTCGCACGCAATCAACAGCTGTCCGGAAGCCGACTTGTATCAATGCAATCCCATCCAGCTCACTTTGGCAATCCGCGTCATCGAGGAGCAAGGAGTGCCGGCTTCCGCCCGGGCGAGGGAGTATTTCTCGTACATTGAAGATGCCATCAATGATGGATCCTTGTTCCGTTGGCAGGTGCCAGCGTTTGAGCTGCTTATCCGAAAGTCGCTCACTTTCAACGCGGGAGCCTCCTTCGATCTTGGCAAGTTCGACAACTACGCCAGCAATTTTGGACAGATCCTGGGCCAAATCGAAGCGGAAACGGCATTTGGCATGAAAACAGCGGAAATCGGGCCAGTGCTGCGTACCCTTCTTTATGCCGGAGGCTCGCGCGCAATCTCCCGCAACGACATCGCCAGTGGCGCGCGCGCGCTGCGCTGCCTCAACTATGTCGCTGCCGTCGGCGAAGACCGCTCTGAAGTGGACCACTTGTTCGATGCCATCTGTGCAAGGCAAGAGTCGTTGGGGCATTTCGGAACTGACGCAAATGCCCCCGGAGACGAGCTGCGGCGGGTTTTTGAGTGCCTTTGGGCTATCGCTGAAGTGGCCACGCCTTACCGCTTGTTCAAGGACCTGGGAGTCACGGGCGCAACGGCACGTGGCGGTTGAGAACCACCCATTTGGGCCGGGAATACATCATCGCATCATCTTCCCGTTCTCACGCCTTGCGCCAACCGCAATCCGCGCCTTACTTGCCCGCCGAATATGGCAAGTCGAACAGTGTTTTTCGGCGTTACCGACGGTGGGTGACGACCGGCGCGCTTGGCCGATCGCGAGGGGCTTCCAAGACGGAATTCAGCTCTCACAGCCCGCGCCCGCTCGGGCGTACCTTCGACCGATCTCAAAATTCGCTCCGTCCGCGACACCTCGCGCCGGACACTTTCCAGCGGAACACGCCGTTCTCCGCTACTGAAAAACGCCCGGAGATAACCTTCGCGTGGGGCATCGAGCACAACGCCTGCGCCAAAATCAGGGTGGGTTATCCGCTCGCCCGGACTGAAATCTGCACCATCCATCAAAACCGCCCTCAGGTGATCCGCAGGTGGAACAACCCGACAGGCTTGCCGTCCTGCGATAGGATGATTTCCTGCGGATATTCTCTAGCCTCTCCCCAAAGGAGGCGGCCGAACTCGATTTGCTGGTCGCCGTGGGGTGCCGAACAGCGCCAGCGGACCGCATCCGTCGCCATGTCGGTGTGAAAACGTCGATGTCCGGTCGGTAGCCAGAAAACGAGGGCTGCTTCACCCGAATATTCGTCCTGGAAGGACAAGATGGCGGATTTCAACTCGTTCGTCAGCCATCCGTCAGCGTCGACGGGTGTGAGTAGATCGAGACACGCATCTAGGCCGGCCACCACCAGCGTATTTCCGCCGTTGCTCGGCAAATCGTCCGGCCAATCCTTCGCGGCACGGAGGAGTTCGCGCAAGCTGTAGACTTCGGAGGGCTTTGCGACGATCGAGAGCGCCTCATCGTCCCAAATCCAGCTCACGCCGCGCCGCTGCCAGACGCTGTCGAGCAATTGCTTCACGCTCAATCCTCCTGGAACAGCGACATCTGCGCGACCGCCTCTTTGTGGCTGGAGGCCCAGTTGTTGTAGATCGTCAACGCCCGTGAGGAAGCATTCCGCTTCGGCTGGGTCGCGCCGTGCCTGCTGAGCCATTCAAGGAGACTCTTCAGGGCGGGATGCGGCTTGAAATTTTCGTTCTTCAACGTGTCCGAGGCGTTGATGCCACTGCCATCGTAGCAAGCACCGATCAGCACGAGTGCTTGATCGAGATCGGCCGTCAGGCGCCGGCGATGCCTTCCCTGCCAGTCCGGGGCGAAGGCGAGAGGATCGGCGAGATGGAAGGCCTTCTTCTCTTCGCTCGCCCAACCGCGGTCGGTGAACTCGTCCGGCAATCCTGCGGTCTGGCCCCTTCGAGCGGCACATCAACATCGAGATTCCCACTCCCGGAGACACGGAAATCGCGTCTCGCATTGGTCACCATCCGGCGCGGTCATTTGCTCGCATCCCATCGTCGCGCTTTGACGAAGCCTTGCGAAGCTAAAGCCGGCTCCGAACAGCTACACGAGTGCCGCCTTCTCGTAGCTTCGCTTCCGGTCGCAGAGCACGCGTTCGACCTCGACGATCGGTTCCCTTCGCGCGTCGTACAGGCCCGCTCGCCAAACCTTCGTATATCTATTGCTCGGCCGCCTGCGTCGCATACAGTCAGGTCACAACCGAAAGGCGTCATCATTTCTATCGGCCGGGGCCGGTGGGTGGCGCATTTTAAAAGCGATCCGATCCAATGACAAACATCAACTCACCTGAACCGCCGATCCGGTCCGGCGCAACCTGCTCGGCCTTGGCATAGGAGCGGCCGCGCTGACGGTTCTCCCGAGCTTTTCAGCTACCGCCAAATCACCCGGAACCAAAAATCTACCCGCCGAAAGGATTCAAACGATGGCCGCAGTCACTGGACGCGACGGAGTCGAAATCTTCTACAAGGATTGGGGTCCGAAGGACGCCCAGCCAATAGTCTTCCATCACGGCTGGCCGCTATGCGGAGATGATTGGGACAACCAAATGCTGTTCTTCCTACAGAACGGGTATCGCGTCATCGCCCATGACCGACGTGGGCATGGTCGATCAGCGCAGGTCAGCGACGGCCACGACATGGATCACTACGCTGCGGATGTAGTCGCTGTCGTCGAACATCTCGATTTGCGCAACGCGATCCATATCGGCCATTCGACGGGCGGCGGCGAGGCCGTGCGCTATGTCGCCCGTCATGGCCAACCGGCCGGGCGCGTGGCCAAACTGATCATCATCGGCGCAGTGCCGCCGATCATGGTGAAAAGCGAGAAGAATCCCGGCGGCCTGCCGATCGAGGTGTTCGACGGCCTTCGCAAGGCGCTGGCCGACAACCGCTCCCAGTTCTACACCGACTTTCCAGCCGGTCCGTTCTACAGCTTCAACCGACCCGGCGCGACACCGAATTCCGCAGTGGTTCAGAACTGGTGGCGGCAAGGCATGATGGGCAGCGCTAAAGCGCACTATGAAGGCATCAAGGCGTTTTCCGAGACCGACTTCACCGAAGACCTCAAGATCATCGATGTACCGACCCTCGTCATGCACGGCGACGACGACCAGATCGTCCCCATCACAGATTCTGCTCCGCTTTCGGCGAAGCTACTGAAGCACGCGACCCTTAAGATATACAAGAACTTCCCGCATGGCATGTGCACCACCCATGCCGAGGTTGTGAATCCTGATCTTCTCGCTTTCGCTAGGGCGTAGGTCCAGGCCGGCGCTGTTGCGCCCTGACCGACATTGGCTCTGATGGTATCGACTGCTGTAGGCGATAGTCTGGTCCGCTTCAGTTATCAAAGTGAGCCAGTCGAACTCCGAACCGGGCCGCCGGTGAGTAAACTACGTGCGGAATTGAGAAGCACAAAATCCGGGTACGCATGGAAGGCGAATGTCGCGGAGCATGTCCGAAACCCTTCGAACAAAGCCCTGTCAGGCACATGTGACCGGGAGTATAGTCCGCTAATGGTTTGATCTCCACGCCTCTCGCTCCAGCGGGGCTTCGGTTGACCTCAGGACGAGAAGGCACGACGCGAGTACGACTTGCATGAGCGTCTGACATCCTTCCGCGGCCGACGGCGGCCCGCGCGATTGGGGCGTTTGGCCCGAACGGCCGCCAGCATGGAGGTTCGTCATGAAAATTGTTCTGATTGGTGGCACCGGTCGAATCGGCTCCAAGACCGCTGCCCGTTTACGGGATGAAGGCCACGATGTACTGGCGGCGGCGCCAAAGACCGGCGTCAACACCATAACGAACCGAACATAAATCTACCGTGGTGGCTGCGATCTGTCGCACCAGACAAGCTCTCGTCAGCCTCGCCAAGAGAGGGGTTTCAGCAATGAACGCAATTTACTCAACGCTGGTCGTCACGGCCACGGTTTGCCTCTTTGGCACTTTGCCGGTTGCCGCGGACAACGCTGCAATTGTCACATCGCTCATGAAAAAGAACCTTCCAAATTATCCTGGCAAGGAGGGGCTGATGATATCGGTCGAGTATGGACCGGGAGGTTCCGATCCTATTCACAAACATGACGCCGACGCGTTCGTCTATGTTCTGGAGGGCTCGATCGTGATGCAGGTCAAGGGGGGAAAAGAAGCCACCTTGTCGCCTGGAGAGACCTTCTACGAAGGTCCCTCCGACATTCACTTGATCAGCCGCAATGCGAGCACGTCCAAACAGGCGAAGTTTATCGTCGTGCTGTTGAAGAACAAGGACGCTCCGGTCGTCATGCCGGTGGAGTGACATGTGAACTCGCTGGCCAAGATACTCGACAACGAAAACAGCAATAGATGGAGCAACACCGATGAAAATCACCGTCATGGGACAAGTGGTCGCATCGGAACTCGGCTCGTAGAGAAGCTTCGGCAGACACACGCTGAAGTGATCACTGCGTCCCCTTCGCTCGGGGTCAGGGACGGGGGGAAGGGCTTGTTCCAGCCAGGAACGCTACGGTCGAAATCAGTGGCCCCGAGCAATTCGGCCTCGACGAAATCGCTCGTGTGCATATGACAGCAAATGAAGACACGCGCCGTTGTTATGGACGATAACGCTCGCTACTACGGCGTCCGACTGAACGACGATATGTTGCTGCCGCACAATGACGCTCGCATGGGTTCGATGCGATACGTCGACTGGTTGAACCGCTCGACCGCCAATTAGGTTCCAGGCGCATGCAGTTCCCCTCGTATGAAGCTTCTGCTCTAGAGCGTGCCCGCAGGAACAAGGGCAGCGGCCTTCGGTTACAAGACTCGACGTCGCAGGCGTGCCACCGCCATCGGCGGCAAGTCCGGCCTGACATATGGTGTGAGAGGAAGCGCTTACGACCCAGGGGATCGGGCGGAAAAAGAGCCTAGCGCCTGGCGTGCTTCCGCCCCGATAGTCGGCTTTTGCACAGTGTTGTTCTTGATCGTTCGGCCGACAGCGGTTAAGCCCCGGCGATGCGAAATCTAAACCGAAACAGATTGCTGGTCGTGGTGTTTATCCTATGTCTGGCCATCGGGTTTGCCGAAATCGCGATGTCGGCGGCGATCTATTTCGGGTGGTCGCCTTAAAAGATCGGGCATGAGGTAGATAACGTGAGGCGCGCACCGCGGCATTAAGGGAGGCATTCGAGGAGGCAGATGCGGTCGGTGCGATTACCGAGGGGGTGCACTGGGTGCGTTCACCTATACCAAGGACACCAGCGAACGAGCTTAACGCGTGAGGGTACATCTGCTCCGAGTCGCAATGATTGCCGAATCCTATCCGGAAAAGGGCGATCAGAAGACGGCTTGGTTTTCCTTTGAAGAAGCCGCCGCTATGGCGAGCCAACCGGGCTTGCGGGCGATCCTACGAAAGCTGCAGCTCCCCTAGAACAAATCGATCAAGCGTCGGTTACGGCTTTGCATCGGGCTCTTAGTGCAACTCTTCGTCAGGCGCTCGCTGGAACCAGTTCCTTGGGGCTTTTGTCGGCATGTGCGATCAGCGCGTAGAACGCGGCCCTGATGATTTCTTTTTTGGACGCCTCCGGATGTGCTTTGCGGACAGCGGCCATCAGCTTCTTCGGAGTGACGTCGGATCGCACTTCGCGCAGGATGTCTTCGCCAAGTTCCTTGAGGTCATGTTCCTTCATCGACGACTTCCATGGTTAGAGGCGGCGGGACGCCCGGTGGCCGGCTAGTCCTTCGTCGCGATCCACATGGGGTAACCGGAGGCGATGTCAAAAAGAAGGCCCACAGCGGTGCGGGCCAATGAAGGGGAAAACAGGACGCGAGGGGAGTTCTCGCAGCGGCATTTAAGTGAATTCTTATGAAGCTCGTGTGACAAGGACTTCACAGGGGGCAGGGGTGATCCCGACTAGGCCGCGTAACCTGTGGCAACTCAAGAAACCGTGGCGAACGCCTAGCGTGCTTTTCAAACGGAGAACCCGCCCTAACTGAGAGATTCTTCCTGAAGGGGTATATGGGAGACCTCGGTTGTCGTTGTGGAACCCTCGCTCATCTGAAAATTCCGAGATGTGTGGGGAAGCAGTTCACTCATGCGATAACTTGCGCGACGAGATGCACCTTCGCGATGTGCAGCGCGGTCACTGACGCCCGCCGTTGTGCGAACGGCAAACCCGACTGCGGACCAGGTGGTTCCGAACGGAAGTGGGGGGGAGGGCGTCGCGCCAACATGATGGCAGCTCGATTGACGGGGCCGTTGTCATACGCGACTCCTATCACCAGTGTAGACCTCGGAAAATCCAGCGGGACCGGCAAGCATTCTTGTCGCCAATGGCACAATCCGAGAAAACCTATTTTGGCAAGTTGGTGGTCATGCGAGGTATCCCGAAATGCCGTCCCACAGCAGTTTCACCGCGGTCACGACCAGCAGCCCGTAGCAGATGCGGTAGATCTGACGCTGGTCAAGGACACCGTGGAGCCGCCAACCGAGTGACACGCCCGTGGGAACGGCGAGCAGACAGATCGCCATCAGTTCCCACAGACCGGCTGTAGGATTTACCAGCAACAGCCAGGGAACCGCCTTGGTCGCGTTACCGACAGTGAAGAAGAGGCTAGTCGTGCCCGCGTAGATGTCCTTGGTGAGGCCGAGGGGCAGGAGATACATCGCGAGAGGCGGCCCGCCGGAATGCGCGACCATGGTCGTGATGCCAGACGTCAGGCCGGCAGCGATCGCCTTGGGCGTCGAACGCCGACGGGTCGTTACCTCGCCGCCGTTCATCAGCCACAGGCCGACAAAGATCAGCGTGATCGCAGCCATCAGGATCGCGATTACGCGGTGGTCGAGGACCCGAAACAGCAGGTAGCCGAACCCGATGCCGAGCAGGAGGCCCGGCAACAGAAGCACCAGATCCGGCTTCGACCATGTCGAGCGCCTGAAGTAGCGCAGAGCGTATAGATCCATTGCGATGAACAAGGGAGCGAGGAGTCCTCCGGCCGTGACGGGATCCATCACAAGCGATAGAAGAGGGATTCCGATAATGGCGAAGCCGCCGCCGAACGCTCCCTTGAGGACGCAGATCAGGAACACGCCGGCGAAGGCGACGAGGATCGTGGTAGCTGTCAGTTCCATGTGACCTTCCTCCGAAGAGGACGCGTGAGAAATCCTGGAGGCGGCGCTGACACGCTTACCGAAGCGTATGGAACGTCGCGCGAAGTTCCTCGGTCAGGAGCCGCGGCTGTTCCCAGGCTGCGAAATGCCCTCCCTTCGGAAGGCGGTTGTAGTGGACGAGGTTCGGATAGGCCTTGCGAGTCCAGCTCTCCGGCGCGGTGTAGATCTCGTCGGGAAAGGCGCTGACGCCCACCGGCAGTTCGATGCCCTTGGGCTGGAAGAAGGCGAGCTTGCTCTCCCAGTACAGTCGCGCGGAAGAGACCGCGGTGTTCGTCAACCAGTAGAGGGTGATGTTGTCGAGGATGTCGTCGCGCGTCAGTCCCTCGTGCGCGCCGTCGAAAACGCGCGTGATCAGATCGCGGCTGCGGTCATCATGGTCGAGCATCCACGCCGCCAGCCCGATCGGGGAATCCGTCAGCGCGTAGAGCGTCTGCGGCCGGTTCGCCATTTCCTGCGCGTAGCCGAGCCCGTGCTTGTAGAAGAAGGAGAGCTGCTTCCAGGCATAGAGTTCATCGGCCGGAAGACCATCGGGTGCCGGCCCGTCAGGCAGGGTCTTGGCGATCTCGTCAGGAATGGTGGCTGGCATGTTGGTGTGGATGCCGATCAACCCGGCGGGCTTCAGCAGCGCCATCTGCTCGGTGACGGCGTTCCCCCAGTCGCCACCCTGAGCGACATATCGGGCGTAGCCGAGCCGCCGCATCAGTTCGACCCACGCCCGCGCGATACGCTGGGGATCCCATCCGGTGGCCGTCGGCTTGCCCGAAAAACCATAGCCCGGAAGCGAAGGAATGACGACGTCGAACGCATCCGTTTCGGTGCCGCCGTGGGCAGTCGGGTTGGTGAGCGGGCCGATGATCTTGAGCTGCTCGATGATCGACCCTGGCCAACCGTGGGTGATGATGACGGGCAGCGCGTTGGCGTGCTTGGAGCGCACGTGGATGAAGTGGATGTCGAGCCCGTCGATCTCGGTGATGAAGTTCGGCCAGAGATTGAGTCCGGTCTCAGTCTTGCTCCAGTCGTGATGATGTGCCCAGTAGTCGGCGAGCTTCTTCATGGTCGCGAGGTTCACGCCCTGTGACGCGTCCTCCACAGTCTCACGTTCCGGCCACTTCGTCGCAAGAATGCGGGAGCGCAGGTTAACAAGATCCGCGTTCGAGGCGTGGAACGAGAATGGCCGGATCGCGGAAGTAGCAGGGGCAGTGGCTGCGCCTCCCGCTTTCGCAGTGGATCCCAACGGCACGCTCAATGCGGCCGCCCCGACCATTGTCGCGGCCAGAAACCCGCGTCTGGTCATGGCGTGATGTGTCTTGCTGTTCATGATACTTCTCCGATCGCGCAGCAAACAGCGTCGGCTTCGCACTGCCGCGCGCAAAACAACGATGTTGAAGAATTGCCCTAAGGGCCGGCCTCGCTGATCGAGGTATGTCACTATGATCGCATCAGGGCCGTGTCGCATCACCTGTACCATCGTTCAGGTGGGAATCTACTTTCAGCTATGATCCGGACACCGCCTGTGTTTCTCTCGGGCGAGTGACGAGGCCATAGGCTGCCTTCTCGATCTCGGATCGCGCAAGGCCGATGTCTTTGAGTGCGTCGCCATCAAGATCGCGAAGCCGGGCGACAGCAGACCGACGAACTGCGCAGCGTACGATCGCGGCCCATGCGGCTTTGACGATGCGCGGGGGCGACCAAAGGCTCCTTGTCACCTCCGGTCGACTTGTGATCCAGATACTTTCAGACATCTCTCGTCTCCAATGCTCCTCCGCACCGGCGCTGCGGCGTCCGGAGGCTTGTTTTGAGTTCGGCGCGCCTCAGATCGCAGGGCGTGGCCGCTTCAGGTACAATGCATTTGATGTCGGCAGAATGTTCCGATATTCTTCTCAGTGCAATCAAAACATTGAACTCGGAGCAATAATGTCGAAGTCCGAATATCTGAAGCTGGCAGATGTCGTCGCCGCCGAGATAGCGAGCGGCAAGCTAAGGCCCGGCGATCGTCTTCCGCCGCAGCGGAGCTTCGCCTACGAGCGCGGCATCGCCGTCTCGACGGCGAGCCGCGTCTACGCCGAGCTGCTGCGCCGCGGCCTCGTTGTCGGGGAAGTCGGACGAGGGACCTTCGTCTCCGGGGAAGCAAGGCGCGGCATCGCAGCTCCAGGTGAACCGCGTGGCATCCGGATTGACCTCGAGTTCAACTACCCGACACTTCCCGAGCAGACGGCGCTGATCGCGAAGAGCCTCAGAGGGCTGGACCAGCCAGCCGCGCTCGATGTCGCGCTTAGACAAGGGACCAGCATCGGCACGCCCGTCATGAGGAGCGTTGCAGCCGCGCATCTCTCCAAAGGCACGTGGTCCGTCGACGCCGACCAGCTGGTATTCACCGGCAACGGGCGGCAGAGCATTGCCGCTGTTCTCGCAGCCGTCGTCCCCACGGGCGGTCGCTGCGGAGTGGAAGCTTTGACGTATCCCTTCATCAAGGGCATCGCGTCGCGGCTCGGAATATCGCTCGTACCGCTGGCGATGGACGGAGAAGGGATGCGGCCCGACGCCGTACAAAAGGCCCACCATGAAGCCCATCTGTCGGCCATCTATGTCCAGCCGTCGATCCAGAATCCGTTGGGTATGACGATGACGTCGGCACGCCGTATCGATCTCCTGCGGGTGGTCGACGAACTCGGCCTTCCTGTTATCGAGGACAATGTCTACGCCTTTCTCGACGAAGAGCCGCCGCTGGCAGCCCTCGCTCCCGACACCTGTATCGTCATCGACAGCCTGTCGAAGGTGGTCGCACCGGGACTGACCCTCGGCTTTATCGTGCCACCGCATCGCATGCGGGAAAGCGTCATGGCGTCGGTGCGTTCGGGGGGATGGACTGCGTCTGGATACGCCTTCGCGGCCGCGGAGCGATTGATGGGCGACGGCACCGCGGCCGAGCTCGCCAAATTGAAGCGGACCGACGCACACGCGCGCCAGAAGCTGGCAGCCGAATGTCTGTCAGGCTTCGACATACAGTCTCACGAGGGCTGCTATCACCTGTGGCTGACATTGCCGACCCATTGGCGCTCCCAAAGTTTCGTTGCCGCGGCAGCCAGGCGCGATATCGCACTGACGCCTTCGACGACATTCGCGGTCACGCCTGGCCACGCTCCGAACGCCGTCAGGCTCGCACTGGCGGCACCGGCGATGGACCAGCTCGAAGTTGGCCTGCGCACATTGGCCAGGATGCTTGATGCCGGGGAGGTCGATTTCGACTCGACGGAATGAGGGTCCGCATGCAACCCATATCGCTCACAAAGGCCGGACAGAGGGCTAGTTTGGGGATCACCTGACTACGACCGGAAGCCATCGATGCTGGTCGGTTACGATAGTTGGAAAATCTGGCGGATGCGATCGCCAAACGTCATTGCTTCTGAGCCGCGAGGAAAAGTGTCAGCCGATTGGAGGCGTTCTGCCTCGAGTCGGCGTGACAGGACGAGGCCCAATTCCTCGGCGAGGGCCGGGCGGTCACGCATAAGGGCGGCAAGCGGATCCTGCTTGATCTCGTAGGCGATCACAAATGTCAGGGCGCGTATGGTCCCAGGTGCCGGCGCACCCGTCAACATTCCCTCCTCCCCGAAGCAATGTCCTGGAGAAAGGCGGAGAAGCTCCGTTTCATGATCGCCTTCCTTCCTTGTGATCGAGACGACGCCGTTCCGTATGAGCATCAGAGAGGCCAGCCTCATTCCTTGTTCTGCGATGATCTCGTCTTTGCGATAAGTCTGGCGCGTCATGCTCGCCGCAAGCGTCTCCTTCTCATCTTCAGTCAAGGGCGAGAAGAGGGGTATAGCGTTCAGAAGCCGCCACGCGGTGCTTGGATGCTGCCGATATGCGGGATCCTGGTCTGGAGCCACGCCGACCGACGCCGGCACAGCGAGCGGTAACCCGGCAGCCTTGCAATGCCGGAACACCAGGTCATAGATCTCGTTTGTCGCGATCGGAATGTGCGCCCTATCTCGTACTCGGCAGGTTAGCTCTACTTCAACAGCCTCACCATCGAGAGCCTTTATCGTTGCCGAGGGTGTGGGGGCATCGAGAATGTTATTCGAAGCAAAAAGAACCGTCCTCATGACCTCCGCGACTGTGGCGGGCGGTGCAGGTGTTAGCCTCACCTTGATCGCTATCCCATGGCTCTCGTCAGGACTGCTGAGATTCGTGACGTTGGCTTTCGCCAAGCGACTGTTGGGGACGGCAATCAGATCGTTTGTGCCACTGAGAAGATGGGTAGCACGCCAATTTGTTTCGATCACCCGGCCCTCGACGCCATCGTCAAGCACGATCCAGTCGCCGACCGAGTAGGGACGCCCGAGATTCAATGCGATGCCCGAAAAGACGTCACTCAAGGTGCTTTGCAATGCAAGACCAACGATAATCGCGAACACCCCCGAAGTCGCGATCAGCGTGCCCACGGGAATGCTGAAGACATAGGCAATAAGCGAGAGGCCGGTTCCGAGGTAGATGAGGCCGACAACCAGGTCCTGGAGCAGACGTGCTTCCCGTGGTTTTCGCTCGAATATCAGAAACAGGCGAACCGAGCTGATCAACACCATGGCGCCGCCTATCCACCAGACGGCCTTAGCGAAGCCGATGAAGATCCGCCGGGACACATCGTCGGTCTGTGTATCAGGCGCGTAGGGTCGGATGCCGTAGTGGAGTAGGAGAGCGGTCAGCGCAACCAGGAAGACGATATGAGCGATGAGCCGCCAAATCGGGTGTCGGTGAAACACAAACCGGCTGAACACCAAGCCGGCGACGGCCAGCCCGAAGAGTTGAGCGATAGGGTCGCTCCAAAGCGGTAGGTTCATGGTCCTGTCCAAATTCGCAGGTGAGTTCAACTGGCCTCTGCAACAGACGCTAAGAGCCTCTCCGCTGGGGTCAGATAAAGCAAGGTCTTTCTCGACGTTGAGCTGCGCTGCGATAGCACTGAGCTTGGTGTGCCGGACCAGTCGAAGAAACCACCCGGCGAACTTCGATCACCGATGTGGGAACGAGCCAAGGAATTGGGCCGACCATGAGCGACTGGCAATAGCCACTAACATCGAGATCTACTTCTGCAACCTTCGATCCCCTTGCGTGGCCGACCCGTCCGTGCCGCCCAAGAGGAGGCGACCTGAAGCAATACTTCTGATCGCCTGGATCGCTTTCTGCGCTTGGATCGCCTCGTTCAGGCTCTCGGAGGGGTCGCCGATACTTTCTGTCTCGAAAAGACATCCGGCGGAGAAGTTGGCCTCCCTACATCGCCAATCTGGCCGGGAGGTTTACAAAGGCGTCGCGAAGGGCTTGGGACCAGGTGGAATCGAACATCATCGATGTCGCTGCGACAAGGATCGCGAGGCTGAGCGAAAACAGAGCGACGGAAAGGAGAGCTGATGGTTCGATCTGATCAGCGGTCGACAGGGCGTTCGCTTGATCATCGCATTCCCGTAATGTCCCCGGCGTGGTGCGAGGCGCGGGGATGTTCGAGTTGGCAGGCGCTAGAAGCCGCAGTTTGAGAGCGGCGCCCTTCTTCGACTGCACGGTTTGCCTCGAGGAGAGTTCGGAGACTTTCATAGTCGTTTAGCCTGAAGAATTTATGATGGATCTACCTATGTCCTGGGCCGGGCATCAGCAATCTATCTCTTGGTATCAGTCTCGAAACACTCTGTTCGCGCATCGCCAGATCCCGACATTATGTGTTGCAGCTCAAAGGGGCAGTCGTCCGTCTGATCGCGCAGCAGTTGATCTTAGGGGCGACCTTGGCTGGCCGAACGCGACACGGACTTCAAGCTGCCGACCGGCAGAGGAGGCGAGTTCGCTCACGGTTCGCCCGGAAGCCCGGATCCACTGGATAGAGAGGCCACGCTCAGGCCGAGGGAGATACGTGCGGGATCTTCACATCGACACCGTCAAGGTGAAGGCGAGAAGCTTTCACTGAGGGCGACCGCGCGTCGTTCGTTGTTTGGCTGGTTTGCGTGCCGAAAGGCTGCTGGTGGCCCACCGGGTTCCCCAAATCCTATCATCGGGTCGACAGGTGCCCTGCCGCCAATTCCGCTCGGCAAGCCTCACCAAAATCGAGGAGAAAGTTCAGCGCGCCGGAACGCGCGAGGTCCCGGATTTCAGAGAGTGAGCGATTGGGCGTCAGATAGGTTTCAACGATCCTGGCCATCGCCAGCTCGGCTGCATCGACTACCGGCCGGGAGGAGATCAGACGCATCTGGGCGACCAATGCATAGAGTAGCACGAGGTCAGAGACGTCGTCCTTCTGGTGGTTTATCGCGTCACCGTAAAGCCGGGTGGCTTCGGCGATGAAATCCGAAAAGAGCTTTTCGCGCTTAGCAATCTCGACCTCGCGATGTTTTTCCTTCACCTGGGATCGCTGCGTCGTCCACGTGGTGGCAAACGAGGTCAGGCTGCCAATCGCGATGCCGGCGAGACCCATCAGAGCTGAGATGTATGCGTCCACGTGAATTCTCCTCTCGGAATGAGAGCGGTGGGTACCAGGAAGATAACAAGGCTTTCACCGACAAGCTCCGAACCAAGCGTGCTTGCCATCGGTACTCCTACCCCGCTAGCGGAGGACCTACCCAAGCGCCTTCTGGTATGGTCGGGATGCTGTTCACCAGTCCGTCGAGCATTCCTTGCAGGACGTTCTCGGTCAGCTCCTCCATCTTGTCGCCAGGGCCGACGAGGCGATCGACCAGCAGCAACGTGAGACCGTGCATCTGGGACCAGAAGACGAGAATCGCCCCATCCATCGTGCGGGTATTGGCCTCGGTATCTGCGATTGGGCGCCCGAGAGCGCCGTCGGAAATCGCGTCTACTACAAGGGTCTTCATGTTGTAAGCCGCGGTTCTTTCGATCGCGGGACGCCCATCGTCCTGACCGGCAAGGTAGCCGCCGAACATCAATCTGTAGAGCGCCGGATTGTTAACGCCGCCGCAGACATATGCGCGCGCCATAGCTGCCAGCCTCTTGCGCGGACTGTCGAGTTCCTTGGTCGCTTCTGCCATCCGCTTCGCCAGCAGCTCGAACCCCACCGCCGAGACGGCTGCTAGCAATTCGCGCTTGTCGGCGAAGTGCTTGTATGGGGCGTTGTGACTGACGCCCGCCCGGCGGGCGAGCTCGCGGAGCGAGAACTCTGTGCTTTGAGACTCGCTCAGCACGTCGAGAGCGGCCGCTACGATCGCTCTGTGAAGGTCGCCGTGGTGGTAGGGCCGCGGGTCATCGGTGGAAATGTCTTGGGTCATGCCGTCCATGTAGAGTGTCAAGTTGCTTATGTCAACATTCTAGCCCCGGAAGATGTTGACATTGTCCACTCCAATCGTTAAGTGGGCATCGTCAACATCGGGCGATGGCCTGATTTACGCAGCAGATTGAGGCTGGCCGATCAACAACGCGGCTCACTTCGCAAACCGTACCGGAGCAAAAATGCAGTCCTTTCGATTGCTGGGAATTGGTCTCGCCTGCGCAGTTCTTGCTGCCTGCGAGGAGAAAGCTGAAGTGGCGCCACCGCCGCAGCAGGTCCGCGTCGTTACGGCGTCGAAGGCGCAGTATCAACCGGGTGCGGAAATCACCGGCGAGGTGAAGGCACGGGTCCAGACCGAACTCTCCTTTCGCGTCAGCGGTCGGGTTCTTGAAAGAAGGGTCGATGTCGGCTCGCATGTCCGCGCCGGTGACGTCCTTGCAAGGCTCAACGACACGGAACAACAGGCGGACGTGAGTGTCGCCCGCGCCGCGCTGGAGTCAGCGCAGGCCGTCGTTGTACAGAAGACGCTGGCCTTCGAGCGGTCGAAGTCGCTCCTGCAGTCGCAGGCGGTTCCGCGGGCGGTCTTTGACGATGCGCAGAAGGAGCTGCTGAGCGCGCAGGCTTCCCTCGAGGCCGCGGAGGCCGCGCTCGCGGCAGTCGAGGACGCACTGTCCTACACCGTACTGAAGCCCGCCGCGGACGGCATCATCACGTCGCGCGGCATTGAGGCGGGGCAGGTGGTATCAGCGGCGCAGTCCGCCTTCACGCTCGCCCATGACGGGTCCCGAGACGCAGTGTTCGATGTCTTCGAGGCGTTCTTTCTGGATGGCCGGCCGCTGAGCGACATCGAGGTCGCACCGGTGTCGGACCCGTCGCTCGAGGTCCACGCCCGCATACGCGAGGTCTCTCCCGTCATAGACGCGAAGGCGGGCACGATCCGGATCAAGGTGGGGATCCAGGAGGGCACGCCATGGCCGCTCGGAACGCCTGTCGTCGGCAGGCTGCGGGCCTCGTCGCGCGACGGAATTGTACTGCCCTACACCGCGCTCGCATCAGCCGAAGGCGAACCCGCCGTGTGGCTCGTCAACACTCAAAACCGCTCCGTTTCGCTCCGGAAGATTTCGGTCGACCGATACCGCCAGAGCGACTTCGTCGTCACCGGCGGCGTCGCCGCACAAGACCTGATCGTCACCGAAGGCGGAAAGTTCCTCAAGGAAGGCCAGGCAGTCGCCTGGGATGGCAAATGAGATGACTCTCAATCGCGTATGCACCTCTCTCCCGCTTCTTCTGTCAGTGTCGCTGCTTGCAGGCTGCGATCAGAACTCCGTCGCAGGGCAGGAGACGGCCCCCCGTCCTGTCAAAGTCGTCATGGCTGCGGCCGAACAGCACAAAATCGCAAGCTCGCCCGGCGTGGTGCGGGCCCGCATCGAGACCGACCTGGCGTTCCGGACGCTTGGACGAATGGTGTCTCGCAAGGTGGACGTCGGCGACCTCGTCCACAAGGGCGATGTCCTCGCGGAAATCGATCCTCTCACTCTGCAGCTCGCGGTCAAGAGCGCGGAAGCCGATCTGCGCAGCGCCCAGGCGCAGTTGGAGAACGCCGCGACCACCGAAACACGCAAGCGAAGGCTCGCCCAGAGCAACGCAGCCAGCATTGCCGATCACGATCTTGCCGAACAGCAGCTCAAGTCGGCTAACGCCAA
>NZ_AKKA01000014.1 GCF_000282035.1 Rhizobium sp. CF122
CGACGGTGCTGGCGCATCTGCTTCGAGCCGACCTGGTGCCGGAAGCCTGGGCACCGAGCGACAGTGCCCGCGAGCTGCGCGCTGCCCTGCGCGAGCGGATGTTTTACGTGCGGCTGCGCACGATGACGAAGAACCGCATCGTCACGGTGTTTGATCGCTATCCGGAACAGACGGCCAAGCTGAAGAAGCTCGGCGATCTGTTCGGCAGGGCCGGCCGCGTCCAGCTGGCTGAGGTCAACGTCTCAGAGATCGACCGCGTCCAGATAAACCGTGGCCTCGACTTCATCGGCGACATTGATGGGCGCATCAAGCAGTCGGAGGCGACGATCCGGGCGATGACCAAGGCCAATGCCAACGTCAAGCTGTTGAAGACGATCCCCGGCATTGGCGAGCTCTTCGCCCGGCTGATCGATGCCGAGATCGACGACATATCGCGCTTCCGTAACCCGAAGAAGCTTGCCGCCTATGCCGGGCTGGTGCCCTCGACCTATTCCTCCGGCGGCAAGACCTTTCATGGCAAGATCATCAAGCAGGGCAACAAGTGGCTGCGCTGGGCGTTCGTGGAAGCGGTGACACCCGCCATCGCCAGCGATGCGCAGTTGCGCGCCCAATACGAGCATCTGAAAATCAGAGGAGTGAACAAGGCGCGCGTGGCCATTGCGCGTAAGCTTTTGACGATCGCCTTCCAGATCCTGCGTGACCAGCGCGCCTACGAGCCGCGCGGCAGCAGCACCGCGGAAGCCGCGTCGACGATATCCCGGTTGTCCTGATGACTGCTTAGCGAGCCCGGCAGGACCGGGCTGCGCTCCTCAAGGAGAATGGGAAACCGGGAGCCGAACGCCATTCTGTGACCGAAGCCACAGGGCATCAGGGTCACGCATTGATGGGGTGGACGCCCCTCGACGGCATCGAATGTGCCAACATGGTGGTGTTAACCGCCACAACAGAGGAGACGTCCGAAATGAACGTTAGCATGATGGGGTTGGATTTGGCCAAGAATGTCTTTCAGGTGCATGGATCGGATACCGCTGGCGCTGTCGTTTTCCGCAAGCAGCTGCGGCGGGACAAGCTGCTCGCGTTCTTCGCCGGACAGCCGGCGTGCATCGTCGCGATGGAAGCCTGCTCCAGCGCGCATTATTGGGCACGTGAGATCGGCAAACTCGGCCACACGGTTCGCCTGATTGCCCCTGCCTATGTAAAGCCTTTTGTGAAGCGCCAGAAGAACGATGCCGCCGACGCCGAGGCAATCTGCGAGGCGGCCCAGCGCCCGACGATGCGCTTTGTCACGGTTAAGAGCGAGGAGCAGCAGGCGAGCGCGGCGGTGTTCCGAGCGCGCGACTTGCTAGTGCGGCAGCGCACCCAGACGATCAACGCCTTGCGGGGTCACCTGGCGGAATACGGACTGATTGTTGCCCAGGGGCCCTCTCACGTCACCAGACTTGTCTGGCACGTGGAGGATCCCAGGAGCAAGTTGCCGGAGGCCGCACGCATGGCCCTCGCCATTCTGGTTGATACTCTGACGTCGCTCGACCAAAGGATCCAGAAACTAGATGTCGAAATCGCTCGGCGTGCTCGGGAAGACGAAGACGCACGACGGTTGGTGACAATCCCCGGCGTCGGTCCAATCACCGCGACGGCTTTGATCGCCCTTGCCCCAGGAGCGGCGGGCTTCAAGCGAGGCCGCGACTTCGCTGCCTGGTTGGGATTGACACCGTTGCAGCGATCCACCGGAGGCAAGCAAAAACTCGGTGAGACATCGAAGATGGGAGAGCGGACATTGCGCCGCCTGCTCATCATCGGTGCGAGCGCCGTGGTGCTGCAGGCTCGCCGGCGCGGCACCCCAGAAGGCTCGTGGCTCGGGCGCATGCTTGCCCGCAAGCCACCCATGCTTGTGACAGTCGCTCTCGCCAACAAGATGGCCCGCATCGTATGGGCACTTATGGCAAAGGGCGGCGTCTATAAAGCTCCAGCTGTGGCGGCATAACCGCCCGGCCAGAGGTCGTCGAGATGTAGGAAGGTCAACGGAAGGTATGGCGCAACAGTCGATGAGACGGGGTCGGGAAAACCAGTATGCTCCGGAGTGCTTCGAGCACGCCGAATTGATTTGGAGCCCGATCCGCGAACTCCCATACGGGCCAGCGACGGATGAACGGTCGCGCGAAAGGCCGGACAGATGTCAGCACCCGACTACGCGCGTAATACCGCCCGAAACTCCTCTTGCATTCACCGGGGCGTCCACAGATGGAGCATGGTTCAAGAACCGACGGACGGAAACAACCTGTCCAGCGGACGGAGAAGATTTAGCCGATCGGTCAAAACGCCGGTCAAACCATAACCGAACCCAGGGAAAAGCCGGCAAATGGTGGTGTTTTGTCCCTTGTGTTCTTTCATTGGAGTAGTCATGACTCATCCGCGTTTCCCAGAACTACGCGACCGCCGTGCCTTCCTTACCGGAGGCGGTACCGGCATCGGTCTTGCCATCGCACAGGCGCTCGCCCGGCAGGGCGTAACGATCGCCATTGCGGATATCGATGTGCGATCTGCCGAAAAGGCGGCGCATGAAATCGGAAACGGCGCGATTGCTGTCGAAGTCGATGTGCGCAAGCGCGCGTCGGTGCAGGCCGCTTTCTCTACGGCGTTGGAGAAACTGGGCGGCGTCGATATCCTGATTGCCAATGCTGGGGTTTCCACCATGCAGAAGGCGCTGGAACTGACCGACGAGGAATGGGATTTCAACTTCGATGTGAACGCCCGCGGCATATTCCTCAGCAACCAGATCGCCGGGCGTCATTTCTCGGAACAAGGCCGCGGCTGCATCGTCAACACCGCATCGCTGGCCGCCAAGGTTGGCGCCCCGCTTCTCGCGCACTATTCTGCGAGCAAGTTTGCGGTGCTCGGCTGGACGCAGGCGCTGGCGCGCGAGCTTGCTCCCCAGGGGATCCGGGTGAATGCCGTTTGCCCTGGCTTCGTCAAGACCGGCATGCAGAGCCGCGAGATCGAGTGGGAGGCCACCTTGCGAAGCATCACGCCGGAACAGGTTTTCAACGAATATGTCGGACAAACACCGCTCGGTCGCATCGAAACACCTGAAGACGTCGCGGATGTAGTCGTCTTCTTGTGCTCTGACAGCGCCCGCTTCATGACCGGCCAAGGCATCAACGTTACCGGTGGCGTGTACATGACCTGACGAGGCCGCCGAAAACTCTCGAGTGTAACATCGTCACTGTTCAGTAATCGGAAACAGGAGGACGAAGACCGGCGATGTCACGTTGTTTCATTGACGCGCGGACAAGGCGTTTTCCTGTGAACTCAGGCAACTGCGCCAGTCACGGCTTTCCACTGCGCCATTGCGCGGATGCGATGAATGTGGGTGGCTAGGGCTGAGCGTTCCTATTGCGGACTGCTGAGAAGACTGAGATGAAACGTTGCAAGCCGCTGACGGATCGAAATCCCTGCATCATCCGTTCTCGTTTTCGAAGTGGCACGTGAGAATTCTCCGCACGATTGTTTATGCCCTTGTGTGATGGATGTTCGACAGCGAGCATCGCGTCCCGTCTTGCTGTTCCGTATGAGCGCAGTTTGTCGGTGACGATGCGTTGCCAGTCGTCGGTCAGCCCAAGTTCGGCAAGCGTTTCCAGAAGTGCGTCCCATGCGCCTTGTTCGGCCCAGCGACGGAAACGAACATAGACCGAATTCCACTTGCCATATCGCTCGTGCATATCCCGCCACAGACAGCCAACGCGCAGAACCTGGAGCATGCCATTGAAAAAGCGGCGATTGTCATGCGACGGCCGAGACTTGCGGCCACACTCGGTCGGCAACAGCGGTCCGACGATCCGTCATTCCTCATCACTCAAATGTAAGCGCTGTTGCGGGACCACCTTTCGGGATTGAGCTCAACCAAAACGTCGGCATGGATCAGACGCGATCCAGGAACTCAAGCACGCGGATGGTGAGTAGCGCGGTCGCATCTGCGTCGTACGACGGGAGCGAGCTGTCGGCGAAGTAGTGCTGATCGCCGGTGTACAAAAAAAGCTCCGCGTCCTCGACCTTCTCCACGATCTCGCGGGCGGCGTCGATGTCGCCCTCGCCGACGAAGATCGGGTCGTTTTCCATGCCGTGAATCTGGACCGCGACGCCGTCTGGCCAGGGTCCGAAGGCCCACTCGCCAGTGATCGGCAGGCAAGAGTAGAAGAGCAGGGCTCCGCGGGCTCCGGGCCGTATCTGTGCCAGCTTCTGCGCCGGCAGCACACCGAACGAGAATCCGGCATAGACAAGCTCGGGAGGCAATTCGTCCGCGACGCGGACGCCGCGCTCCCGCATTTCGTCGAATCCGATCTCACCGATGTAGGCGAGACCGTCGTCGATACTCTGGAACGTGCGTCCGTCGAACAGGTCCGGTGTGTGTACGATGTGACCGCCGGCCCGCAAGTCGTCGGCGAACGCGCGCACACCCTGGGTCAGCCCCTGTGCGTGGTGGAACAGCAAGACCTCAGTCATACAGGCCTCCGGGTGAGATGGTGTGGTGCACGTTCGATCACTCTACAGCGTCATCGATTCGCCGGGAAGAATGCGGACACGTTATAGGAGTAACGTCTGCGACCCAGGTGACGGCCGTCATGATTCGGCTCGAACAAGCGGTGCTCTCAGCCAAGCCTTGGGCGTCGTGCTTGCGGCGTAAGCCCAAGGAAGCAGGTCATTGAGTTGGCTGTTCGGATGGCCGTTGACGATTCTGCTGAGGACGTCGGCCAGATAGGCGAGTGGCTCGACGTCATTGAGCTTGGCGGTTTCGATCAGCGAAGCAATCGTCGCCCAATGCTCCGCTCCAGCGTCCGAACCTGCAAAGAGGGCGTTCTTTCTTTTATGTAAAGATTTGCATAATCGCAAAAACAGTCTATTCGCCGGCAGTGAAGGCGGTGGACGGACGTGGGCAACACTGGCCACGCTTCTCCAGACGGCCAAAATGAACAACGTCGATCCGCTCGGCTGGCTTTCCCAGACCTTGACCCGCATCGCTAAAGGCTGGCCAGTATCCGAGCTCGAGGCGCTTATGCCATGGAACTTCAGGCATCCGGAGACAGTCTCACCATGATGGGCGTCGCCAACACGGATCCATGGTCGCGGATACCTCATTCCTCTCTGAAGGCCCGGGCTATCTGGTCTGCAAAAGGCTTGGTCAGGTAGGCCAGGGCTGTCCGGTCGCCGGTTTGCACAAAAGCCTCGACAGGCATCCCGACCACGGGCGTCAGCGCGCCCAGCCGTGTCCACTCTGACGGCGAGCAAACGGCCGCAGCAGCGCAGGAGCAAAACGGCGGTGACCAGGGACCTCCCGGCAAAGCTGTTGTCTGCCTGCGCCGGCGACCGGCTGGTCGATCTGCGTGATCGGGCGCTGCTGCTCGTCGCCTTCTCTTCCGGCGGCCGCCGGCGTTCGGAGGTGGCGGCATTGCGGGTCGAGGACCTGGTCGACGAGGAGCCGGTACGCACCGATCCGACCGACGGGACCTCCGCTCCCCTGCCCTGCCATCTCGGCCGCACCAAGACGACGACGGCTGATGACGACGAACACGAACCGCATCGTCAACCGCAGCCACTGGTTGATATTTGTCGCCAAACATAAGTTGCTTGAACATTTTCAATCCATGCCGACGGTTGACGCATCATGGCAATACAGCCAGGCTCGACGACCCGTGCTTCCCCGCTCCGATGTACGCCATGCTGGCCGAAGTCGAAGGCGAAGACGGTCTCCAGCTGATCTGGGATAGTGGGTGACAACCCTTGATCTCGGTCGCAATTCTCGAACTGGCGTGGGCGCGTCACGGTGTTGGACGCCGTCAAGGCCACTGGCGCAAACCGCAATACCGTCGGGATCATCTTCGAGCGTGACCGAGTAGGATATCTGAGCCCCCACGGAGCGTGGTACGGCTTGAGCTAAAGCCGGAGCAAATGGTCAGCCGATGAGCCGGGATCGGAAGTATGGGCCAATTGCGCACGGCCGCCATCGTCACGTCCCCTAGAGCGGATCATTGCTTATC
>NZ_AKKA01000015.1 GCF_000282035.1 Rhizobium sp. CF122
TTGACCCTCCTCATATAAGCAATTGCCGCCTGTGACCGCTTCTGCGCACAAAAGCCCGAGCGCTCTACCGGCTCACATGAAGCGTCGCGAAACCATCTCGACACATTGCAGGCTTCCAGCTTTTCGATCGCAGGATGTTTCTGGATCGGATCAGGATGTGCTAGAGGTTGTGCGAGGGTCGAGGGACGCAACATGTCCAACTTATTGCTGAGGGAGCTTTCCTTATTGGGGCACCGCTGCCCGATCATCACGGCGGACCATCAGGATTATGATCGCTATCGCAAAGTATGGAATGGTGTCGCCGATCGGCGGCCTGCGGCGATCGTCCGCCCGCAGAGTGTGGATGACGTCCAGAAGGCCGTGCACGCAGCTGCGTGCATCTCGTGCCCTGCTTGCGGTGCGCGGCGGCGGCCAGTCTTCCGGGATTCTCAACCTGCGATGCGGGACTTGTTCTCGATCTGTCGGCGCTAACCGCGATCGCCATCGATCGAGATACGCGCACGATCGAGGTAGGCGGCGGGGCACTCCTTGGCGATCTCGATCGCGCGACAGTTCCTGAAGGTTACGTGGTACCGGCAGCCGTGATCTCGCATACAGGTGTGGCAGGTCTGACCCTGGGGTGGAGGCATGGGATGCGCCAGCAGGAGATACGGCCTTACCATCGACAGCTTGCTGGGCGCGGAAATCGTGACCGCGGCTGGAGGCATCATTTGGACAAGCGCAACGTCCGACCCTGAACTCTTCTGGGGCATCCGCGGCGGCGGCGGAAACTTTGGCGTCGTTACACGATTTAAGTTCAGGATGCATCCGCTTGGTTCCATCGTCGTCGGCCAATGGAACTATCCTGCGGCCGACATGAGGCAAGCCCTACAGGCGCTGCGCGACCGAGCGTCGTTTCCGACCGACCGCCAAGGAGGCCTCGCTAAACAAAAGCAAGTTGGTGGCAGATCTACTGAACGTTTTTTTCGCGTTCGATCGCACGCCAGCCGATATCGCGGCGGCAGAAGCCGTTGTCCCAATCGACCTTATCGAGCAGCGCGTAGGCGCGCGTCTGCGCCTCGCCGACCGTCTTGCCCGTGGCAGTGACGTTGAGCACCCGCCCGCCGGTTGCAACCAGCGCACCGTCCTTCAGCGCCGTACCGGCATGAAACACCTTGACGCCCTCGCCCGCGTCCGGGATATGGCGGATCGGCGTGTTCTTATCGTAGGAGCCCGGATAGCCCTTCGATGCCATCACGACAGTCAGGGCCGGATCGTCCGTCCATTCGGCGGACACCTGATCGAGCGTGCCATTGGCGGTGGCAAACAGGAGCGGCAGAAGATCGCTCTTCAGTCGCATCATCAGCACCTGGCATTCGGGATCGCCGAAGCGGACATTGTATTCGATGAGCTCGGGACCCTTGGCGGTGATCATCAGGCCGGCGAAGAAGACGCCGGAGAAGGGATAGCCGCTTTCGGCCATGCCGCGCATGGTTGGTTCGATGATTTCCTTCATCGTGCGTTCGACCATGTCGGCCGTCATCACGGGTGCCGGCGAATAGGCGCCCATGCCGCCGGTGTTCGGGCCGGTGTCACCCTCGCCCACCCGCTTGTGATCCTGGGCGGTTGCGAGCGGCAGGACGTGCTTGCCGTCACAGAGGCAGAAGAAGCTCGCTTCCTCACCATCAAGATAGGCTTCGATGACGACCTCGGCACCCGCCGCACCGAAGGCACCCTCGAAGCAGTCGTCGACGGCGGCGAGCGCTTCATCGACGGTCATGGCGACGGTCACGCCCTTGCCGGCAGCAAGGCCATCGGCCTTGACGACGATTGGGGCGCCCTGCTCGCGGATATAGGCCTTGGCCTTAGGCGCATTGTTGAAGCGCCGATAGGCACCGGTAGGGATGTCGTAGCGGGCGCAGATATCCTTGGTGAAGCCCTTCGAGCCCTCGAGCTGGGCCGCGGCAGCCGACGGGCCGAAGACGGGAAAGCCTTCGGCGCGCAGCTTGTCGGCTATGCCCGCCACGAGCGGTGCTTCCGGGCCGACGACGACGAAATCGATCGCCTTGCCCTTGCAGAAGGCAATGACGGCATCATGGTCGTCGACATCGACGGCAACCATTGTCGCGTGCTCGGCAATGCCCGGATTGCCCGGAGCGGCGTAGAAGTCCGTCATGGCAGGCGATTGCGCCAGCTTCCAGGCCAATGCGTGCTCGCGTCCGCCCGATCCGATCAACAGAACCTTCATGCCCGTCCCTTTCACGTTTCCGTCTGGCGGTTAAGGGGAGAGCGCCGAAAGGTCAAGCAGGAATGCTTGAGCAAGAAGCCTTACCAGCCGCCGCCACCACCACCGCCACCGCCGCCACCGGAGAAGCCGCCCGAGGAACCGCCGCCGGAAAAACCGGAGGACGAACTGGAGGGCGGTGTCGGGATCGTGGAAGCAATCGTCGAGGCCATCGATGAGGAGAAGCCGCCGATGCGATCGGAGAAATTGCCACTGCCGAAATTGCCGGAATACCAGGATGGGGCGTAGGCGGCCGCGGCTACTCCCGCTGCTGCCGCGGCAAGCCAGGTCTCGAAGGCGCGCGACCAGGGCTTTTCGACGCCGAGCGCGACAGCATAGGGCAAGAGCTTCTCGAAATGCTGCGGCGACATCTCGGGCGCCCCCGCCATGTTCATGCGGTCCTTCTCAGCCAGCGTCATGTACTGACGCAGGCCGTCGATACCATCCATCAGCTTGGCCCCGAGCGGGGTCGGCGCACCCATGATGAAGACGTAGAGCAGGTTCAGCAGGATGATGCCGCCGATGGCAAACAGCATCGGCGTCTCGTGGAGTTCGACCAGCGACGAGAACAGCGCCAAGGCCAGAGACGACACGATGCTGAAGCCGACAAAGGTGGCGATACCGATGGCGATCACGGACATGATCTTCGCGCCGAGCGACCTGCCGGGGCGGAACGACTTGGCAAAGCCGGCAACGAAGACGGAAATAAAGACGACAACGACGATCGGAATGATCATCAAAGCGATGGTCTCCGGCTCCAGCGTGCCAAAGACGAAGAGGGCCACCAACGAGGCGGCGCTGAGTGCGATACCGCCCGTCGTATAGCCGGTATTCGCATTGTAGTATTTGCCGCGGTGCTCGCGCTCGATGGCGGCCCGGAAACTGTCCCCCGCCGACTTCACCTTCGTTCCGTTGGCCTCGTCAATCGTCAGGGAGCCCTTGGCGCCGACGGCATTCAGCAAGCTCGTTTCGCCGGCCTCAAGCTTCTCCTTACCGACCGGCTTGTCGGTGCGGCGGATGATGATCGCGTTCTTGAGGTCTTCCAGTACCACATAGCCGCGCACCGCCAGATTGAGGGCCGTGGCCGACAGCGCCGTCCAGCCCTGCCCGGAGAAACCGCGATTGTCGATATAGTTCACCAGTGCCGGCGAGATGCCGTCGGGCGGGTCCCAGCGCGGCACCAGCACGCCGCGGGCCGGATCGCGGCCGACCTTCAGCCAAGAACGCGTGTAGTAGAGGAAGACGAGGAGAAGGCCACCGAAGCCGAGGAAGTAGTCGCGGTTGTCGCTCAGCCACCAGCGCCGTGTGTCGTCGGCGCTCGGCGGATCGATCGAGCCCTTCGGCATCTTGACGGCAATCGTCAGCCCTTCGCCTACATTGAGCGGCCGGGTCGTCGAAAACAGCAGTCGGCCGCCGCCCCCGGAAACGCTTGCATTCCTGTCCGTCGCCCCCTGCGGGCCAGTGAAAAAAGCAGTGTCGGTCGCGCTGACACCGTCAGGAAGGTTGACCGTCGCCGTCGCCGTCAGGATCGGGAAGATCCAGCCGTTGCCGGTGACATTCCAGTAGAGCTCATCGTGATTGTCGAAGTAGCGGATCTGGCGATTGGTGCGGTAGGTGAAGACGTATTCGTGGCGGCCATAGCTGACGGTGACGTCTTCCGAGCCGGCATAGATGCGGATACCGCCACTGATGGACTCGGTATGCCAAGGCTCGTCGCGACCATCGCGCTTGACCGAGATAACGTCGAAGTCGACGCGGCGGAGGCGGCCTTCTTCATCCTGATAGGTCAGCGGAAAATCGCGAAAGATGCCGCGCCGGATGCGATTGCCTTCGGCATTGACGGTGATCGTCTCCGTCACCGTCATCGCCCCGCTCTTCTCAAGCGCGATGTTTGACGCGAAAGCGTTAATCACCTCCGCAGCGATGGCGCCACGCGCCGCAAGCATCAGAAACAGAACGAAGCAGAGGCCGGAAAGCCGTCGGATCATCATACCCCTCGCCTGCGGCGTCCCGGCCGCGTCAGATAGTGTCAGCCCTCGTCGGCATAGGTCACACCAAGCCCTGCCAGCGTCCGCCAGTAGGCCGGGAAGGTTTTGCCAACGCAGTCCGGATCAAGGATCGTGATGCCGGCGATCTTTAGGCCGGCGAGGGCAAAGCTCATGGCGATGCGGTGATCGGCGAAGGTGTCGATGTTGGCCGGCAGGCGCTGTCCGGCGAGATCCGGATCGGACTGGACGATCAGGTCATCGCCTTCCTCGCGCGCCAGATCCTGACGGATCTGCGTGAGGCCGGTCGAGACCGCTCGAATGCGATCGCATTCCTTGACGCGCAGATTGGCGATGCCGACGAAACGAACCGGCGTCTCGTTGAAAGCCGCAAGAACGGCAAGGGTCGGAACCGCATCCTGCATCTGCGAACCGTCGATGACGGCCGGAAGATGCGGGAACTTGGCGATCAGGTCATAGGCCTTCGCATCCGGCTGCGTGAACGCGCCGTTCGCAACGCCGAGGTCGATCTTGCCTGACGTCAGCACTTCCGCCGCCCAGAGGTAGGTCGCGGCCGAGGCGTCCGGCTCGACCACAAAGTCGGCCGCGGTGTAGCCGGTCGGCTCGACGCGCCAGGTCACCGGGCTGGTCTTCTCGACCTTGGCGCCAAAGGTGCGCATCGCCGCCGTCGTCAGATCGATGTAGCCGAGCGCGCCGATATCCTCGCCAAGTAACTCGATCGTCACCGGCTTGTCGCCGCCGGCGGCCATCATCAGGAGCGCCGAGACATACTGGCTCGACAGGCCTCCATCGATCTGGATGCGGCTCGCTTCGAAACGGCCGGTGCCCTTGACGGCGACGGGCGGGCAGCCGGTTTCGGTCGATGCGTCGATGCCAAGCGAACGCAGCGCATCGACGAGCGGGCCGATCGGGCGCTTGCGCATGTGTTGGTCACCATCGACGACAACCGTGCCATCCACCAGGGCGGCAGCGGCCGTCAGGAAGCGCGTCGCCGTTCCGGCGTTGCCGAGGAAGAGCGGCACCTGTGGCGGCAGCAGCTTGCCGCTGCCCGTGACGACGAAGCTCGTGTCATCCGGCTCCTCGATGATCACGCCCATGCCGCGGAGAGCGTCGGCCATATAGCGGGTGTCATCGCTCTTCAAAGCGCCGGTCAGGCGGCTGGTACCCTTGGCGAGACCTGCCAGAAGCAGCGCGCGGTTGGTGATCGACTTCGAGCCGGGGGGGACGGCGCGGCCTGTCAGCGGCTTGTCCGGCGGGATGATAGTGAGCTTCTCTTTACTCATAACCTTGTCTTTTCCGTCTTTGCGCGAAGGCCGTTTCCAGCCACGATCATGCCCTGCTCATAGCAGCTTTTACGCAAAGGCAAATGGCGGATGTCAGAACTTTACCGTCGGAACGGCGCGATCCGCTTCGTTGGTGATCTCGAAATACTCGCGCTTCTGGAATCCGAACTGGCCGGCGACCAGATTGGACGGGAAGCTCTCGACCTTGACGTTCAGATCACGAGCCGCGCCATTGTAGTAGCGGCGGGCCATCTGGATTTCGCTTTCCATCGTCTCGAGCGAGGTCTGCAGCTCGCGGAAATTCTCGTTCGCCTTCAGGTCGGGATAGGCTTCGGCGAGAGCCAACACACGGCCGAGCGCCTGGCCAAGCAGGCCTTCCGCCTGGGCGCGACCGGCGACATCGCCTGCTGGAACTGATTGGGCCTTGTTGCGGAGGGCAACGACCTCTTCGAGCGTCGTCTTCTCGTGCGCGGCATAGCCCTTGACCGTCTCGATGAGATTGGGGATCAGGTCGGCGCGGCGCTTCAGCTGCACATCAATGCCGGACCAGGCTTCCTCAGACATCTGCCGTGCGCGAACGAGGCCGTTGTAAATGAAGACGGCATAAAGCGCGGCCAGAACGACAAGGCCAAGAATAATATACATCACGAATCCCCCGCAACGACCGAAAGTATGCCGGGAGACTATGCGCGTTACCGCAGATTGTCATCCCGCATTTCCGGTCTCTTCGGGACAATCAAAGACAAGGGTAGCGAAAAATCACGATACCGTCGCGCCGGCCGACGTCCTAATTTTCATCTTGCACGGTTGAAACAAACGTGCCCGAGAAACTTGCGGCGAGGATCATTCAGACCATGGCGCAGTACTTTTCCTCCTCAACATGCTGGCCATCGCTTCGTACTTCTTTGTCCAGAAAATGGCGCGCCCGGTGGAGCGCCGTGTCGAGGCCAGAAGCGACGATCGCCACTGACTGCCGCCCTTCAAGCGGCAGTTTTCGCCAGATTCACCCCACCTGCATCCGTCATTAGGAAGGCCTCGCCGCAGGCCTTGGCGAGCGTCCGTACGCGCAGAATGTAGCTCTGACGCTCGGTAACCGAGATCACACCGCGGGCATCCAACAGATTGAAGACATGGCTTGCCTTGATGCACTGGTCGTAGGCCGGGAAGACGCACTTGTGCAGCTTCTGGTTATCGCTGTCGCCCGGCGCGCCGGCCGCGAGGAGCGCCTGGCATTCCTTCTCGGCGTCGATGAAGTGCCGGTGCAGCATTTCCGTGTTGGCGTACTCGAAATTGTGGCGGGAGTATTCCTGCTCCGCCTGTAGGAAGACGTCGCCGTAACTGATCTTCTCGTCGCCCTCGCGACCGTTGAAGTTCAGGTCGTAGACATTGTCGACGCCCTGGACGTACATCGCAAGGCGCTCAAGGCCGTAGGTCAACTCGCCCGAGACAGGCGAGCATTCGATGCCGCAGACCTGCTGGAAATAAGTGAACTGCGACACTTCCATGCCGTCGCACCAGCACTCCCAGCCAAGACCCCAGGCGCCGAGCGTCGGGCTTTCCCAGTCATCCTCGACGAAACGGATGTCATGCAGCAGCGGATCGAGGCCGATCGCCGCGAGCGAGCCGAGATAGAGCTCCTGCAGGTTCGGCGGGTTCGGCTTCAGGAGGACCTGATACTGGTAATAGTGCTGCAGGCGGTTCGGGTTCTCGCCATAGCGGCCGTCCGACGGGCGGCGCGACGGTTGCACGTAGGCAGCTTTCCATGGCTTGGGGCCGAGCGCACGTAGCGTCGTTGCCGGGTGGAACGTACCGGCGCCAACTTCCATGTCGTAGGGCTGCAGCACCGCACAACCCTTGTCCGCCCAATAATTGTGAAGCGTGAGGATCAGCGCCTGGAACGAGCGCTTCGGGTTCATGTGGTCGGGGATTGCTGCAGACATGGAACGGCTTCCGAATTCGTACAAAAGTGCGCGGACAGGTGCCACGACGCGCCAGATGGGTCAAGGCTTTTGCGGCTCTACTCGTCCTCGTCCTTCTTCAGATGGTATTCGCCCGTAACCGGATCCTTGACCAGTGTGCCGATGGCACCCGTCTGGCGCTCTTTCTCGGCGCGGCGGGATCGCTCGGCGAGCCGCTTTGCATCAGCAATGAAGCGACGGTAGAGAAGCCAGGCGCCAACCACCAGCACGACAATGATTATCAGTTGCGGCATGATGCCAGCCTTTTAATCCCTCAGAGCCCGTATCGACTCCACAATGCCTTCTCCTCGGCGGCCTCGACAAGTCCGGTCACGAGACCGGCTCCGGCACCTTCCAAGTTGGCTGACGATATACCGGGAATGCGCCTTCCGAAAAGACCGCGCGCGGGCATCACCAGCTCGAGTTTGGTTTTGGCCCCATAGCGGCGCTTCAATTCCTGGCGCATGTCGCCGAGGCCGTCGATCAGGCCGAGTTCGAGGCCGCGCGTGCCCGTCCAGAAGAGCCCGGAGAACACCACATCGTCGTTCTTCAGTTTGCCGGCACGTCGTTCGCGAACCATGGAGATGAAGACCTGATGGATCTCCAGCTGCAGGGTCTTCAGGTATTCGATATCCTTTTCCTTCTCGGGCTGGAATGGATCAAGGATCACCTTGTTTTCCCCCGCGGTATAGACGCGGCGTTCCACCCCGATCTTCTTCAGCAGCTCCGGGAAACCGAAGCCACCGGAGACGACGCCGATCGAGCCGACGATGGAAGTGGGGTCGGCAACGATTTCGTCGCCAGCAAGCGCGATCATGTAGCCGCCGGATGCCGCAACATCTTCTATGAAGACAAGAACCTTCTTCTGCTTTTCACGTGCGAGTTCGCGGATGCGGGTAAAGACGAGCCGCGATTGCACCGGGGAGCCACCCGGCGAATTGAGCGAGATCGCAACCGCCGGCGCATCCTTGAAGCTAAAGGCCTTCTCTAGGACCTGCGCCGCAGCGGCGAGATTGAGAGTGGGCCGGAACTGGCTTCCGCCGCTCATGATCGGGCCGTGAAGTCGAACCACGGGGATCACCACACCTTCCTTGCGGAAACGCTTCGGCAGCAACCTCTTCAAAAATCCGGCCATTTTCCATCCTTTTGCGGCGACATCATCAAACGTCTTCCATGTATGCAACGGAGCGACAAACGCAATGGTCGCTGCAGAAAACATCTCCCATTCACAAATCTTATTGCGAATGACTTGCATTATCATTCCAATCAGACATACTGCTCCTACTGGTAAAAAGGGCGAAATTGCATGGACATCGTAAATACGAACACAAAGGCCGGCTGGCGACACGAGCGCGAAGAGGCATCGCTTTCCGATGTCTACCGCTCAATCCAGACGCAGAAACATGGGACGCGCTGGCGGCGCATTGCCGCGTTCCTCGGGCCCGGCTACATGGTGGCCGTCGGCTATATGGATCCCGGCAACTGGGCGACTTCGCTCGCCGGCGGTTCGAAGTTCGGCTATGCGCTGCTGACCGTCGCCCTCCTGTCCAACCTGATGGCGATCGTCTTGCAGTCGCTCTGCGCGCGCCTCGCCATCGCGTCCGGCCGCGACCTTGCACAGGCCTGCCGTGACGCCTACCCGAAGTACGTCTCCATTCCGCTGTGGGCGTTTGCCGAAATCGCCATCATCGCGACCGACATCGCCGAAGTGATCGGCACGGCGATCGGCCTCAATCTGCTCTTCGGCATCCCGCTTGAGCTCGGCGTGCTTATCACATCGCTCGACGTGTTCCTCATCCTCTATCTGCAGAAGATCGGCTTCCGCTGGGTGGAAGCTTTCGTGATCGCCCTGCTCGCCATCATCGCCGTGTGCTTTGGCGTGCAGATCTTCCTTGCCGACCCGGAATGGGGTGCGGTGATCCGGGGCTTCTTCCCGACGACCGAGATCGTTTCCAACCCTGAGATGCTCTATCTCGCGCTCGGCATTCTCGGCGCCACCGTGATGCCGCACAATCTCTACCTGCACTCGGGCATCGTCCAGACCCGCGCTTACGGCCACACGGTGCCGGAAAAGCGCCAAGCGCTGACCTACGCGACGATTGACTCGACCATAGCGCTCTGCTTTGCGCTCCTGATCAATGCATCGATCCTGATCCTTGCGGCTGCTGCCTTCCATGCGAACGGCAAGACGGACGTCGTGGAATTGGGCGAGGCATCTTCGTTGCTCGCACCGTTGCTTGGCCTCGCAATCGCTCCAACACTCTTCGGCATCGCACTCCTGTGCTGCGGCCTGAACTCGACGGTTACGGCAACGCTTGCCGGCCAGATCGTCATGGAAGGCTTCCTGAAGATCCGGCTTCAACCGTGGGTTCGTCGCCTGATCACACGTGCGATCGCCATTGTTCCGGCCGCCTTCGTCACGATCTGGTATGGCGACAAGGGTACGGCGGAACTGCTGATCCTGACCCAGGTCGTGCTCAGCCTGCAGCTTTCCTTCGCCGTCTTCCCGCTCGTGATGTTTACGGCGAGCAAGGCGAAGATGGGCGCGCTGGTCGCCCCGCGCTGGCTAAGCGCAATCGCCTATGTGATCGCAGTCCTGATTGCCGGTCTCAATGTCAAGCTGCTGTTCGACTTTGTCACCGGCTAGCGCCTGGCATAGGCCGCCCGGCCATTATTGAGATCGTCAACGAAGGGGGAGAATTTATGCGTCCCCTCCTCGTGCATAATGAGTGGCGCGCGCAGCGAAAGCCGCGCGCGCGACCCTTTTATGGCCGTGACGAGGATACGCACGGCGTTCTCGCCCTCGCGCGGATGGATCGCGGTGACTTCGATGCCGCCGAAACGGCGTCCGCAGGCATCGATGATTTCCGCAATCGATTCCGGCCGCGCGATCAGGGACAATTGCCCGCCGGGGATCATGATCGCCCCGGCCGTCCGCACCCAGCTTTCGAACGTTCCTTCCGTCATCGCGTGTGCCTCCGCCTTCAAGGCATCGGGTGTGCGGCGATCGCCCGCATCGTTGAACGGCGGGTTCATGATGACGTGATGAAAGCTCTCGTCGGGGAGACCGGCTTCGTTGCGCGCCTTCGCCCTTAGCGTCACATCCGCCTCGACGACGGAAACGCGGCCCGCCAGATAGGCATTTTCAGGCAGGAGGACGCTGCGGCGCGCATAGTCGGCCATCTCGGCGGAGCGCTCGAAGAGCACGACTTCGGCGGCCGGCAGCCGCGACGCGACGGCCAAGCCGGCGGCACCTGCGCCGGCACCGAGATCCGCGACCTTGATCGGACGGTCGTCGGCCACAAGCGCAGCTAGCAGCATTGCATCCATGCCGGAGCGATGCCCCCTGCCCTTCGGCTGCACCACATGGAACAGCCCCCGATGAAAAGCGTCGATCGTCTCGGCAACATCTCCCGTCATCTCAGGCTCACTTGGGAGCGCGCAGTTCGTCGCCGAGCCCGGCATCCGCGAGGATCCGCCGTGCCCGATCTGCCTCCTCGTCATCGACAAGCAGCCGGCGCTGCAACATGTCCAGCGACCCTTCCAGAACGCTCATGCCTTGATCGGCGATGAAGCAGTGGATCCCCGCATCCTTCAGCAGGCTCTCCGCGTAGGAGAGCAACACGGGATCATTGGCGCGAATAAGTTCATGCATTTGCCGGAAAATCCCTTTCAAATTTGCGCGACGCGACAATTCACCCCTTGCCGCGCCAATCGCCCCTTTCTATTGTCCAACTCAATAATTTAACAGGAGTCCGGGTCGTTGGGCGTGGTCATACCGCTTGAAGAAAGCAAAAACAAACTGGCATCCGTCAAGCCGCTGGTCGATTTGACTAAGGCGGACATGCAACGGGTGAACCAGCTTATCCTCTCCAAGGCCGGTTCCGATGTCCAGATGATCCCGGAGGTGGCCAACCATCTCATCTCGTCCGGCGGCAAGCGTCTCCGTCCGATGCTGACTTTGGCGTCGGCCGCGCTGTTCGGCTACAAGGGCGAGAACCACATCAAGCTTGCGACATCAGTCGAGTTCATGCACACAGCGACGCTGCTGCATGACGATGTGGTTGACGAGAGCGACCTTCGCCGCGGAAAGTCCACCGCCCGGATGATCTGGGGCAACCAGGCGAGCGTGCTCGTCGGCGACTTCCTGCTCGGCCAGGCGTTCCGCATGATGGTCGATGTCGGCTCGCTCGATGCGCTCGATGTGCTCTCCTCGGCGGCTTGCGTGATCGCCGAAGGAGAAGTGCTGCAGCTCTCCGTCGCTAAGAACATGGAAACGACCGAGGACGACTACCTCGCAGTCATCCGCGCGAAGACCGCGGCGTTGTTTGCCGCCGCCGCGGAAGTCGGCCCGATCGTCGCCGATGCCGGCAAATCCGGCCGCAACGCGCTGAAGTCCTACGGCATGAATCTCGGCCTAGCCTTCCAGCTCGTCGACGACGCGCTGGACTACGGTGGCAAGGCAGCCGATCTCGGCAAGAATGTCGGCGACGACTTCCGCGAGGGCAAGATCACGCTCCCGGTGATCCTCGCCTATCGCCGCGGCACCGAGGAAGAGCGCGCTTTCTGGCGACAGGCCATTGAAGGCGGCGAGAGCAGCGACCAGAACCTCGAAAGGGCGCTTGGCCTGATTGCCAAGTACGGCACGCTGAACGACACCATTGCCCGGGCGGTTCACTACGGCACGATTGCACGCGATGCGCTCGCGCCGCTTCCCGAGACGGCATGGAAGTCGGCCCTGATGGAAGTCATCGACTTCTGCATTGAGCGCGTCAATTAATCGACGGTCACTGATCCGCGGGCTGAATTTATTGCAGGGCCGCTTCAAAAAAGCCATCCTGTTGTGAGTCAGTCATTTCAACTGATTTTGCAGTCGGACGAGGCCGGCTGCCCGACAAGAGAGGTTTTCTAATGCGGCAAAAACTTGCCTTCCGTCTTCTTTCGAGCGCAGCCATGGCAGCGGTCCTATCGCTGGCAGCGCTCGGCGGCGTGAATGCCGAAGAGACGGCCAAGAAGGACGATGCCGCCACGGTGATCTTCGATCCGGATAGCGTCACGAGCTTCTCCGGCGCATTTTTGGCTGCCCGGACGGCCGATGTCGATCACGATTACGAGACGGCGATTGAGCTCTACAAGAAGGCGTTGCAGATCGAGCCGGGAAATCCGGAGATTCGCCAGCGACTGATGATCTCGCTACTTCTGAACGGCGACATCAAGGATGGCGTGAAATATGCCAACGACCTGAAGGGCGATCCGACGGTCGAGCGCATCACGACCATCGTGCGCAGCATGGATGCCATTCGCCGCGGCGAGTACAAGACAGCTGAATCACTTCTGAAATATACCGGCCCGAACGATCTCGACCGGATGATGAACGATCTGCTCGCTGCCTGGGCTCGTGTCGGCGCCGGCCGTGGCAAGGATGCGCTCGCCATGGTTCAGAAGATGAAGGGGCCGGATTGGGTCGGCATCTTCAAATCCTACAATGCCGGCGCGATCGCGATTGTGAACGGCGACGTAAGGGCGGCTCGCCAGAACCTCAACGACGCCGTGCTCGACAGGGACGGCGGCGCGACGGCTCCCGATACCTTCATGCGCGCCGTCATGGCTCTCGCTCGACTGGAAGCCTCGCAGGGCAACAAGCAAAAGGCACTCGACGCGATTTCCGTCGGCGACAACCTGCTGCCGAACTACGCGCCGCTGAACGCATTGCGCCAGAGCATCGAAAAGGGCGAGAAGCAGGAGCAGCAGATTCAGACCGCCAAACAGGGCGCTGCGGGCGTGCTGTTCTCCATCGGGGGCGCGCTGAACCGCGATGGCGCCGAGGATATTGTCTCGCTCTACCTGCAGACAGCCAAGACGCTGGATCCGGATAGCGCCGATACACTCGTCATGCTCGGCGGCATTGCCGAGAAGCAGGAGCAGATGGACCGCGCGATTGCGCTCTACAAGCAGGTGCCGGAGACTTCGCCGATGCGCCGCATCTCCGAGCTGCAGCTCGGTCTTGCCCTTGCGCAGGGCGGCAAGGTGGAAGAAGCGCGCAAGCACCTTCAAAGCCTGATCGCCTCTGATCCGAAAGACGTTCGCAGCTACCTCGCCTACGGCAGTGTGCTGTCGGATGCGAAGGATTACGCCGCCATGGCCGACAACTACGACAAGGCCGTCGAAGTCCTCGGCCCGCTGCCGGGCAAGGGCGCATGGACGGTCTTCTTCCAGCGTGGCATTGCCTATGAGCGCCTGAAGAAATGGGACCAGGCCGAGCCGAATTTCCGCAAGGCGCTGGAACTCAACCCCGATCAGCCACAGGTTCTGAACTACCTCGGCTACTCCTGGATCGACATGAACCGGAACCTCGATGAGGGGCTGGGGATGATCAAGAAGGCGGTCGATTTGCGTCCGGATGACGGCTATATCATCGACTCTCTGGGTTGGGCCTATTTCCGGCTGAACCGCTTCGACGATGCGGTGGAGGAGCTGGAGAAGGCAGCGCAGATCAAGGCCGGCGATGCGACGATCAACGACCATCTGGGCGATGCCTACTGGCGTGTCGGCCGCAAGCTCGAAGCTGTCTACCAGTGGAACCGCGCTCTCGGCTCTGAGCCTGAGGCTTCCGAGATCCCGAAGATCAAGGAAAAGATCGCCAACGGCTTGCCGCAGGATACGGACAACTCCAAGGCCGCCGACAAGAAGCAGCCGGATCCGGCCCCGGTCGAACCGAAGCCCACGGACAAGAAGTCCTGATAGGCGATGCCTGCGACGAGGTTGCGCGATGACGTAGCTGTCATCGAGGACGCTCCGGCAAAAATCAATCTGGCCCTGCATGTGACGGGCCAGAGGTCCGACGGCTACCATCTGCTCGATATGCTGGTGACCTTCACCCGGCTTGGCGACCGCTTGGAATTTAGGCCGGCGGAGGACGACGAGTTCGCGATCTCAGGGCGCTTCGCCGAGGCGCTCGTCGACGACCGCGACGACAATCTTGTCCTGAAGGCGCGGGACATTCTGCGCGACACGATCACTCGCGAGGGTGGCTTTGCTCCCGCGGTTCGCATCCATCTCCAGAAGAACCTGCCGATTGCATCCGGAATCGGCGGCGGATCGGCCGATGCGGCAGCGACGCTTCGCGGTCTGATGCGGCTCTGGAACGTCTCGCTTTCGAATGCGACCATCGAGGCGATCGCCGTCCGGCTCGGTGCCGACGTGCCCATGTGCCTGGCGAGCAGACCACTGATCGCGCGCGGCATTGGCGAAGAGATCACGCCTGTCGACGACATGCCGGCCTTTGCCATGATACTGGCAAACCCGTTGAAAGGCGTATCGACGCCCGAGGTTTTCCGGAAGCTGGCGATCAAGACCAATCCGTCACTCGACATGACTCCCCGTTCCACCTGGGTCGAGACGATAGGCTCGATGCGCAATGACCTTGAGCCGGTCGCTCGGGACCTGCTGCCCGAAATTACCGAGATCTCGGCGATGCTCAAGAAGCAAGGCGCTTCCCTTGTTCGCATGTCTGGTTCGGGCGCGACCTGCTACGGCATCTTCGATACGCTTGCAGCGGCTGAAGACGTGGTCGCAGCGCTTCACAGCGAGCGACCGGACTGGTATTTCGAAGCAACGGAAACGATCGCTGGAGGGCATGATGCCAAGACTGGATGAAACGCGTTCCTTCATCCCTGTCGGCATTGCCGTGCTGACGGTCTCGGATACACGGACGCTCGCCGATGACCGTTCCGGCGATACGTTGGTTTCCAGGATCACGGAGGCGGGTCACCGGTTGGTCGACCGCGCGATCGTCCCCGACGACCGACAGGCAATCGCTTCGCGTGTGAAGGCCTGGACCGAGCGCGACGATATCGACGTCGTGATCACCACCGGCGGAACAGGCTTTACCGGCCGCGACGTTACGCCGGATGCGCTGGAACCGCTTTTCGAGAAGAAGATGGATGGCTTTTCGGAGGTGTTCCACCGTATCTCCTACGACAAGATCGGCACGTCGACGATTCAATCACGCGCCACGGCGGGAGTTGCCAACGCGACCTTTATCTTCGCGCTGCCCGGCTCGCCCGGCGCCTGCAAGGATGCCTGGGACGGCATACTGAAAGCCCAGCTCGACTACCGCCACTTGCCCTGTAATTTCGTGGAGATCATGCCGCGCCTCGATGAGCATCTGAAGCGCGGCGGGGGCAAGTAACGGACTGCTTCGGCAGAAAAATGCAAACCTGCAGCTCTATGTCCCAATGCCCGGAAGAGTAGGCATCGTCTCCCAGCTATCACCCGACAGCAGGATGCAGCTTACGCCGCGAACATCCGTGATGAGCAGCGTCCACGTGCCGCTCTGCGCGGCATAGACCTCAAGCATGGCGTTCTGGTTGACCAATCCGACTGCCGTCAGTTTTTCGGCAAAGTTCTTGTCGAGGAAATTAACGACCTCGGATCGGCCTGCGCAACTGCGCATCATCTGCGATGCTGCCGAATGCGGATGCGCGATCATCGATGTCGCCAATATGACGGCCGACAACAGGCCGCGGATCATATTGCGTTTCATGACGCACCTCCTTTTGCCGGAAACCGGCAGAAGAGGAGACTTCCGCTGACCTGTTCTGCCGTCTAACGGCATTCCATGGTCGACCGTCACGAAGCGAGGCGCTCGGGCGGCGCCATCCAGGAATTATAGCGCAAAATTGTATCGGGCGCCATCTTTTGCGGAGAGGTCGAAGGACCAGCACGCGTTTGCTATCGGGCGGCGCGCGCGACCCATGATGGAATCAGTTCGCTGGAAAGCTTGCGCAGCTTCTGCCCTTTCGCGAATTCGGAAAGGCGCATACCGCTTCTTGCCGTGGCCATCGCCTGCTTCTTGGGAAGGAGAAGTCCAAGCTCGAGCGGCGACGAGGCACGGCCGATGCGCTGCAGGAAGGGCCGTCGATATCCCCGCGAGGCAGTGAAGCGCGCCGGCAACTTGTTTAGCGCCATGTACTCGGCAATCTCGTCGATCCAGCCCGTCTGTGGCCGCGCTCCCGGCTCGACGAAAAGCAGCCACTCGCCCCGCGCCGAGCGCACTATATCCTTGATATCCCATTGCGAATGAAACCGGCAGCCGGCGGCATCGGCCACCCTTGAGGTCCCATCCCTTGAGTCGTGGTCAAGCACTACGACATCGCTGACGAGCCCCTCCACCGCGCCTGCAACCAACACCGATAACGTCTGCGCCAGTTCAGGTTCCTGATCCCGGCATTCGAGTACAACAGTCAACATTGCCTATTCATAGAGCGCCGCACAAAAATTTGCCAGCGGCACTTTCCTCATTTTGTTCTTGCATTGTTCTCATTTTGCCGATAGGAATTTAATCATCAAAACGGATGGAAGCAACGCTTCCGCCAGCGGAGAATCCGATGAACGAGCAGCCCCTTGCAGGGCAGGCCGCATTCGCGCCTGCCAATACGGCAGATATTGCCGATGCGATGATCGTATCTGCCGGCCTGCGGATCGATGTCGACCGCCGCCGGGGACGCGCAGCCGGACTCAATCCGAGCGGGCGCTTCGAGCCGTTGCGCCGTGAGACTTTCGACGACGGCTGGCAGAACCTTGAGGACCTACCTCCGTTCAAGACCGAGGTTCAGATCGAAAAGCCCCGAACGGCCATCACCCGCAATGAATCGCCGGACATTCCCTTCGACCGCTCGATCAATCCCTATCGTGGCTGTGAGCATGGCTGCATCTACTGTTTCGCGCGGCCGACGCATGCCTATATGGGGCTTTCGGCCGGCCTCGACTTCGAAGCAAAGCTCTTTGCCAAACCGGATGCGGCGAAGCTTCTGGAGCGCGAATTGGCGAAGCCCGGCTATAAGCCGCGCGTGATCGCGATCGGCACCAACACCGATCCCTACCAGCCAATCGAGAAGGAATGGCGCATCATGCGGCAGATCCTCGAGGTGCTTGAGAAGGCGAACCATCCGGTTTCGATCGTAACCAAGTCGGCAATGATCATGCGCGACATCGACATTCTCTCGGCGATGGCGGAGAGGAACCTTGTCCGTGTTTCGCTGTCGGTGACGACGCTCGACCGAAAGCTGGCGCGAACCATGGAGCCGCGCGCCTCGACGCCGACGCGTCGGCTGGAGGCCATCCGCGCGCTCTCCGAGGCAGGTATCCAGACATCGGTGATGGCTGCCCCGATGATTCCGGCGCTCAACGATCATGAACTGGAGCGCATTCTGGACTCGGCTCACGCCGCTGGCGCTGCGGAAGCGGGTTATGTGATCCTGCGCCTGCCGCTCGAAGTGTCACCGCTGTTTCGCGACTGGCTGCTGCAAAATTATCCCGACCGCTACCGCCACGTCATGTCGCTGGTTCGCTCGATGCGCGGCGGCAAGGATTACGACGCCGAGTTCGGCAAGCGAATGAAAGGTGCTGGACCCTATGCCTGGCAGATTGCGCGCCGCTTTGAAATGGCGACGAAACGGCTCGGTATGACCCGACGCAGCATGCCACTGCGGGACGACCTGTTCGTTCCGCCCGATGGCAGCGGCGTTCAACTCTCGCTGCTTTGATGTTTGAGTTTCGCGGATGGTCGCCCTGCCCTTCCGCGCTCAAGTCCCCGGGCCGCCGCCCTGATCCGGGGACTTGCAGGAAATCGGGTTGGCGTGCGAGGTTCAGCCGCATGAAACGTCGCACGTCACCCGATTCTCCCATGCTTTTTGAAGATGTCCCTCTCGTGCCGGATTTCCGGCTGGAACTGAAGGCGCGCAAGGCCGGCCACTGGCCGGTCGCCGGCGCCGATGAGGCGGGGCGCGGACCTCTCGCCGGCCCCGTCGTGGCGGCCGCTGTCATTCTCGATCCCAAACGCATTCCTGATGGGCTGAACGATTCGAAGCAGCTTTCAGCACAGAAGCGCGAGGAGCTCTTCGTGCAGATCCTCGCAACGGCGACGGTGTCTATTGCCTCCTCAAGCTCGACGCGCATCGACGAGACGGATATCCGCAAGGCGAGCCTCGATGCCATGCGCCGCGCCATCTGTGGCCTGTCGATTCCTGCAAGCTATGTCCTGACCGACGGGCTCGACGTTCCACCCGGTCTTGCCTGCCCCGGGCAGGCGGTCGTCAAGGGTGACGCACGCTCCGTGTCCATCGCTGCCGCCTCGATCGTTGCCAAGGTGACGCGGGACCGAATGATGGCACGCGCCGACAGCACGTTCCCGGCTTACGGCTTTGCCGCGCATGCAGGCTATGGCACCGCGCAGCACCGGGCCGGCATCGAAAAACACGGCCCCTGCTCGCTGCATAGGATGACGTTCAGTCCGCTGAAAAAAGGCGAGTTTGTCGACGGCGAATGACGTCAGGTCAGACGCGAGACGCCCGCTACGATCTGCTCCCTGTGGCGTTGGATATAGGCGATGTCCTGCCGGTAGAGCCGGTCATGCCCTTCCTCGATGTTGCGCTGATACTTCGCTGATCCCGTTGAAGCTTCGGTCTCCATGAAGGAAACGAGGGCTTCGAGCCGCGTGATGATGCCGTCGACTGCCGTAGCGCGAAGCTCGCTGTTCAGCCCATATTCTTCCAGGAAGACACGCGCCCTTTCGATCTGCCTCTCTATACGGGAGAGTTCATGTGCGACGATTGCCGAAGAGAGCGGCGCCCAGCGATAAATCGCATAGGCCAGATCCCATATCCGGGAACCCGGATGCGCAGTCTCGAAGTCGATCACTTCCGCGAGTTTGCCGTCTCTCAGGACGATGTTGTAAGGCGCGAAATCGCCATGGCAGATCACATCCAGTGGCTCGCGTGGCGGCAGTTGCCATGTTCGCTTCGCCCAGTTGCCGGCGATCGGCGCGGTACAGTCGTGGTAGCGGCGCAGCCAGCCTGCCGCCGATAGAAGTGCTGGAGCGGATTGCATCTCGGCATCCCGCTCAATGTCCGCAATCTTTCCCGGGAGAAAGGTGACACGCTCCCAATCCGCGTCGAGACCGGCCGGCCTCGGTGCAGTATCGAAACCGTGCGCCTGCAGATGCGCCAGAAGCGCCTGCACGCTCCCGCTCCACGGGCGGGCGCAACGCCACACCAGGTCGCCACGGCGGAACGGCCGGTCACCACTGCCTTCTCCCAACATTCAATTCCCGATGTGCTCCGGAGACGCACATGTGCGCACAAACAGAAAAGCCCCGCAATGCGGGGCCTTCTTTTCAGAAGCTGTTGCTCACCTCAGTTGAGGCGGCTCTTGACGTGGCTGACAGCGTCGCTGAAGAGCTCGGACTGAACCTTCGTGTCCGCCTTCTTCGCCAGGACGTTTTCGGCCGCAGCGATCGCCAGATCGACGGCAGCGGAACGAACCGCCTTCATCGCATCGGCCTCTGCCTGCTTGATCTTCTGTTCGGAAACCGCGGTGCGGTTCGCGACGAATTCTTCCGTCTTCTTCTTGGCTTCGGCGGTCAGCATTTCGGCTTCGCGCTCGGCTGCAGCAACGATGTGTGCAGCTTCGGCTTCGGCTTCCTTACGCTTGCGCTGATACTCAGCCAGCAGATGCTGGGCCTCTTCGCGCAGACGCTTAGCTTCCGAGAGCTCGTTGCGGATCTGATCGGCACGGTCGTCAAGCGACTTTGCCATCATGCCGGGAACCTTGAGGTAAACAACCAGCGCCAGGAATAGAACAAGGCCAACGAATGCGAAGAATGTTGCGTCGAGTGCAAATTCCATCGATCAAGCCCCCTTCTTTATGTCAGCGACCGCAGCGGCAACATCTGCCTTTGCCGAGGTGCCGATCAGCTGTTCCACGACAGCCGTTGCGGTTTCTTCCGCGATGGTACCGACGTCAGCGAATGCCTTCGCCTTGATGTCTGCGATGCGGCCTTCCGCAGCCTTGAGCTTTTCGGCCAGGCCTGCTTCAACGGCCTTGCGGTCGGCTTCCGCCTTCAGCTTGGCAGCGTCGCGAGCGGCAGTGCCGATCGAGTTCGACTTGGCGCGAGCAGCAGCCAATTCGGCTTCATAAGCGGCAACGTCGGCGTCGGCTTCCGCCTTCAGGCGGCTTGCCTCATCGAGGTCCTGCGAGATGCGATTGTGGCGCTGCTCGAGGATACCGCCGATGCGCGGCGTGATGACCTTTTGCATGAGCACGTAAAAGACGACGAACGTAATCGCCAGCCAAAGCAGCTGCGAGGCGTAAGTCGTCGAATCGAAAGGCGGGAATACGCCGCCACCATGATGCTCGGCTGGTACGCCGGTCTCGGTGTGGACATCGCCTGCTGCCGGGGCGGCATGCGTGTCTGCACCAGTTTCTGCGGTTCCCGCCGGGGCCTCTTCGGCGTAAGCCGGGGTCACAAAAAACATGCTCACCTCCAGGTGTACTGCAAATGCAAAGGATCACGGCATGCGGACTGCAGGCCGTGATCCTTCAATGCGCCTGTATCAAACGGCGAAGAGCAGGAGGAGAGCGACGAGCAGCGAGAAGATGCCCAGAGCTTCCGTAACGGCGAAGCCGAAAACCAGACGGCCGAACTGGCTGTCAGCAGCAGACGGGTTGCGCAGAGCGCCGGACAGGTAGCTGCCGAAGATGTTGCCGAGGCCGAGAGCCGTACCGGCCATACCAAAGCAAGCCAGACCTGCACCGATGAACTTTGCTGCTTCCGCTTCCATGTTGAACTCCTTTGAAATGGTTGTGTTGCGGCGAATTGACTGACGCCCGAGGGACGTCAATGTCGGTATCCCTTAGTGGCCACCCGGATGGATCGCGTCGTTGAGGTACATGCAAGTCAGCACCGCAAAGACGTAAGCCTGGAGGAAGGCGACGAGGAACTCGAGACCGGTCAGGGCGACCGTCATGATCAGAGGAAGAACGGCGCCACCGATGCCGACCGCACCCAGCGCTCCGAGCGAGGCGACGAAGCCTGCGAACACTTTCAGGGTGATGTGACCAGCCAGCATGTTGGCGAAAAGACGAACGGAGAGCGAAATCGGGCGGGACAGGAAGGAAATGATTTCGATCGACACAACGAGCGGCAGAAGAATGCCAGGAACCCCCGACGGGACAAAGACATTCAGGAAATGGAAGCCATGCTTGTAGAAGCCGTAGACGAGAACCGTACCGATAACGAGCAATGCCAGCGCGAAGGTGACGATGATCTGGCTGGTAACCGTAAAGAAGTACGGGAACATTCCGAGCAGGTTTGCCGTCAACACGAACATGAAGAGCGAGAAGACCAACGGGAAGAACTTCATCCCCTTGGATCCGGCGCCTTCCTTCAGCATGTTGGCAATAAACTCGTAGGACATCTCCGCAACCGACTGGGAGCGGCCCGGCACGATCGCCCGATTCGACGTCGAGAAATAGAGGAAGCCAGCGGCAACGGCGGCGGAAGCCG
>NZ_AKKA01000016.1 GCF_000282035.1 Rhizobium sp. CF122
GAAGACGGGCTGGTATTGGCTCGTCGAGCCGCTCGGCACCTACACGGCTCCGCCACTGGTGTCGCCGTCGCTTGGCTCGATCTCGATCCCTGTTCCCTCGGTTCTCGAAGCGCCCTTCGACAAGAACTACGAGCGTTACTACCAGGTAACCGATGCCTCGGGGAACCGTATCCACGTTGCCGAGACCGAAGTCGTTCTGGATACCGATGGCCGTGCTGCGCGCTTCCGCGTTACCGGCAACGTCGATGTTGTCGAAGACGACGTTCGCAATTTTTCCCACAGCCTCTATCTGGCGCTGGCCGGCTTCGGTGTCGGCAGTTTAATCGTCAACGCACTGGCCATTCTCTATGGCCTCAAGCCGCTCGATAAGGCGCGCGCGGCGCTTGAACGCATTCGCGCCGGCGAGAGCGAGCAGTTGAAGGGCGCGTTCCCGCGCGAAATTCTGCCGCTCGCCAACGAGGTCAACGCCCTGATCGACAGCAATCGCCGCATCGTGGAGCGGGCACGCATGCAGGTCGGCAATCTCGCCCACTCCCTGAAGACGCCGATTGCCGTGCTGCTCAACGAGGCGCGTGTCCTGGAACGCTCTCACGGTGATCTCGTGCGCAGCCAGGCAGAGGCGATGCAGGGTCAGGTGCAGTCGTATCTGAATCGCGCCCGAATTGCCGCACAACGCGAATCCGTGCTCGCCCGCACCGATGCCGAGCCGGCGCTGGAACGGCTGGTGCGCGTGATGCGGCGCTTGAACGTCGACAAGGAGTTCGAACTCACGGTGACGCCGCCCCATCTCGCGGTTGCCATGGAGCAGCAGGACCTCGAAGAGGTCGTCGGCAACCTTCTCGAGAATGCCGCTCGTTTCGCGGCGACCAAGGTACGCCTGTCCGTTACGGAGGCGCCCGAAGATATCAAGGGTGCCGAGGGCAGTGGGCGTCGCCACTGGGTCGAGCTTGCTGTCGAGGACGACGGGCCGGGACTTGAGCCGGATCAGATCCGCGAAGCGCTGAAGCGCGGCAAGCGGCTGGATGAAAGCAAACCAGGCACCGGGCTTGGGCTGTCCATCGTGACCGAGATTTCCAACGAGTATCAGGGTCGGCTGGAATTGTCCCGCGGGGAGTGGCGGGGTTTAAAGGCTCGGCTTATTTTGCCGGGCATCACAAAGGATGTTGCGTGAGCAATTGCTTGATGTCACATAGACCTAGGCGATTGTATAGCATGCTTTGCCTTATTGCCGACACGGCTTGGTGCGCGTGTGGCTCGTTGATTGACACCTGATTCTGGTTCGGCTGAATGATGCTACGTCTGCAAGGCATGATTGTTTCCTCGCTCCTCGTCGCCATGACGCTTTCCGGGTGCCAATCGACGAAGAGCGGTGGCTCCGGCGGTCTTTTCTCGCGGAAGCCTCCGGCTTCGGCTACCTATATTGGAGCGTTGCAGGGCGGCATCATCGGTCGCAGCGGCTTGGAACTCAGCGATAGCGACCGCCAGCGTGCCCTCGAAGCCGAGTATCGTGCCTTGGAAGGTGCCGGCGTCGGGCAGCCAGTTGTCTGGAGCGGACGTAACGTCAGCGGCAAGGTTGTCGCGGCTGCGCCCTATCAGGTCGGCTCGCAGAACTGCCGTCAGTATACACACAGCGTGACCATCGATGGCAAGGAGACGGTGGCGCGCGGCTCCGCGTGCCGAAACGACAATGGTAGCTGGTCGCCGCTGGGTTAGCGGGTTTCGCTGCATCGAGGAGACGATAGGATGAGCCGCTTACGGCATATTGCGGCCAACCGCCTCAAATAATCGTCATTGCGGCTTTGCTTGTTGGAATAGATGTTCGCTTCGAGTATTTGGCGCCTATGCTTTTCTGGATTCTTGTGGCCGCTCTGACGGCCGCCGTCGCTGCCATTCTGCTTTATCCGCTTTTGCGTGGCGCCAAAGCGGTCGATGACATGCGTGCCGGGGAGGCCGCCGTCTATCGCGATCAGCTGCGCGAACTCGATCGCGACCGCGCCGGCGGACTGATCTCAGCCGATGAAGCGGATTATGCGCGGGCCGAAATCGGCAGACGCCTGATCACAGTCTCGGCCGCGCCGGTCACCGATCGCAAGCTTTCTAAGCATTACCGTCTCTCCGAAGCCTTCGTGCTGCTGATGTTGCCGATCGTGGGGCTCTGTCTTTACAGTCTGGTGGGGCGACCGGATTTGCCGTCGCAGCCGCTGGAAGCCCGACTTGAAAACCCCGGCAACGACATGGCGATCCTGGTCGCCAAGGCCGAGCGGCACCTGGCGCAGAATCCCGATGACGGCAAGGGCTGGGACGTGCTGGCGCCGATCTACTTCAACACCATGCGCGTTGCCGATGCCGAGAATGCCTACCGGAATGCGATCCGCATGCTCGGGCCAAGCCCGGCGCGGCTGGACGGGCTTGCCGAGACGCTGATGGCGACCTCGAACGGCGTCGTCACCGAAGATGCGCGCAAGGTGCTGGAGCAGTCGCTTCAGCTGCAGCCCGATAATCCGAAGGCAATCTTCTATATTGCGCTCGGCATGGAGCAGGCAGGCCGGTCTGCAGAGGCTAAGGTCGCCTTTGAGGCCCTTGCCAAGCAATCACCCGCCGACGCGCCATGGATGCCGCTTGTTGCCGAGCATATTGCAAAGAATGGCGGCGCATTGCCGAGCGGCGCTGCGAACGCGCCGGGCAATCCGACGCAGGCGGACGTTGCGGCCGCCGAGAACATGAACGCTCGCGACCAGCAACAAATGATTCAGGTCATGGTGGAAAGCCTCGATGCCAAGCTCACCGAAGACCCGAACAATCTTGAAGGCTGGTTGCGGCTTGTCCGCTCTTATGTCGTATTGAAGGACAAGGATCGTGCGGTTGGAGCTCTGAAGCGCGGACTGGCGGCGTTTCCGGCGAGCAGCGAGCAAGGCAAGCAACTGCTGGCGCTGGCACGAGAGCTCGACATCGCGACAGAAGGAATGACGGAATGACGCGCAAGCAGAAGCGCTTGGCAATCATCGGCGGCGGCATGAGTTTCATCATTGCCGCCGTGCTGCTCGTCATGTTCGCCTTCAGCCAGTCGGTGGCCTATTTCTATATGCCGGCGGATATCGCAAAGAATCCGGTGCCGCCCGGAACCCGGATCCGGCTCGGCGGTCTTGTCGGCGAGGGGAGCATCGTGCGTGGCGCGGGATCGACGGTGCAGTTTGCCGTGACCGACGCGACGGGCGACCTTGTGAGGGTACGATATACCGGCATTCTCCCCGATCTCTTTCGCGAGGGGCAAGGAGTCGTGACCGAGGGCCGTTTCGAAACCGGCAGCGACGTCTTTACCGCCGACACCGTGCTGGCCAAGCATGATGAAAAGTACATGCCGAAGGAAGTCGCCGACAAGCTGAAGGCGCAAGGGCTCTGGAAGGAAGGGGAGGCGGCGCAATGATCATCGAGATCGGCCACTACGCTCTCATTCTTGCGCTTGCGACGGCGCTTGTGATCTCCGTTGTTCCGGTAATCGGTGCAAGACGCCTCGACCGTGCGATGATGGACGTCGCGTCCGTCGGCTCCCTGGCGATGTTTGCACTGGTGGCCTTCTCGTTCGCCGTCCTGACCTACGCTCACGTCGTCTCCGACTTTTCGGTGGCGAACGTGTGGGAGAACTCGCACTCGCTGGTGCCGCTGCTTTTCAAGTTTTCCGGCGTGTGGGGCAATCACGAAGGTTCGATGATGCTCTGGCTGCTGATCCTGGCGCTGTTCAGCGCTCTGGTGGCAGCCTTCGGACGCAATTTGCCTGACACGTTGCGGGCAAACGTGCTTGCCGCGCAGGCCTGGATTTCGGTCGCCTTCATTTTGTTCATCCTTCTGACCTCTAACCCCTTCATGCGCCTGGATCCGGCTCCGGCAGAGGGGAAGGACCTCAACCCTGTCCTGCAGGATGTCGGACTCGCGATCCACCCGCCGTTGCTCTATCTCGGCTACGTCGGCTTTTCCGTCTGCTTCTCCTTCGCCGTGGCGGCCCTTCTCGAAGGGCGCATCGATGCCGCCTGGGCGCGCTGGGTGCGGCCGTGGACGCTGGCTGCCTGGACATTTCTGACGCTCGGTATCGCCATGGGTTCTTATTGGGCATACTACGAGCTTGGATGGGGCGGCTGGTGGTTTTGGGATCCGGTCGAGAATGCATCGTTCATGCCGTGGCTTGCCGGAACGGCATTGCTGCATTCGGCACTCGTCATGGAAAAGCGCGAGGCGCTGAAAATCTGGACGGTTCTGCTTGCCATCCTGACGTTCTCGCTATCGCTGATGGGCACCTTCCTTGTACGATCGGGCGTTTTGACCTCGGTGCATGCTTTTGCCAGCGATCCCACGCGCGGCGTTTTCATCTTGTGCATCTTGCTGATTTTCATTGGCGGAGCACTGTCGCTCTTCGCGTTCCGCGCGCCGCGGCTTTCGGCAGGCGGCTTGTTTGCCCCGATTTCGCGCGAAGGGGCGCTCGTCCTCAACAACCTCATTCTCACGGTGGCTTGCGGAACGGTGCTGACCGGCACGCTCTATCCGCTGCTATTGGAGACGCTGACGGGCGACAAGATCTCGGTCGGGCCCCCCTTCTTCAACATGACCTTCGGACTGTTGATGGCGCCGCTCTTGGTCATCGTGCCCTTCGGTCCCCTGCTTGCCTGGAAGCGCGGTGACTTGCTTGCTGTTTTCCAGCGGCTCTATCTTCTCGCGATCCTGGCCTTTGTCGCGGCAGTCGCGTTCTTTTACGTCGAGCATGGGGGGCCGGTGCTTGCCGTACTCGGGCTGGCTGCCGCTCTTTTCCTGATTTTCGGCGCGATTGCCGATCTTTGGTATCGCGCGGGAGTGGGCAAGGTTGCAGCTTCAGTCGCCTGGAGGCGCCTTGCCGGTCTGCCGCGCTCGGCTTTCGGCACGGCGCTCGCGCATGCCGGGCTTGGCGTGGCCGTCCTCGGCATCGTTGTGGTGACCACTTTTGAAACCGAGCATGTGGTCGAAATGAAACCCGGCCAGACCGTAGAGGCCGGAGGCTATTCCGTGCGCTTTGACGGCATAAGGCCGGCAAACGGGCCGAATTACAGTGAGGAGCGCGGCCACTTCAGCATCGGTCGCGGTGGCGTGGAAGTCGCGGATGTATGGTCGTCCAAGCGGATCTACACGGCGCGCCAGATGCCGACGACGGAGGCCGGCATTCTGACCTTCGGCCTTAGCCAGCTCTATGTGTCACTGGGGGATGCGACGAACGACGGCGGCATGGTGGTGCGCATCTGGTGGAAGCCTTTCATCCTCTGCATTTGGGGTGGCGCAGTGATCATGGCGATCGGAGGGTTCGTCTCGCTGAGCGACCGGCGCCTGCGTGTCGGCGCTCCGAGCCGGAGGGCAAAGCCGGCGCGTCCAGCGATGGAGCCGGCGGAATGATCCGGCGCTTCGTCCTCGCACTGGCAGTGGTTCTTTCGTCTGTGCCGGCCTTTGCGGTCAACCCGGACGAGGTTCTTGCCGATCCGAAGCTGGAGGCACGGGCCCGGGCGATTTCCGCGGAACTGCGCTGCATGGTCTGCCAGAACCAGTCCATCGACGATTCCAATGCCGAGCTCGCGAAGGACCTGCGCTTGCTGGTGCGCGAGCGGCTGACCGATGGCGACACCGACGAGCAGGTCATGAACTACATCGTCTCGCGATACGGCGAATTCGTGCTCTTGAAGCCGCGTTTCGAAACGAAGACAATTCTGCTATGGGGCGCGCCGCTTCTGCTGGTTGTTGCAGGCGGCCTGTCGCTGATCGTCTTCGCGCGCAAAAGGGCTGGCCGGCCGACGGGCTCAAAGCTGACCGCCGAAGAACAGGCCCGCTTGAGTGAACTGCTCGATGAGTGATCTTTACGACTGTCTGCGGAGGCGGCCACGCACCGCAGACGCGACGAGCACCGTGGTACACGTCAGCACGACGCAGCCGGCCGCAATCGGTCCTGCCGACGGCGAGTAGACGTCCATTACCGCGCCCACCGAGGATGAGCCCACAGCACTGCCGACGGCGTAGGCAAGGGCGAAGGCTGCACTTCCCGCGACAAGCGTGTCTCCCGCGTAGCGTTCGCCGAGAATTGTCAGGGCGCAGGTGTAGAGCGAAAAACTCGCTGCTCCCATAATGCCGAACATCACCAGAATCGCTGCCTGCGACTGAAGAAACGGGATTGCGATGAAACTCAGTCCCGCCAGCAGGCCAGAGCAGATGGCGACGCCGAAGCGCGAGGTCTTGTCGAGAAGCCAGCCGACCACCGGTTGGGCAAGCGCGGTTGGCAACGCGAGCACCGTAACGCTGACGGCGGCGAACGCCTCGGAATAGCCGAGCCGGACGAAATAGACCGGCATGGCTGAGATGGCGGCAATATCGGCGAATGCAAATGCGACCACCATGCAGATCAGCATCGGCGCGCTTTTGACAAACTTGAAAAGGGCGCCCGATGCGGCCTGTTCGGGAAGCGTCCGTGCTCGCCTGGTGAGGATAATCGTCAAAAAGGCGACGCAGGCGACGTAGACGGCAAGCAGAGCGAAGGCAAAGCCTTGCTCCGTGCCGAAGATCGGAATGACCAGTGGACCCGCGGCAAAGCCGCCGCACATGCCGGCCCCATAGAGACCGGAGACGCGCCCGCGCAGGCGGTCAGGGCAGGCCGTGTTGAGCCAGGCCTCGCTCAACATGAAAATCAAACTGACGAAGAAGCCGAGAAAAAACCGGGCGATGCACCAGACCCAGAAGATGTCGAAGGTCGCGAAGGTGGAGAGGCTGACGGCACAGCCGATCAGACCCGCAACGATCAGCCGATCGCCACGCACCTTTCGCGACAGCCACGTCACCGCGAACGTCGCCACAGCCAGACCTGCCGCAAAGCAACCGGCGTTGAAGCCGATGAGGCTCGGCGAAACATTGCGATGCTCGAGGACGAGAGAAATCAGCGGGTAGGTCAGCCCCTGTGCAACCGCGAAGGCGGTGACACCGAAGATGACGGCAGCGAGCGCAGCAGTATCTGGCGCAAAATCCTCTCCCGTGACCACATGGGCCATGGTTTCGTCCTCCTCCGGTTGTAGGGAGGAGGCTTATCGACTCCCGACGCTTTCGTCGAGAGAGATTGCCGCACGGGATCGAAATGCGGTCGTATTGCACATTACGAATTTTTCATCGCACGGACAGTTCGCAGTAAGGTGTGCCGTCCTATATCTTCCTTCATCAACCGATCCGGTCATCCTGATCCTGTAGATGTTGAAGTCAAAGAAGGTGCCACTCATGTTCAAGAATATCAAAGCTCCGTCGCTCAATACCGCGCTGAAGGCTTCGACCGTCGCCGGTCTTGCCGCTGCGGTGCTTGCGACCGGTATTCCCCTCGAAATCACCCGTTCCTATGCCGAAGCCGTAAAGGTTCAGGCTCCGTCCGTTCCGAGCTTCGCGAACGTCGTCGACGCCGTCTCGCCGGCAGTTGTTTCGGTGCGTGTCGAAAACCGCGTCAAACCGGTGTCCGATGATGAGGCGAACGGCTTCACGTTCGACTTCAATGGTCGCGGCTTCGACGATCTTCCGGATGCCCTGAAGCCCTTCTTCCGCCAGTTCGGTGAGCAGGGTCCGCAGGGCCAGCAGGGCCGCCGCGGTCCTCAGGGGCATCATGGCCCGCAGGATGGCAAGGGCCGTCTGCGTCCGGTTGCCCAGGGCTCCGGCTTCTTCATTTCTGAGGATGGCTACATCGTCACCAACAACCACGTCGTTTCCGATGGCGCAGCATTCGTTGCAGTGATGAACGATGGCACCGAACTCGACGCCAAGTTGATCGGCAAGGATCCGCGTACCGACCTCGCCGTTCTGAAGGTTGATGGCAAGGGCCGCAAGTTCACTTACGTCAACTGGGCAGATGACAACAATGTTCGCGTCGGCGACTGGGTTGTCGCGGTCGGCAACCCGTTTGGTCTCGGCGGTACGGTAACAGCCGGTATCGTCTCGGCCCGTGGCCGCGACATCGGTTCTGGTCCCTATGATGATTACTTGCAGGTCGACGCTGCAGTGAACCGCGGTAACTCCGGTGGCCCGACCTTCAATCTCAATGGCGAAGTCGTCGGCATCAACACCGCGATCTTCTCTCCGTCCGGTGGCAGTGTAGGTATTGCGTTTGCCATCCCGGCGTCTACGGCCAAGGACGTCGTTGCCGACCTCATGAAGGACGGGCAGGTGTCCCGCGGCTACCTGGGCGTTCAGATCCAGCCCGTGACCAAGGACATTGCCGACTCGCTCGGCCTTTCCGAGGCAAGCGGCGCCCTTGTAGTCTCCGCTCAGGCGGGCACGCCGGGTGAGAAGGCGGGCATGAAGGCTGGCGATGTCGTCACCGCCGTCAACGGCGAGACGGTCAAGGATGCCCGCGATCTGAGCCGCCGTATCGGCGCCATGACACCCGGCAAGAAGGTCGAGCTTTCTGTCTGGCGCTCCGGCAAGGCTCAGTCCCTGACGGTCGAACTCGGAACGCTGCCGGCCGAACAGAAGGATGCTTCCGCTGACGACGGCGATCAGGCACCGGAAAGCCAGGCTCCTGCTTCGGAAAAGGCACTCGCTGATCTCGGCTTGACGGTTGGTCCTTCTGACGATGGCAAGGGCCTGCAGATCACCGGTATCGATCCGGACTCCGACGCTGCCGACAAGGGCATCAAAGAAGGCGAGAAGATCACCTCGGTCAATAACCAGGAAGTCTCGAGTGCCGACGATGTCGTCAAGGTCCTGAACCAGGCGAAGAAGGATGGCCGCACACGGGCACTCTTCCAGATCCAGTCGAAGGACGGCAGCCGCTTCGTCGCCCTTCCGATCAACGACCAGGGTTAACCCTCCGACCCTGACAGAGTGGGAGCCGCGCCTTCTGGGCGCGGCTTCCTTTCGCTAATATCGTAGGGTGATTGCAATGACCTCTGTGCGACAGGAAGAAGCTTTGAGCCTTGCCGAAACGCAACCGGCGGGTAATGTCGGCCGCATGAAGATTCTCATCATCGAAGACGATCTGGAAGCAGCGGTCTACCTTACCAAGGCGTTTCGTGAGGCCGGCATTGTGGCCGACCATGCAAGCGACGGCGAAAGCGGGCTCTTCATGGGCTCGGAAAACACCTACGACGTGATCGTCATCGATCGCATGCTGCCGCGCCGCGACGGTCTGTCCGTTATCAGCGAATTGCGCCGCAAGGGAATTCACACGCCTGTTCTCATTCTCTCCGCTCTCGGTCAGGTGGACGATCGTGTTACCGGTCTCAGGGCAGGTGGCGACGACTATCTGCCGAAACCCTATGCATTCAGTGAGCTTCTCGCCCGTGTCGAGGTGCTCGGTCGCCGTAAAGGCACTCCGGACCAGGACGTTGTTTATCGTGTCGGCGACTTGGAACTCGACCGGCTCGCGCATGAGGTCCGTCGCGGCGGCAAGGAGATACCGCTGCAGCCGCGCGAATTCCGTCTCCTTGAATATCTGATGAAGAACGCCGGCCAGGTCGTCACTCGCACGATGCTTCTCGAGAATGTCTGGGACTACCATTTCGATCCACAGACCAACGTTATCGACGTGCATGTTTCGCGGTTGCGGTCCAAGATCGAGAAGGACTTCAGCCAGCCGCTTCTCAAGACCATTCGCGGCGCGGGGTATATGATCAAGGACGAGGGATGAACCGTTTCTGGTTTCTCTTCAAGTCCACGGCAGTCCGCCTTTCGGCACTTTACATCCTGCTCTTTGCCATCTGCGCCGCGACGCTCGTCTTCTATGTGACGGCAATGTCCGAGCGGCTTCTGACCAACCAGATCCGCGAAGCCGTGCAGCAGGAAGTGGATCAGGTCCAGCGAGCGTACGATACCGGCGGCATGAATCTTCTTCTGCGCACGATGGAACGCCGCGCGCGCCAGCCGGGCGCCAATCTCTATATTATTGCGGGTCCTTCAGGCGATATTCTCGCAGGGAACGTCGCGTCCGTGCAGCCCGGTGTGCTCGATGAAGAGGGGTGGACTTCCTTGCCCTTCATGTATCAGCGCTATGCGGATAGCGGCCTCAGCCGCCGGCATATGGCGGTCGCTAACATTTTCGTGCTTGACAACGGGTTGCGCCTGCTGATCGGCCGCGACCTGGGCGAGCCCGAGGCATTTCGCGGGCTGGTCCGGCAGGCGCTGATGATCGCTCTCGCGATCATGGGTCTCGGGGCCATCGTCATCTGGTTCGGCATCGGTCGGAACGCCCTGAAGCGCATTGACCGCATGTCCGATGCCAGCAAGAAGATCATGGCAGGTGATCTCTCGCAGCGTCTTCCGGTTGGGGGCTCTGGCGACGAGTTCGATCGCCTCTCTGTCTCGCTCAATACGATGCTCGGACGGATAGAGAAGCTGAACGAGGGTTTGCGGCAGGTCTCCGACAATATTGCGCATGACCTGAAGACGCCGCTGACGCGGCTGCGCAACAAGGCCGCCGACGCCCTGGATACCACTGACGGCGAGATGCGGCGCACCGCCCTCGAAGGAATCATCTCCGAGTCCGATCAGTTGATCCGCACGTTCAACGCCCTACTAATGATTTCGCGTGTTGAGGCGGGCTCTGTTGCCGCTGAAATGTCGCCTGTCGATCTCTCGGCCATCGTAGCGGACAGTGCTGAACTCTATGAGCCCGTCGCCGACGAAGCAGGCTTGGCGCTTACGTCGTCGATCGAGCCTGGTATCGAAGTGCAGGGCAATCGCGAGCTGATCGGCCAAGCGATTTTCAATCTCATCGACAATGCTATCAAGTATTCCTCGGATGCGGAGGGCCACGGCGATATTGCGCTGACACTGCTCCGCCGCGCTGATGGCATTTGCCTCTCCATTGCTGACCGTGGGCTCGGTATCCCAGCCGAGCAGCGAGCAGATGTGCTGAAGCGCTTCGTGCGGCTGGATGAAAGCCGCTCCAAACCCGGCACCGGCCTTGGCCTCTCATTGGTCGAGGCGGTCATGGAATTGCACGGTGGTAAGCTCGAACTGTCCGATACGGATCCGCAAAGCCAGGAAAAGCGCGGTCTTACCGTCAGCATGATCTTTCCAGTGAAGTAGCGTTGCAGGAGCGCGGCGGCGGATCGAATTCGGTGTTGGCCATCGCCGCCGAAGACCCTACCTTAGATCGCAATTGCCGGAAGCTGCTATGATTCTCCCCGGCGGTTCTCGGTTCTGTTCGCCAGGGAGGGTGCATGCTGACGAGTTCGAGGCATAGCCTTGCTGAAGTAGCCGACGGGTTGCTGAAGCCGCTGAACAAGAGCGAGCTGAAACTTGCACAGGCAGATCTCCAGAAGATCGGCAAGAGCGAGCCTGCAGTGGCCGAGATGCTGACGGCGGAAAGCAACCTTCGCGACTTCATCACGGCTGCGCTGACCTTGTCTCCCTACCTGCGTGAGATTGCGAACATCGATACGGCAATCCTCGCGGTTGCGATCTCGGAGCCGCTGGAGCCTCGGATTGAGGCGCTGATCGCGGAGGCAAGGGCCTGCTGGAGGCCCCAAGGAAACGGCGAGCTGCCCAGCGAGGCCGAAGTCATGAGCCGCCTGCGCATCGTCAAGCGCAAGGTCGCCTTCCTTGTCGCTCTGGCCGATCTGGCGCGGGTATTCGATGGTCGTGCGACGACTGCCTGGCTCACCCGGCTTGCGGAAGCGTCTGTTGCTGCGGCGATCGATCACCTCCTTCTGGCCGCTCATGACGGCCGCAAGATCGCGCTGAAGGACGTTGCCGCTCCAAGCGAGGGGTCTGGCTTGATCATTCTCGGGATGGGCAAGCTCGGGGCTTCCGAGCTCAACTACTCATCCGATATCGATCTGGTCGTCTTCTTCGACGAACAGGCGGGAATCGTCGCGGATCCCGACGACGCGATCGATATCTTCCCGCGGCTGATGCGACGGCTTGTGCGGATCATGCAGGAGCGGACGGCGGATGGATACGTCTTCCGCACCGACTTGCGGCTGCGGCCCGATCCGGGATCAACGCCGCTTGCCATCCCCGTCGACGCGGCCATGATCTACTATGAGGGTAGGGGGCAAAACTGGGAGCGCGCCGCCTTCATCAAGGCGCGTGCTGTCGCTGGCGATTTTGAGGCTGGCGAGCAGTTCCTGCGCGGGCTCGTTCCGTTTGTGTTTCGCAAGTATCTGGACTACGCGGCCATCGCCGATATCCATTCCATCAAGCGGCAGATCCATGCCCACAAGGGACATGGCGCGATCGCGGTCAAGGGACACAATGTAAAGCTCGGCCGCGGCGGCATCCGCGAGATCGAGTTCTTCGCGCAGACACAGCAATTGATCGCCGGCGGCCGGATGCCGTCTCTTCGTTGCCGTGGCACCGAAGAGACGTTGGCGGAGCTGACAAGGGCGAAATGGATTGACGAGGAAACGCGGGACGAGCTGACCGAGGCATATTGGTTCCTTCGCGACGTCGAACATCGAATTCAGATGGCGCACGACGAGCAAACGCATCTTCTGCCCGAGACCGAAACCGATCTGAAGCGCATCGCCTTCATGATGGGGTTCGACGATACGGCGAGCTTTGCCGCGCGCCTGGTCGAGGTCTTCAAAACCGTCGAGCGGCGCTACGCGCGCCTCTTCGAACAGGAGACCAAGCTTTCGACGGAAACAGGCAATCTGGTTTTTACCGGGCAGGCCGATGACCCCGATACGTTGAACACCTTGCGCAAGCTGGGCTTCGAACGGCCCTCCGATATCTCACGCGTTATCCGTACCTGGCACTACGGTCGCTACAAGGCGACGCAGTCGGTCGAGGCGCGTGAGCGCTTGACCGAACTGACACCGGAACTGTTGCGCGTGTTCGGGGAGAGCAAACGCGCCGATGAGGCGATCCTGCGTTTCGACAACTTTCTGTCAGGCCTGCCCGCCGGCATTCAGCTGTTTTCGCTCCTCGGCAGCAACCCGGCGCTTCTGTCGCTCATAGTCAACATCATGTCCTCGGCTCCCAAGCTGGCGGAGGTCATCGCGGCCAAACCGCATGTCTTCGACGGCATGCTCGATCCCGGGCTGATGGCGGAATTGCCGACGCGCGCCTATCTCGCCGAGCGCATCCGCAGCTTTCTCGCGCCGGCACGATACTATGAGGAGGTGCTGGATCGACTGCGCATCTTCGCAGACGAACAGCGCTTCCTCATCGGCATCCGGTTGCTGACCGGCGCGATCCGGGGGGCCATGGCCGGCCGCGCCTTCACGCATGTGGCCGATCTCGTCCTCGAAGCGGCGCTCGATGCCGTGATGAAGGAGATCAGGACGGCACATGGCGATTTTCCGGGTGGCCGGGTGGCTGTCGTCGGCATGGGCAAGCTCGGGAGCTTCGAACTCACCGCCGGCTCCGATATCGATATCATCTTGCTCTACGACTACGACGATGAAGCGGCCGAGTCCTCAGGTCCCAAGCCACTCGACGCGACGCGCTACTTCACCCGCGTCACGCAGCGGCTGATCTCGGCGCTCTCGGCGCCGACGGCGGAGGGCGTACTTTATGAGGTCGACATGCGCCTAAGGCCGTCCGGAAACAAAGGGCCGGTCGCTACCCGCATCAAGTCCTTCGAAAAATATCAGCGTGAAGAGGCCTGGACTTGGGAACACATGGCGCTGACGCGTGCCCGCCTCGTGTGCGGTGACAGAGTGCTGATCAGTGAGGCCGAGCGGATCATCGCCGACGTGCTCTTTTCGAAGGCCGATGTAGAGAAGATCGCCAAGGACGTGTCCGAGATGCGCGCCTTGATCGAGCAGGAAAAGCCGCCCACCAGCATATGGGACCTGAAGCTTATTCCGGGCGGACTGATCGACATCGAATTCATCGCGCAGTATCTGCGGCTCGTTGCCTCGACGAAAGGCATCGTCGTTGAGGGGGATGACTTCAACACGGCGGGGCAGGTGAAGCTTCTCGGGGTGGAGCTGATGGACCGCGACGACATGGAGCTTTGCCTGGCGGCGCTGTCGCTCTATACGGATATTTCGCAGCTGATCCGCCTGTGCATCGACGGCCTGTTCGATCCCAAGGAGGCTCCGGCGGGCCTCACGGATCTCGTTTCCCGTGCGGGCGACTGCCCGGATATCAAGACGCTCGAAGGAGAGATCAAACATCTTTCGAAAGCCGTCAGGAAGATTTTTCAGACGGTAGTGAAAGCCTAGTGACCGTTGTTCGGGATGTGCAGTGAAATGACCGTGCCGATCGCCTCGCGCGAGCGGATTTTCATTTTGCCCCCGTGAAGGGTCGTCAAAGAACGCGAGATGGCGAGGCCGAGCCCAGAACCCCCCTTGCTTTTCGCGTACTGGTTTTGGACCTGCTCGAAGGGCTGGCCAATCTTGCCGAGCGCCGCGCGAGGGATGCCGATGCCGGTGTCTGCAATCGTCAGCATGACGCCGCTGTTGGTGCGACGCGTGCGAACGGCGATGCGGCCGCCTTCGTTGGTAAACTTCACGGCGTTGGAAAGCAGGTTGAGCAGGATCTGCTTCATTGCGCGGCGATCGGCAGTCAGCCGCATCCCATCGCAAATGCGCTGTTCTACGAAGATATTCTTCTGTGCTGCCGGGATCGCAGTGAAGCGAAGGCTTTCTTCGATGAGCGGCGCAAGATCGATTGCCTCGCACTCGAGCTTCATGTGGCCGGCTTCGATCTTCGACATGTCGAGAATGTCGCTGATGACGTTCAGAAGATGTTTGCCGCTGTCGTGGATGTCGCGCGCGTATTCATTGTACTTCGATGAGCCGAGCGGGCCGAACATCTGATCCTGCAGGATTTCCGAAAAGCCGAGGATTGCGTTGAGTGGCGTCCGAAGCTCGTGGGACATATTGGCCAGGAACTCGCTCTTTGCCCGATTGGCGCCCTCCGCGCGCTCCTTCTCAACCAGATAGTTGGAGTTCGCAACGGAGAGCGCGGCCTTCTGGCTTTCCAGAGTCTGGCGGGAAGCGGAGAGGTCACCGATGGTCGCCATGAGCCGGCGTTCGGAGTCACGCAGACGCTCCTGGTTGCGTTTCAGCAAGGTGATATCAGTGCCAACCGAAACCATGCCGCCGTCGCGCGTACGGCGCTCATTGATCTGCAGCCAGCGCTCGTCGGCAAGCTGGACTTCCGTCGTGCGGGAGTATCCGGAGCCGTCGGCGTCAGCGATCCGGCGTTCGATGACGGGGCGAGCCGCCGCGGCGTTGACGACTGTGCGCTCGGTCCCTGGAACCAGAACGCTATCCGGAAGTCCATATGCCTGCTGGAAGTGCGCGTTGCACATGACGAGACGGTCGTTCTTGTCCCAGAGCACGAAAGCTTCCGATGTGCATTCGATGGCGTCTGCCAGTCGCTGGTCGGCCTCGGCGTAGCGTTGGGCTAGGCGATGCTGCTCGGTCACGTCCATCGCAATGCCGATCATGTGAACGCGGCCGGAATTGGTGCGGATCACCTGGGCGCGGGCTCGCATCCAGACATAGTGACCGCCGGCATGCCGCATGCGGAAGATCTGATCGACCTGGCCGGCATCGCCGCGGGCAATCGACCGGGCGATTTCGTAAACACCGCCGTCATCCGGATGCATCAGGCGGGCCGCATCGCTGAAGCACATCATCCGGTCTGAACCGGGAAGGCCAAGCATCTCGTACATCGAGCGCGACCAGTAAAATTCGCGCCTGTCGAAATCGAAATCCCAAAGCCCGCAGCGGCCGCGCGACAGCGCCGTTTCGACGCGGAGGTTCGACTCCACAAAGATATCGTCAGCATCGCGGGCGCGCTTCACCTGCATGTAGTAGGCGTAGAGGATGACGAGCAGGATCGAGGAGATGCCTGCGAAGAGTGTCACGTTTAGCGTGACTTCGTCCCGCCAGAGCTTGCCGATCCGCTCCAGCGATGTCGCGGCGACGACATACCCCCCGGAACCGCCGATCAGGGTAATCTCGGCGTAGTACGGACGGTTGCTGATCGTCGTCTCGATGACGCCAGCGCGATCGCCGAAACGGCGGATTGCCGAGATCTCCGAGAAGAAATCACCGACGCTGGCGCCAAGATAGGCTGAGCCGGCCGCCGTGGCTGCAAACACCTTGCCGTTCGGCTGCACCAGCAGCACGAAGGCGTCGTCGTCCAGGCGGTCCTGCGGCAGGAAGCGCGCCAGCCGAGCCTGCGCCTGCACGGCGTCGGCGGCCTCGAATATCTGGTCGGCATCGGCGAAGGCCGCAGCAGCGGTCGCGGCGGCGAGCGCGGTGGAGTGACGGGCTGCAGCCTCGGTTCGACTGTACTCGGAGACCATTCCGAAAAAATGCGACGCAGCCACAACCGCAAGGAAGGCCACGATCAGGATTGGAATAATTCGCTTCAGGACGATTTCGACCTGGGACAGGTTGCGCGAGGACGACAAGGAAACGCTTGAGTGCTTGGCTGAAAAGCTATCACGCCAGGCCAGGAGGCCGTCGAAATCGACACGCAGCCGTCCGTCGGCTGCGGTTGCCCGCCGCACGTTCATCATCTCTTCAGCCTTGATCCCTCGTGTGATTCGCAGCGCCGCTCGCCCGAACCTAACTCAATGAATCACTGGTGATTCGCCTTGTCCAGAGGAAAAGGTAAAAATCTGTTAACTGATTCTAGATGCTGATTTTTCTTCGGCGGTCGGAATGTCGCTGCGAGTTTCGCGGCGACATTCGACGGCAAATCACCCTTTGAGAGTGCGTTCGACAATGTCGCGGACGTCGGTCGAAAGCTCGGCAGCCCGTTCGATTTCCAACAGGGCGGCACGGGCGTGGTCCTGCCGAACCGGCTCAAGGGAACGCCAGGAACGCATTGACGTCAGGATGCGGGCAGATAACTGAGGGTTGCGCTGATCGATCTCGAGAATCTCGCGAGCGAGGAAGCGGTAGCCTTCTCCATCGGCGCGGCCGAAGCCCGTCGGATTGGCGAAAGCGAAGGTACCGACAAGCGAACGAACGCGATTGGGGTTGGTCCTCTTGAACAGAGGGTTCTCCATCAGCTTCAGCACCCGATCGAGCGTGCCGGCGCCAGGTATGGTTGCCTGCACCGAGAACCATTTGTCGACGACCAGTGCGTTTTCAGCGAAGCGATCCCGGAAGATCGACAACGCTTCCGCAGCTTCCGCACTGTCCGGAAAGCGGTGCGCAAGAATGGTCAGGGCATGCAGCAGGTCGGTCATGTTGTTGGCAGCATCGAAGGCAGCCTTGGCGCGTGCCGGCGAATTCTCGGCGTAGGAGAGGTAGGTCAGGGCAGCGTTGCGCAAGGCACGGCGACCGGCACTCGTTGCGTCCGGGCTGAAGGCGCCCGGTGTCGTCACCGAGTCATAGAGTGTAAGGAACGTGTTCCGTCCGGCGTCGGCGACTTGCTTCATCACCGCCTGGCGTCCGTCATGGATTGCGTCCGGATCGACATTGCCCCCGAGTTCGCGGGCAATATCGGCTTCGCTTGGCAGGGCCAGGGCCTGGGCGCGGAAGGCGGGCTCAAGGCTCTCGTCAGCCGCAGCGACTACAAGGGTGTCGACGAATGTTGCTTCAGAACCGACGGTCTTTCCTTCACGGGCATCGCGCGCTGCGTTCAGAAGGTTCGGAAGTGCAAGGTCCGTCAGGGCCTGCCATCGCGCGAAATGGTCAGTCTCATGGCGGGCAAGTAGCGCCAAGTCGGCGGGCGACTGGTCGAAATGGAGATTGATCGGCGCCGAGAAGCTGCGATTGATCGAGACCACGGGCCGCGTCTGGACGCCGTGGAATACGACCGTTTGGGTGCGCGCAGTCAGATGCAGCACGCTGCCGGCATATTCGGCACCTTCGACGGAGGTCGGAGCTATGCCCACACCGTCTTCAGCGAAGAGCTGCAAACTCAGCGGGATGTGCATCGGCTTCTTCTCTGACTGGCCGGGCGTCGCCGGGACAATCTGCTCGAGCGAGAGGCTGAAGGTCTTTCCGGCAGCGTCATAGGATCCCGAAGCGGTAACCAGCGGCGTGCCGGCCTGATGGTACCAGAGCGAGAACTGTGCGAGGTCGCGCCCGCTTGCGCCCTCGAAGCATTTGACGAAGTCCTCGATCGTAACGGCCTGGCCGTCGTGGTGATCGAAGTAGAGGTCCATGCCTTTCTTGAACGTGTCCTTACCGAGCAGCGTTGCGATCATTCGCGTGACTTCGCTGCCCTTCTCATAGACGGTCGTTGTGTAGAAGTTGTTGATTTCGCGGTATTTCGTGGGCCGAACCGGATGGGCAAGCGGACCCGCATCCTCCGGGAACTGCTCGGATTTTAGGTGGCGGACCTCAGCGATGCGCTTGACCGGGCGCGAGCGCTGGTCGGCGGAGAACTCGTGATCGCGATAGACGGTCAGTCCTTCCTTCAGGCACAGCTGGAACCAGTCGCGGCAGGTGATGCGGTTGCCGGTCCAGTTGTGGAAATATTCGTGCGCGATGATCGCTTCGATGTTGGCGTAGTCGCTATCGGTAGCCGTTTCCGGATCGGCAAGGACGTACTTGTCGTTGAAGACGTTGAGGCCCTTGTTCTCCATGGCGCCCATGTTGAAGTCGGAGACTGCGACGATCATGAAGATGTCGAGATCGTACTCGCGTTCGAAGACGTCCTCGTCCCACTTCATCGAGCGCTTCAGCGCGTCCATCGCATAGGCGGCGCGCGGTTCCTTGCCATGCTCGACATAGATCTTCAGCGCGACCTCGCGACCGGACATCGTCGTGAACGTATCTTCGATGACACCAAGATCGCCGGCGACTAACGCGAAGAGATAGCTTGGCTTCGGATGCGGGTCGAACCAGGCGGCAAAGTGCTTGCCTTCGCCATAGCCAGCGCCGCCGAGGAAGTTGCCGTTCGACAGCAGCAGCGGATTGGCAGCCTTGTCGGCAATGATGTTGACCGTGTAGGGCGCCAGGACGTCGGGGCGATCCGGGAAATAGGTGATGCGGCGGAAGCCTTCGGCTTCACACTGCGTGCAGTAGATACCGCCGGTGCGGTAGAGGCCCATCAGCTTCGTATTGGCTTCGGGGTTGATGATCGTTGTGATCGTCAGTTCGAACGGCTCGGATGCCGGCAGATCGCGGACTGTCAGGCTTTCAGGCGTTACCGTGTATTGGTTCGCCGGCATTTCCATCTGGTCGAACAGCAGGCCGGACAGTGTTAACTCATCACCATCGAGCACCAGCGGGGCCTTGGGATCGACGCCTTCGCGGCGATGAAAGATCAGTCGTGCCTCGACCTTGGTTTCAGTCGGATCGAGTTCGAAGGTAAGGTCCACGCGTTCCAGAACGAATTCGGTGGGCTGGTAGTCTGCCAGATTGATGACCTGGCCGGTATCTGTACGCATGATGCTCCCTGAAGACCTTGAGCGGATGGCTGCTTCGTCTGCGGAGTGGGCACTCCGCCACAAATTTTGAGGGCATGATTACATTAAAGTCTGAACTAAAGTTAAAGCGAAATCGAGGCAGCGGAAGATTTGGAGACTCTGGGAACGGCTATATCTGGGCGGATCTGGGAATGGGATTTGAGGTTGATGGCTGCTTTGATCGCCTCGTCGCCTTGAGTTCGCTGAACGACGACTATGCTTCGTATTGCCGGCGCTGAGATCTCGGGGTTTGTACCAATTTTCCTCGGTTGCTACGCGTATCGAGAGTGGCGGTCATCTGGTCTGCTCGGTGGCTCTGTAAACTTTCCGATTTTCTATCTGTTCATTCGGCACAACGACTGTCACAGTCACGCTGCGTCGAGTCTGGCGCATTCTCCTGCTTCAAAACAGCAATACAAGAGTTCAAGACATGCGGTCGGCTACGGGAAACCCGATGAGGGGCATTGCGTTCAAGGTCGGCTCGGTTGTTGTCTTCCTTGTAATGCAGACCTTCATCAAGCTTGCCGGCAGCGACATCCAGCCGGGGCAGGTGACTTTCTGCCGTTCCTTCTTTGCGCTGTTTCCGATCATGGCTTACCTAGCCTATCGCGGGCAGTTGCGATCGGCATTCTATACTGCCAATCCGATCGGACACCTGAAGCGGGGGACGCTCGGCATCATATCGATGGGACTAGGCTTCTACGGGCTGCTGCACCTGCCGCTGCCAGAGGCGATTGCGCTCGGCTACGCGATGCCGCTTGTCGCCGTGATTTTTGCGGCGCTGTTCCTCGGTGAAACCGTACGAATCTACCGCTGGAGCGCGGTACTTTTCGGAATGGTGGGCGTGGCCATCATATCCTGGCCGAAGCTCACGCTTTTTCGCGAGGGCGGCATCCATGCCGAGCAGGCGATCGGTGCGATCACGGTGCTGCTGGCTTCTGTGCTCGGCGGTATGGCGATGATTCAGGTGCGGCGATTGGTTGAGGAAGAGAAGACGGCGACAATCGTTCTCTATTTTTCGATCATTGCCACAGTGTTCTCGCTCGTGACGGTTCCGTTCGGTTGGCAGGTCCTTGATCTGAAACCGCAATTGCTTCTCGTTGCGGCCGGCTTCTGTGGGGGCGTGGCGCAAATCCTGCTTACGGAGAGCTATCGGCACGCGGATGTCTCGACGGTTGCTCCGTTCGAGTACACATCGATCGTCATCGGAAGCGTCATCGCCTATTTTGTGTTTGGCGATGTCCCAGGCGGCAGCACGCTGATGGGAACTGCGATTGTCGTCGCAGCCGGGATATTCATCATCTACCGCGAACACCAACTTGATCTGGAGCGGCGCGCCGCCCGGCAAGCCGGATCGTGAAAGCCGCTTCCATTTTTCTTTGTGATCGTTTCGCTGAAGTTCTCTCGTTATGCGGGAGAAATTCAAACGAAATAGTGAACGTATCCGAACGTTTGTTGCGGCTTATGAACTTGACGAAGCTTCATTTATTCGCGAATGCGCATGTTATTGGGTTGATCGGACGTCGTGGTGCCTCGGGAGTGCCGACGCCGGGTATGCGCGCGTCGGGAGAAAAATGCCTTTTAATGCCGAAGACTTGGTTGCGAACCCGAAGTTCATCCTAGCCATCCGCTTCCACGCGGGGCGCATGCGCGGCATGTTCGATGCTGGCCCACGACTGGCACGATTGCTTGCTTCCCAGCAGCGCTGGCTGCTGACGCAGACCGCTTACGCCCTTGCCATGGAGCGCGATCCTGCTGATCCGGCGTCAGGTTTCACAGCTGCCCGACTGACGGGCGAGATCACGTCCCGCAAGGTGGCTAGCCGCAACACGGTGCTGAGCTTCATCGAGGAACTCTTCACCTACCGCTTCATAGCCTACGAGCCAGGGGCGGAGCGGCGTCGTCCGCGCCACTTCGAGCCGGCAGAGATCAGTCATCAGGCGATATTGGGATGGCTCGTCTCGAACCTAGGAGCCCTTGATTTGGTGGACGGTGGAAATCGGGCCGCCCATGTTGAGGCCCATCCGGAATTGGTTCGGATCCTTCAGCCGCGTATCGCACGCAATTGCCTTCAAGATCCACTGTGGCGGGAGCCCGCGGAGGATGTGGCGCTTTTCCTGTGGACCGACGCTGGGGGTCTGATCGTCGATCACCTGGTATCCCGAATGGATCTGGTAGGAAATGACCCCGAGCGCGTTGTGGTCGGTCATGTCGACAGTCGCGCCCTTGCGGCGGATTTCATGATTTCGCGCACGCACTTGCAGCGGCTTTTTGCCAAAGCAGCGCAGCAAGGATCTATTGGCTGGGAAACGACCGAAAGGAAACCTCTACTCTGGATGTCGCGCTCGTTCGTCGAACAGTACAGTCAGTGGCAAGCGATCAAGTTCGCGTACGTGGATGAGGCGTTCCACTGGGGAACGAGATAGTCGCGACAAAGCGCCGCCTACTAAGCGGCCAGATCCGCGAGAATGCGCTTGGCGATAAGGCCACGCAATGGGAGGCCAGCAATTACCAGCCTCGACCTCAGTACTGCTGAAAATCCGCAAAGATCGTGGCGGGACGTGCGATGCGTCCGCTGGCGCCGGTACCGCGAGCAACCATCTGCTCGTTCGTGGCGAAGCCGATGCGGCTGTAGCTTTGCGTTGTGCGACCCTGCTCATTGGCAAGGCGAAGGGTTTCAAACCCGCAGTGGATAGGACGAAAACGTGCAGTCATTGCCTTGGTTCCTGTTGATTCCTCCCAAGACACACCACAATATTGCACTGCAACATGAGGTTTTCAATGCGTTAGAATAAGAGGCAGATATGCGTAAATCGCATAGATGTTTTCATAAAGCGTTTATAATTGCCTATTTTGGGAGCAGATTAGAGTGCTGCCAGTTTGGCCTGAAAAGCCAAAAGATCGTTCCAGGCGAGGCGCTTGTTGACGGGTGCCGTCAATAGATCTTGCGGATGCAATGTCGCGATCGCAGGAACGACGCGGTTCCCGACCGCGATCTCCCGCCATTGCCCGCGCAAACCGTGAATCGTGTCATTTTCGCCGAAAAAAACCCGGGCAGCAAAATTGCCGAGCACGAGAATTGCCTTCGGCTCGGCAAGCGCGATCTGCCGCTCGATGAAGGGCCGGCAGATATCCATCTCGGCGGTCGACGCAATGCGATTGCCGGGGGGGCGCCAGGGAATGACCTGCGTCAGCAGTATCGCATCGCGCTGTAGACCGATTGCGGCGAGCATCTTGTCGAGCAGTTGCCCAGGTCGCCCGGCAAAGGGTTGGCCTTCGCGATCATCGTCGGCCCCTGGCGCCGAACCGATGACCATGATTCCGCTTGTCGCATCTCCGCTGGCGAAGATCGTCGAACGTGCGCTGTGCTTGAGATTGCATCCGTTGAATGCCTCGATCGCCGTTTTCAACTCCTGCAGCGAGCGGGCGCTCTCAGCCGTGACGCGTGCCTGTTGCACGGCCTCGCCATCCGGGATTGAAGGTTGCGGTCGCTGGGCGGCACGCTCGGGGGCAGGCGCATTCCTCTGTGTCGCCTGAGCCGCCGGGCGTGGCGAAGCTTCCCGAGCTTCAGTGGCCTGCGGGGAAGAGGCCGCATTCCGTCGCGCCGCCTTCATCGCCTCGAACTCCGCGAAGCGGTCGACAGCTTCCTCCTCGAGCAGCCATTCCACCCCCGCTTCGGCATGGAAATGCAGAAGCGCGGCGAGTTCGCCCGGAGAGAGTTCGTTGACGGAGATCATGACGGCGACCTTAGCGAAGCCGAGACGTCAATGAAAGAGCGCTCTGGCCACGAGCCGACCTATTGCACCGTCCATTGCGTGATGTCCTCGCGTTCGCCAATCAATGCCAGGCCGTGCGCGATGGAAAGCAGCTCGCCCCCGGTCTCGATGCGGTCCGTATCGAAGCGCTCTGTGAAGATGCGGCGCACAGCCGGGACAAACGACGTGCCCCCGGTGAGGAACACCTTATCGATCATATCAGATGTCGTGTTCGTCTTCTCCAGCACGTCGTCGAGGGCGCCTTCGATCCGCGCGAGGTCATCTGCAATCCAGCTCTCGAAGTCGGCCCGGCGGATTGTACGGTGACCGCCACGGCCGAGAGGGGCGAAGTCGAAGGCTGCCTCGTCCGCAGCCGAGAGTGCCATCTTCGTGGCCGACACGGCCTGATAGAGCGGATAACCCTCGTCGTGATCGACCAGATCGATGAAGGTCTCAAGCTTCTCAGGTTCGAGCGCGGTGCGTACGAGCTTTTTGAGATCCTCGAATTCGCGCGACGTCTTGAAGATGGAGAGCTGGTTCCAGCGGCCGAAGCTTGAATAGTAGTTCGTGGGAACTTCAAGGATCTTGTCGAAGCTCTTGAAATGACTCCCCTTGCCGATCTGCGGGGCAACGATGTTGTCGATCATGCGATAGTCGAAGTGGTCACCAGCGATCCCGACGCCCGAATGACCGATGGGGGTCGCCGTCAGTTTTCCGCCGACCGTTTCGAACCGGATGAGCGAATAGTCGGTCGTACCACCACCGAAGTCGGCAACGAGCACAGTGGCGTCCGACTTCAGATTCTGCGCGAAGTAGAATGCAGCCGCCACCGGTTCGTAAACGTAGTGAACTTCTGGAAAGCCGAAGCGGGAAAGCGCCTCGTTGTAGCGCTCCGTCGCCAGCGCAGGGTCAGGGTTCGCGCCGGCAAAATGCACGGGGCGGCCGGTAACGATGCGCTTGACGTCGGACGGCCAATTGTCACCGGCGTAGTTGCGCAGGCGCCTTATGAAGACCTCCATCAGATCCTCGAAACTGTGACGCTTCGCGTAGATGAGGGTGCCCTGGAAAAGAGCGCTTGCCGCAAAGGTCTTGATCGACTGCAGGAACCGGCAGTCACCGGGATTATCGATAAATTGCCGGATCGCAGCATGGCCCGCCTCAACCTTCAAGGCTGACGCGCCGAGTTGCGGATCCTTCATGAAGGACAGGGCAGTGCGCATGCTGTCGGCACTGCCGGCGGCGCTTGTAAAGGCCATTGAGTGCGTCGTCTGCCCGTCTGCCGTGGCCAAAACCGTGTTCGTTGTGCCGAAGTCGAATCCCAGCGCTTGAGCCATGCTCGCACCTCATCCTGCCGATTATGTTTTGAGATCGGGAGGCCAGCCTCCGCGAAGGCGCGGAAACGGCGCGCCCGAATTCAAGGAGGGCGCGTGATGCCACAGAGGCCGTTGTTATTCAAGGCTTGAAGCGAAAAATGCGGCATTTACGCCCGCTTCTCGTTCATTCGGCAGCTATTGCTTGAGGCGTGTCCTCATTGTGCTCGGTCTTCTTCTTGCGACCGAGACTGAGAAGCCAATCGCTAAGCCTGCCCATTTCGACGAAGATGACCGGGGTGATGAACAGCGTTAGCGCTTGCGACACGACAAGACCGCCGACGACTGCAATGCCGAGCGGCTGGCGTAGTTCCGAGCTTGCCCCACTTCCGAGCGCGATCGGAAGTGCGCCGAGGAGGGCACAGAAGGTCGTCATCATGATCGGGCGGAAGCGTCGGACGCAGGCTTCGTGGATCGCTTCCGACGGCGACATGCCATTGCCGGAGCGCAGATTTTCTAATGCGACGTCGATCATCATGATCGCATTCTTCTTGACGATGCCGATCAGCATCAGCAGGCCGATGAGGGCGATGATCGAAAGATCGAAGCCCATCACCTTCAGTGCCAGCAAGGCGCCGAGTGCCGCAGCCGGCAGGCCTGAAAGAATCGTCAACGGATGGATGAAGCTCTCGTAGAGGACGCCGAGCACGACATAGATGGTCAGCACGGCCGCCAGAATAAGCAGCGGGGTGTTGCCCTGAGATTGCTGGAATATCTGCGCGGTGCCGCCGTAGGACGTGAAGACGTCCGCGGGCATATTGATATCCTTCTTGATCTGGTCGATCGCGGCTGTGGCGTCGCCGAGCGCCTCGCCTGCAGGTAGATTGAACGAGACCGTTGTCGACACAAGCTGACCGGTCTGATTGATGGTCACCGGGCCTGTTGTGCGCTGGACCGTCGCAAAGGTCGACAGGGGAACCAGGGCGCCGCCGTTGGACGCGACGCGGATTTCCTGAAGCTTCTGATCGTCCCATGGCTTGCTGGTGTCATATTCCACGATCACGTCATAGCTGTCGCCGGTCGACTGAATCTGTGCCGCCGTATAGCCGCCAAAGGCTTCCTGCAGCGTCGTACGCAACTGCCCGTCGGTGATGCCGAAGGCCGCCGCCTTCTCGGTGTCAACGACGATATTGGCTTGCAATGCGTTGTTCTGCGCGTCGGAAGCCACGTCAGTGAAACGCGGGTCGGCGCGCATCGCTTGCTGGATCTTGTTTGCCCAGATGTTCGTCTGATCGGCGCTCAGTGCCTGGACGACCAACTGGTATTGGCTCGCCGTCTGGCGGCCGCCGAAGCGGAGGCTCTGCTGCGGCGTTATGTATGCCTGAAGGCCCGGAATCTTGCTGATGCTCGCTCGCAACTCCCTCAAGGTCTGATCAAGTGGCGGACGTTGATCCTTGTCCTTGAGCTCGACATACATAGTGCCGTTGTTGAGTGGGCTGCGTGCATTGCCGCCGACGATCGACATCACGTGGTTGACGGCGGAGTTTTGCTTCACGAGTTCTGCGGCCTGGTTCTGCAGCGCCTGCATTGCTGGATAGGAAATGTCCTGACGAGCGCGCGTCGTGATGTTCAGGCGGCCGATATCTTCGGTGGGGAAGAAGCTCGAGGGCAGCGTCATGAACAGGTAGATGGTCAACCCGACAGACGCCACGAACAGTGCAAGAACCGTCGGGCGATGCTCCAGGCACCAGCCGACCGATCTCTCATAGCCTCTGAGCGTCCGCTCGAAACCGGCGTCGAACCAGCGGATGAAGAGCGGGGGCCGCTCGTGGCCGCTACCGAGGCGCGACGCCAACATCGGCGTCACTGTGAGCGAAACGATTGCAGAGGCCACGATCGCAATGGCAACGACCATGCCGAACTCGTTGAATATACGGCCGACGACGCCGCCCATCAGCAGGATCGGAATGAAGACGGCAATCAGCGATACGGACATCGAAATGATGGTATAGCTGACTTCGCCGGCGCCCTTGATCGCCGCATCGAGAACCGGCATTCCTTCCTCGACATGCCGGAGAATGTTTTCCAGCATGACGATCGCGTCATCAACCACAAGGCCGACGGCAAGCGTCAGTCCGAGCAACGAGATGTTGTCGATGCTGTAGCCGAGCACATACATCATGCCGAAGGTGGAGATCAACGATAGTGGTACGGCGAGCCCGGGAATGATCGTTGCCGTTAGATGGCCGGTGAAGAGGTAGATAACCAGGACGACGAGGCCGATTGTCAGGAGTAGCGTGAATTTGACGTCCGCTATCGCGTCCTTGATTGGCTGCGCTGAATCGTTCATGACCTTCGTCGAAACCGAGGCCGGAATCTCGTCGTGCAGGCCCGGCAGCTTCGCTCTGATCGCGTCGACAACCTCAACGGTATTTGCATCGGGCTGACGTTGAATGGCGAGAATGATGCCGCGGCTACCATCGTACCAGCTGCCGGTATTCAGATTCTCGACGCTGTCTTGCACGTCGGCGACATCGCCGAGATGGATCGGCGCGCCGTTCGGATTGGCAATCACCAGCGTGCGGAATTCGTTGGCATTCGTCCGCTGGGTGTTCGCATTGATCGTCATACTCTGCGTGTTGTTCTGTAGAGAGCCGACGGGAACCTGGCTGTTGGCCGCAACCAGCGCCTGGTTGACCGTGTCGATGCCGATGCCGCGGTTGAGAAGCTTATTCGGATCAACCTCGACCCGAACCGCGTAGGTCTGTGCGCCGAATACCGAAACCTCGGCGACGCCGGGAAGCGTCGAGAGGGATGGCGAGATGATGTCTTCGGCAATCTCATCGAGCTTGCTGCGTGGCATGGTGTCGCTCTGCACGGCAAGCAGCATGACCGGAGCATCCGCGGGATTCGTCTTGCGGTAGCTTGGCGGCGTCGTCATGTTGTCGGGGAGCTGGCGCGTCGCATGCGAGATCGCCGCCTGAACGTCGGCAGCCGCCGCGTCGATATCGCGGTTGAGGTCGAACTGCAGAACGATGCTCGTATTGCCGAGCGAGTTCGTGGCGCTGATTTCGCTGATGCCGGGAATTGTCTGGAACTGCTTGATCAGCGGCGTGGCGACCGAGGTCGCCATCGTCTGCGGTGAGGCGCCTGTCAGGGCGGCGGAAACGTTGATCGTCGGGAAATCGACCTGCGGCAGGGCTGCCACCGGTACGAGTTGATAGCCAGCAAGGCCGGCAAGCACGACGCCGATGGCAAGCAGCGTTGTCGCGACAGGACGTCGGATACAGAAATTCGGTATCATTGTTCCGTGCCCGCTGTGATGATTTCGGTCTTGCCCGAGGTTTGGTCCGCAGAGGCAACGTTCAATGCCTTGTCGTCGAACTGTTCCTTCACCGCCTGCTGATCAACCAGCTGAGCCTGGCCCTCGATGATGACGTGATCGCCTTCCGCGAGGCCTTTTGAGATGGCCGTGAAGCCGCCGTTTGCACGCGCCACGGTGACAGGCGTCACGTGCGCTTTCCCATCGCGCGCGACAATGGCGAAGAAACCGTCCGCGCCCGGGCTGACCGCCACTGTCGGAACGACGACCTGCTGCTCATTGTTGTTGAAGTGGACGACAATGTTGACCGACTGACCGGGCCAGAGGGCGCCGGACGCGTTCTCGAATTTCGCCTTCGCGAGAATGGTGCCGGAAGCGGGATCGACGGCGTTGTCGTAAAAGCTGATATGGCCCTGGCGCGGCTTGCCCTTATTGGATTGCGGAACCGTGCTTACATCCACCGGCCCTGCGGCGAGGGCGAGCTTCAATTGCCTCAGATCGCGCTCCTGCAGGTGGAACTTCACATAGATCGGATCGTACTTTGCGATCGTTACGATCGCCGAGCCGGCGTTCACAAAGGCGCCGGGGCTCACCGAGATGTCGCCGAGGCGTCCGTCAAAGGGCGCGCGGATATCGGTGTGCTCGAGCAGAACCTGATCGGCCGCCAGCGCCGCCTTGTCCGCCTCGACCGTGGCCGCCGCCGTGTCGCGCGCTGCCTTCGCCTGATCGTAGCTTTGCTGTGTACCGGCCTTTGAGCTCAGCAAGTCGTTGGCGCGTGCCAACGCTGTCTCGGCCTCCGCCAGGGTGGCCTGGTCGCGGACGACCATGGCGCTGTCCTTGTCGACCGTTGCTTGTGCCGTGCGGGCATCAAGCTCGGCGATCAGGTCTCCCTGTTTGACAGTGGCGCCGTCCGACGCGAGGATCTTCGTAACGATCCCCTGTTCCTGGGCCGCGATCGTCGTGGTGTCGTCCGCATCAGCCCAGCCGGAGGCCGTCACATCTCGCGGCAGGATGGTCTTCACCACCGCGACCGTCTTTACCAGCGTTGGCCCGCCGTTGCGGTTGCGGCCCTTGCCGCCGCCCTTTTGATCACTGGATCTCTGGGAGGCATCGCCGGCCGTTTGGAGGCCACCGTCGACCGCATCGGCCTGTTGCGGCGTCTTCGGTAAAAATTGAGAAAGATAAGGGATGCGTTCCCTATATTGCCATGCGCCAATGCTGGCAGCAGCGATGATGCAGACCGTGACCAAAAATTTCTTCATGAGCGAGACCGGGTTGGGGCAAATTGCGCGTAAATCCAGGCTCTATTGAACCACGCTCATTACGGCGCAAAAAAGACACAATTAGCCAAGCGGCCATCACTAAGTGGTTATAATGGCTTAAATTTCTGTAATGAAAGAATGTGCTGATGTGACCCTTTGTAGGCATTGCGAAGGTTCAATCGCAGACATTCTCGCAGTTTCCCCTTTTCAATCAGACGGAACGGGCAGCGCCGCCATCGCAGCGCACAAGACTGCCGGTGATGTAACTCGCGGGCTGGCTGCAAAGAAAGGCGGCGGCTGCCGCAAACTCGTCGATCGTTCCGTAGCGACCGACGGGAATAGCAGCTTCCTTTGCCGAACGGATTTCATCGAGGCTTTTGCCTGTCCTGTTGGCGGCGGCGCCATCGAGGTCGTCGAGGCGACCGGTCAGGATGCTTCCGGGAAGCAGAAGGTTCGACGTGATTCCAAAGCGTCCGATCTCTGTTGCCAGCGTCTTGCTCCAACCGGCGAGGGCAGGGCGCAGCGTATTCGAAAGCGCGAGGTTGGCGATAGGTTCGATGACGCCCGATGATGCGACGGTGAGAATACGCCCCCAACCTTGTTCCTTCATAGGTGGCAGCAGTGCATTGGTGAGCGCAATCACCCGCAGCACCATCGAAAAGAAATAGGTTTCCAGTTTTTCGGTCGTCATGTCCTGCGTCGTTCCCGGCGTCGGGCCGCCGGTGTTGTTGACTAGGATATCGACGCCGCCAAGCTTGTCGCCTACGGCGGCGGTTACGGTCTCCACAAAATTCTCGTCGGAGAGATCGGCCCAGATCCAATCGGCCTTGCCAATTCCTTCGGCGTTGATGGCGCGGCAATTTGCCTCCAGTGTTTCGCCGCTCCGCCCACAAAGGAGCACATTCGCCCCCTCGCGCGCCAAAGCCACGGCGATACCATGACCCAATCCGCGCGACGACGCTAGAATGAGTGCGCGCTTGCCTTTGATGCCGAGATCCATGTCGAATTCCTCCTGTCGTCCGTCTCTCTATACGGCGCGTAGAGTGGCGACGAAAGCGGCGCTCGCCACTTGTTTATCGTTTGACGTTTACGTAAGGTGCGTATATTTATTTGGCGCTAGAAATACTGTTGCGCGAATTGGGGGATTCGCTGTCGTTTCCCGGCTCGACAATAGCCCTTCGTTTTGACAAGAGATAACCCCATCACGGGGAATATGGCCGCAATGTCGGCCAAGCGGAGATGGATGCATGACCGATACGACTGAACTGCCCGAACGCGAGAGCATGGAATTTGACGTGGTGATCG
>NZ_AKKA01000017.1 GCF_000282035.1 Rhizobium sp. CF122
AAGCCTCGGCTGCCGCTTCGCGACATCATTTCGCGCCGTCGTCGATCACGCGCGCACCGGCCCTGGCGAATGGATCGCCGTGCACGGCTGCGGCGGTGTCGGCCTTTCGGCGATCATGATTGCAACGGCACTCGGAGCCAACGCGATCGGCATCGACCTTTCCGACGAGAAGCTTGCCTTCGCCCGCGAATGCGGCGCGGTGGCGACGATCAACGCAAGCAGCGTCGCCGACGTGGCGGAGGCGGTGCGCGAGATCACCAGGGGTGGCGCTCATGTCTCGATCGACGCACTCGGCCATCCGGTCACCTGCTTCAACTCGATCAAGAACCTTCGCCGGCGCGGGCGGCACGTGCAGGTCGGCCTGATGCTCGACGACTACGCGACGCCGCAGATTCCGATGGCGCAAGTGATCAGTCACGAGCTGGAGATTTACGGCAGCCATGGCATGCAGGCCTGGCGCTACGATGCGATGCTGTCGATGGTCACGACCGGCAAGATCGCGCCGCAGAAGCTGATCGGCCGGCGCATCGCACTTGAGGAGGCAATTCCAGGCTTGATGACGCTGGATCGAGCCGAAGGCGTCGGGATCAGCGTCATCACGCAGTTCTGACCGCCAGCCCCACAACCAGCTTCAACCAAAAAGAGCGCTTCAGTTTGTAATATTACTATGGTTGTAATTCATACTCTCCATGACCGGATAAACCGGTGTGGAGGGGCAAATGGCAACGCGTTTTATTCTTTCGATCGACGGCGGCGGTATCCGCGGCATCATTCCAGCCGTCATCCTGGTGGAACTGGCAAAGCAACGTGACGGGCTGCCGCTGCACAAGGCCTTCGACTTGATCGCGGGGACCTCGACCGGCGGCATCATTGCGGCCGGCCTGACCTGCCCTCACCCATCAAAAGCCGGCGAGGCAGCCTGCACACCGGCCGATCTGCTCGGTCTTTACGCAAACTTAGGCGCCGATACTTTCCGGGAGTCCTCTCTTTCCGACGTCTTCAATCCGTTCGGCCTTAACGATCCGAGCTACGATGCTGATGTGCTTGAGGCAAAGCTGAAGCAGCGGCTGGGAACAGCGACGCTGGACAAGGGTCTGTCCACTGTCCTCATACCCGCCTATGACATCCGCAGCGCGCGGCGCTTTTCATGTCGAATACAGACAAGAAGGACTGGGGCGCCATCGGTGGATGCATCCCGCCCATGATACGCCTTCGATTTCAATCCTGATGCAGGGACAGGCAAGCACGGCTTCCTACCAGGCGAATGCACTCCTCAATCCTACCGGCACCGATCTCTATTGCTCCACCGTTGTCACGGATGCCGACGTCCAGAGCCTGGATTATTTCCGTCTCGATCGGCAACTGACACAGAAGGAAAACGACGCTCTCGATGATGCCTCGCCGGGCAATATTGCAGCGCTGAAGCCATCGCCGGATCCATCGCCAAGGACAACGCGAAAGCCTTGGAGGAAGTCGCCAAACGCATTCTGGCGGCGCAGAAAGTCGGCCAAGAGAGTGCCGCCGCTTGAAGCGGCAAATGCAAGAACCCATATGCGCCGGGACAAATCGCGACAGCGACGATCGGCGGCTGCGGGTTGCCAAGGGCTTCGGAAAAGTCTAACGGGCTCGCCGCCAAGAAAAAGAAAAGCGAGACATGATGTCCAACTCATTTGTGAAAGCGCCTGCCCAGGCGAGCGCGAAGGTGTTCTTCGTGCTGGGCGATCGGATCGAGCGACGGGCTCGTCTGCAGGGAGCCTGGCTCAACATCTTCGATATTACCGTGCCACCGGGCAGCCGGACGCCGCTGCACCGCCATGCGAGCCCCGAAGTCTTCCGGATCATTGAAGGCCGGCTGACCATTCGCCGCGCGATGGAGAACGGCCTGGAAGAATTCGAAGCCACGGCAGGCAACATTGTCCGCATCGAGGCGAACCAGCCGCACGCCTATTCCAATCCCGGTCCCGAAGCCGCCGTCTTCTCGGCGATCGTCGACAGCGAGATGGCGGAATTCCTGGAAGCTGCCGGCTCGCAGGAACCGCCGAAGGCGACGCCTTCCGCGGAAACGATGGAGCGCATGAAGGCCGCAGCCAACGCCCACGGCATCACCATCCTGGCGGCCTGACATTTTTAAGCTCCGCCCGGGCATGCGGTCGGGCGGCCCTCTTCTCCCTTTCAAGAAATACTGTCATATAGCGGCGATAAGGGCGAGTTCTTGCGGGCCTCTTGCTCTCCGTTCCCTGAATTTGGCGCTCGCCGGCCTCATCCGCTGGTATCAAGCGTCTGCTGCGACGGACGAACCCACTCGCGAGGCCGGATGGCCGCAACATCGACAAGGTGCGCGTTCAGCGTTCCGGGACAGCTGCATAACAGGGGAGAAGACCCATGGCATGGTCTGCCAGCCAGTATGTCAAATTTGAGGATGAACGCACGCGCCCTGCACGCGATCTGTTGGCGCAGGTGCCGCTCGAGCGCGTCCGTCACGCCGTGGATCTCGGCTGCGGGCCGGGCAATTCGACGGAGCTGATTGTCGAGCGTTTCGGGGCAACCGGCGTTTCCGGCCTGGACAGCGACCTGAATATGCTGGAAGCCGCCCGCAAGCGTATGCCCGGCACGCCCTTCGTCGAGGCCGACCTTGCCATCTGGCAACCGAGCGAACCGGCAGACCTGCTCTTTGCAAACGCCGTCTTCCAATGGCTGCCGAACCATCTCGACATTCTCGATCGCTTGATGGACGGACTTGCGCCAGGCGGTGTGCTGGCGGTGCAGATGCCTGACAATCTGACCGAGCCCACGCATCTGTTGATGGAGGAGACGGCACACGCCGGGCCTTGGAAAGCCGCCTTCGAAGCCAAAAGCGTTCGCCGTCAGTCGCTGCCACCGCCGTCGACCTACTACAGCCGGCTCATCGGCAAGGCTGCCCGCGTCGACATCTGGCATACCGCCTACAACCATCCCATGGCGGATGCCGCGGCGATCGTCGAATGGGTCAAGGGAACGGGCTTCAGGCCCTATCTTGATCACGCCGGCGAAGAGCACCGTGAAGCATTCCTGGCAGACTATCTCGGCCGCGTTGAAAAGGCCTACCCGAAGATGTCGGACGGTCGCGTCTTGCTGCGGTTCCCGCGGATCTTCATGGTGGCCGTCAAGGGCTGAGGGGCGGTTGTGCCAAGGCGCCAGGGCTAACCAACAGGACGGCGGCTAGCTCGGCTGACATTACCCTGCAATGGGCGAGCGGCATGCTGCTGCTTGTCGCCGCACCAGCACGCACTATAGTCGACGGGAACAGCGAGGAGACCTTCATGGACGCCGCACCTATTCCGCCAGCCACACTTGTCATCTTCGGCGCCACCGGCGACCTGACGCGGCGCCTGCTGATACCGGCGATCATCAATCTGACGCGAAGCGGGCTGGTCGGTGACGACCTGAAGATTCTCGGCGTCGGGATAGACCCCGGCGATGACGCTTCGCTGGTAGCGCGGCTGGATAGCTTCCTCGCGGGGCTGAGCGATCCGATCCGACCGGAGACGGACGAGGCATGGCGGCGGCTGCGCCAGCGCATTTCCTACATTTCAGGCGATTTCACGCAGGACGAAATATTCCTCGAAATCAAGAAGCACCTGACGAGCTGCAACGCCGCCTTCTATTTCGCCGTGCCGCCGCAGTTCTTCGGACCGCTGGTCGAAAAGCTTGCCGCGCATGGGCTGACCAGGGAGGCCGATGGATGCTTCCGGCGCATTGCAATCGAGAAGCCGTTCGGCACCGACCTCGCCTCGGCCCGCGCGTTGAACACCCGCATCCTCGGCAACGTCTCAGAGAGCCAAGTCTATCGTCTTGACCATTTCCTGGGGAAGGAAACGGTGCAGAACATTCTCACCGCCCGCTTCGCCAACATGATGATCGAAGCCCTCTGGAACAACAACTATATCGACCACGTGCAGATCAGCGCCGCAGAAACGGTCGACGTCGGCACCCGCGGCAAATTCTATGACGCCACCGGCGCGCTGCGCGACATGGTCCCCAATCACCTGTTCCAGTTACTGGCAATGATCGCGATGGAGGCTCCGAACGGCTTTGGTGCGGAAGCGATCCGTACAGAAAAAAGCAAGGCGCTGAGCGCGCTGCGCATCTACACGCCAGAGGAAGCAGTTGCCCATGCCGTACGCGGCGCCTATACGGCCGGCAAGCTCGATGGCAACGATATTACGGCGTTCCGGGAGACGAAGGACGTCTCGCCCGGCAGCAACACCGAAACCTTCGTGGCGCTGAAGCTCTATGTGGACTCTTGGCGCTGGGCGGGCGTGCCATTCTATCTCAGAACCGGCAAGGCGATGAGGGCGCGCGATACCGAGATCGTCATAACCTTCCGGCAAGTGCCCTTCGCGCAGTTTCGCGAGACAGATGTCCAGCGCAACCTGCCGCCAAACAAGATGGTCATCCAGGTGCAGCCGGATGAAGGGCTGAGCATGGAGATCTCAATCAAGTCGCCTGGCCTTTCCGTCGACACCGTCCCCGTCTCGCTCGACTTCCGCTATGCCGACAAATTCGACATCGGCAAGATGACTGGATACGAGTCACTTCTCTATGATCTCTTTATCGGCGACCAGACGTTGTTTCAGCGCGCCGACGGCATCGAAGCCGGGTGGGCGGCGGTGCAGCCGTTCCTCGATATATGGGCGAAAAGCAGTGAAACCCCGGAGGCCTATGCACCGGGGAGCATGGGTCCGTCTTGCGCCGAGAATCTCATCCGGCGCGATGGCCGAGAATGGCACGAACTGGGTGTGATCATCCACAACCATGACCGAAAGTAATTTCAGAAATGCACTTTTAACTAAAGTAAAGCGGAAAAGAATTTCGCAATGCTTCCCGCATGACGAGCGGAAATATTGTATCATGAATGTGTTGGTGTGATCCATCGCAGCACATTTACGGTACGCTATACAAAATATGGATGCGTTGACCCTCCCAGCTTGTACGGAGAAGCTTTTCCTGCTGACCGCGTTGCTATTCCAGTGCGACAAAGAAGGCGGGGCTCGTCCAACCCCGACGAGCCCTTCTTGCGTTTTTCTATCATTTAGCGAATAAAGTATATATTAGTCGAAATTGTTAAAGCTCGATTAATATATTTACTTGCGCTCTTCCACCGCCTTGCTAAATCTATCTTGAGGGTTTTGGGGTATTGACATGGCAGATACTCATTTGTCTAAGAATCGTTCGATTTCCGATCAACGTATGGAGACTTGCCGGTCGGAGTTCGAGCCCATCCTCTTCGAACTCATCCGCAACGGTGAGAAGCGGGGATGGAAGGCGGCTGAAATCGCGATGGCACTGGCCGACGCGGCTGACGACGTCATCCTTCAGCTGGCAAGGGAAACGAAGAGCAAGCATTGACAGCTTGCCTTGCCGAACCTGATGCAATGACGCTTCAGAAATGCTCCTTCAGCGAGTAAAGAAATCCTTGAGCTTGTCTCGCGTGATTCTCTTGCCGTTTGCGCCAAGCAAAGGAGCCCGATGTTGCAGTTGATTGCCGCAGCTCTTCTTGCCTGTGGATGCGTCAGCCTCGCCGAGGTTGCCGACTGGCCGCCTGCGGACAGCTATGTGCCGAAGATCAGTTGCCACCAAAGCGACGCCGCCGAGCGCTGCGAAGAAATTCGTGCGGCCTGGACCGGCCTTTACGCCGATGCGATCGCCGGCCGCATCGAAAGTCAGCGGAAAGTCTCTTTCTGCCTGAGCACCGGTTGCAACAAAGGCATCGTTGTCGAGCCCGTTCTCGGCTGCGCCTGGCGTCAGGTTATCGCCGCATCGCGCAATCCTCAGATCAACGACGCCGACCGGACCAACATCGAGCGTTACTGCGGGCCTCGCGCGCTTGACGATGCCGGGCGCAAGGCTGCCAGCGACCGGTCGCAAACCTGGCTGACCTTGCTCGGCGTAACGCCATAGCTACAAATGCAAACGGGCGGGAACAAGCCCGCCCGCCGAAAGTCTTGACTTGTCGCTCAGACGAACTGGCTGAGACCCGGCACCGAGTCAACAACCTCGTCGACGACTTCCTTGCCAGCGTGCTGCTCAGCGACCGCGATGGTTTCCTTGGCAAGCGTCGTGATCTCGCCCATGCCGAGGCCTGCCGACATCAGCTGCTGGCCGAGCGCCATGATGCCACCGCCGCCAAGCGCGCCCATGATGCTGCCGAGGATCCCGCCGCCATTGCCATTGCCCTCGCCATTGTACTTGGCGACGAGATCGGAAGCGCCCGGAATGGCCTCGATCATCTTGGCGACCGGACCGTCTGCCGCTTCACGCTGCAGGAAGCCGAGCATCATGCCCACCGCCTTTTCGGCCACCTCTGGAGTGATACCCACACGCGCGGCGATCTGGTCTACGATTTCATTCATTGTCAGCCTCCTATTTTTGACGTTAACGTCAACGTTAATCGAACTTGCGGAGCAACTCAAGCCGCGCGCCGCGGAAGCAGGCTTTATCCCACTTTTCCTTTTAATGCAGACAGTTGTCCGCACTGAACTCCCTGCTTATAACAGAGAGGCGATATTACAATGACCGTGCGGAAAACCATGCTCCGCATTTTGACGCAATCGGCGCCGACGGCCGCAGGGAGAATTTTCGAAATGCTCGAGGATGGCAAGATTTTCGTTGGCGTCAGCCGCAATCCGGACGACAGCATCAACAAGCCGGAATATCTCGACCTGAAATTCGGGAATCGCCACGGCCTGGTGACCGGCGCCACCGGCACCGGCAAGACGGTGACGCTGCAGGTGCTCGCCGAGGGCTTCTCGAAGGCCGGCGTACCTGTCTTCTGCGCCGACATCAAGGGCGACCTCTCGGGCATCGCCGCCAAGGGCGAGCCGAAGGATTTTCTCACCAAGCGCGCCGAGCAGATCGGCTTCGACGACTACGAATTCGACCAATTCCCGGTCATCTTCTGGGACCTCTTCGGCGAAAAGGGCCATCGCGTCCGCACCACGATCGCCGAAATGGGGCCGTTGCTGCTCGCGCGCCTGATGGATGCCTCCGAGCCACAGGAAGGCGTCATCAACATCGCCTTCAAGATCGCAGACCAGGGCGGCCTGCCCCTGCTCGACCTCAAGGACCTCTCCTCGCTGCTGAACTACATGGCGGAGAACGCGACGGAGCTTTCCAGCCAGTTCGGCCTGATCTCGAAGTCGTCGGTCGCCTCGATCCAGCGTGGCCTGCTCGTGCTGGAACAACAGGGCGCGGAGCATTTCTTCGGCGAACCCGCACTCAAGATCACCGACATCATGCGGACCAACAACCGCGGCTATGGCCAGATCTCGGTGCTCGCCGCCGACAAGCTGATGATGAACCCGCGGCTCTACGCAACCTTCCTGCTATGGCTGCTCTCCGAACTCTTTGAGGAATTGCCTGAGGTGGGAGATCCCGAGAAGCCGAACCTCGTCTTCTTCTTCGATGAAGCGCATCTCCTTTTCAACGACGCCCCGAAGGTGCTGATTGAACGCGTCGAACAGGTCGTGCGCCTCATCCGCTCGAAGGGCGTCGGCGTCTATTTTGTGACGCAGAATCCGCTAGACGTGCCGGAGACCGTACTCGCGCAGCTCGGCAACCGCGTCCAGCACGCGCTGCGCGCCTATTCCCCGCGCGAGCAGAAGGCGGTGAAGACGGCCGCGGACACCTTCCGTCCCAACCCTACCTTCGATTGCGCCACCGTCATCACCACGCTCGGCACTGGCGAGGCGCTGGTGTCCACGCTGGAGGCCAAGGGCGCGCCCTCGATCGTCGAGCGGACGCTAATCCGCCCGCCGTCAGGCCGCGTCGGTCCGTTGACCGATCCGGAGCGCCAGCAGGTGATGGACAAGAGCCCGGTGCTCGGCGTCTACGACGAAGATCTCGACCGCGAATCCGCCTTCGAGATCCTAGCGGCACGCGCCAAGAAGGCGTCCGACTCCGACGCAGCCAAGCAGGCACAGCCGACGCAGCCGACCGAGGGCAGTGCCTCGGGCCGCTGGACGCTGCCGGGCTTCGGCGATGACGACACCGAGCAGCAGAGCAAGACCGAGGGTCGCGCCCGCTCGTCCGGCTACCAGCGCGAGACGGTCGTCGAAGCCGCGATGAAGAGCGTCGCTCGTACGGTCGCGACACAGGTCGGCCGGGCACTGGTGCGCGGTATCCTGGGGAGTTTGAAGCGCTGACCGGAAAGGACGCTGCCGCCCTCATCCTGCCCCACGCCCAATAGTGCTCCGCCAATCACGCCACTCAACGCTTGCGCACGAACTCCGTGCGCAAGACAAGGCCTTTGATGGTGTCGTGGCGGCAGTCGATCTCTTCAGGGTTATCCGTCAACCGGATCGACCGGATGACAGTACCCTGCTTCAGGGTCTGATTGGCCCCCTTGACCTTCAGATCCTTGATGAGGGTGACGGAATCGCCATCCTTGAGGACGTTTCCGGAAGCATCTCGAACCTCGCTAGTCCCCTGCCCGGCGGCAGCCAGTTCCGAAGCCGGACGCCATTCACCCGTCACTTCGTCATAAACGTATTCGTCGTCGCCGCCTGCCATGGTCTTCTCCTGAAAGCAAGAATTTGCTGATCGACGGGCTTATAGCAGCCAAACTGCCCTGTGCAAGTTAGGCTCGTAAAGCTGCGTGGCATCCGGCCGACGGCAAGGGTTCGTGCTGCGCACGGCGTTTCTGAAGAAGGCCTGATGCAACCGTTTCGGTTGCATTTCTGCATGCGCGATGCTATTTCTCCTATGCACTCAAAGAGAAAGGAGGGTCGCGTGCAAAATTTCTATTTCCGGTTCAACCGGCAGCGTGGCCCAGTCAACGCCCTGCAGATGCGTTTGCAGGGCTGACCAGAGACCGTTTCTCACAAACTCTCTTCCTGGTCTGCCCCTCGTGGCAGCAGTTCGGGCATTCAGTTCGGCTGCAACTATCATCCACCGAGCTTTCAGCATACGCATGCGATGAAGGCTGCATGCCCTCGCCCGTGTGATCGCTCGGCAAGACCAGAGCAAGATTATGACCCTTATCAATATCCGTAATCTCGGCGTCACCCTGAGCGCACCGCTCTTTGCCAAGCTCGACCTCGTCATCAATGCGGGCGACCGCCTCGGGCTCGTCGCCGCGAATGGCCGCGGCAAGTCTACGCTGCTGCGCTGCATTTCAGGCGCGCTGGAAGCAACGCATGGTGAGATCACGCGGTCGCGCGGGCTGACGATCGGCTGTGTCGAACAGGACGTACCGACCAGGCTGCTTGACGTGCCGTTCCACGATGCCGTCCTGCAGGCGCTGCCCGCCGATCAGCAGGCAAACGAAAGCTGGCGCGTCGACATCGTGCTGGATTCGCTCGACGTGCCGGAAACCTTGCGCAGCCGCCCGGTCGGGCAGCTCAGCGGCGGCTGGCAGCGGCTGGCGATGCTGGCGTGCACCTGGGTGATGGAGCCGGACGCGCTGCTGCTCGACGAGCCGACCAACCACCTCGATCTCGGCAAGATAGCCGCACTCGAGGATTGGCTCAATGCGCTGCCCCGCGATGTGCCAGTTATCATCTCAAGCCACGACCGCGCCTTCCTCGATGCCGTCACCAATCGCACGCTCTTTCTACGGCCGGAGCAATCACAGGTCTTTTCCCTGCCCTTCAGCCGGGCGCGGGCGGCACTCGACGAGGCGGATGCGGGCGACAGGAGACGTTACGAACGCGACATGAAGACGGCCGAGCAGCTGCGCAAGCAGGCGGCGAAGCTCAACAATATCGGCATCAACTCCGGCAGCGACCTGCTGGTGGTCAAGACCAAGCAGTTGAAGCAGCGCGCCGAGAAGCTGGAGGATGCGGCCAAGCCCGCCCATCTCGAGCGATCGGCCGGGGCGATCAAGCTCGCCAACCGCGGCACGCATGCCAAGGTACTGGTGACACTCCACGACGCCGAGGTCCGCACGCCGGATGGCACGCCGCTGTTCCGGACCGGCAAGCAGTTCATCTGCCAGGGTGACCGGATCGTACTGCTCGGGGAGAACGGCGCGGGCAAATCCCGGCTGATTGCCATGTTGCGAAAGGCGATCGGCAACGCGGAGACGGCGCAGGACGGCATCAAGGCCACCCCTTCGCTGGTACTTGGCTACAGCGACCAGGCGCTTGCCGACCTCAAGGACAAGGACACGCCGATGGAGACGATCATCCGCCGTTTCGACGTCGGCGATCAGCGGGCGCGGGCGCTGCTGGCGAGTGCCGGCATGACCATCGACATGCAGTCGCGTCCCGTCGGGCGGCTGTCGGGCGGTCAGAAGGCGCGGCTCGGTATGCTGGTTTTGCGGTTGACGGAGCCGAACTTCTACCTGCTCGACGAGCCGACGAACCATCTCGACATTGACGGGCAGGAAGCGCTGGAGGGTGAGCTCATGGCCCATCAGGCGAGCTGCCTCGTGGTTTCCCACGACCGCAGCTTCGTGCGCGCCGTGGGCAACCGGTTCTGGCAGATCGAGCGCCGACGGCTCATCGAAGTGGAAAGCCCGGAGCCTTTCTTCGCGTCGGCACGGCCTTAGACTGCAACTGCTGGATACTCAGAACGATGCCGGCGTAGCGCCCAGAAGGTTCAGCTTGCCGCCGCTGAGGGAATAGAGGCTCATCTTGCGCTCCACCGTACCGGCGGGCGTCAGCCGGAAGAGCCCGGTCACGCCGCGGAACCCGACCTTGCTCGTCAGGTTCTGCGCGTTCATTCCCTCCGGCCCCTTTGTCCGGACAATGCCCGAGGCAACGGCCACAGCGTCGTAGCCATAAGCCGCATCGGTGGAGAGCGTGCGCTTGTAGTGCCGATGGTAGCGCTCGGCAATCAGCGTCGAGCCTTCGGGCTCGACCATGGCGATCACCGTGCCGGCCACCGAGGGATCCGAGTAAGTCTGCGGCGGCCAGGCGTTGGTGCCGACGAAGGTGACGTTCGCCTTGCCGCTGGCTTTCACGGCGCCGGCAATGGTCGTGGTGATCACCGTTTTCCCCAGAACAAGCACGGTGTCGGTGTTCTGCAGATTGGCGCTAGCTCTCTTGACCGCATCAGCGGCGGCAGCATCGGTCAGATCGTAGCGGGCAAGGCCCAGATAGGTACCGCCGCCGGCGCGGATGGCGCTTGCCAGCCGTTCCTCGCCCGCAGCCGGAAAGTCGCTCTGTGCGAAAACCAGCACCTTCATATGGCCGCTGGCAGAAGCTGCCCGCACGCCTTCGATGGCGCTATCGATCTCATCGGAAACGAAGTTGTAGACATTGCCGGATGTCGGCGGCACAGGCGCGCCGAGATTGAGCAAAGGCGGTCGCTGGTCAGCCGGAATCGCTGCAACAGCGGAAGTGACGGCCGGCGATGCATAGCTGACAAGAAGCACGGAACCACGCGCCCTGGCAGCGCTGACTGCAGTCGCGGCAGCAGGGGCGCCGGAAGCCACGTCGACAACCTTGACGAAGACCTGGTTGCCGCCGAGTTCGCCGACTCCCAGGCCCGCGCCGTCGCGCACGTCACGCGCGGTGCCCTCGTAGATGCCCGTCGCGCCCTTGGGCAGCAGCAGCGTGATCTCCGCTCCGGTTTCTCCAAAGGTCTCGTCGACCTCGCTCGAGGGCGCCTTGATGTCGTTGGTCTTCATGTGCTTGGCGACGCCATCGACGTCGGATTGGCAACCCGCAAGCACGCCGCAGGCGACGACGATCGACATTACGAGAACGGACTTGATGAATTTCAGGGAACCGACGTCTTCCGAAGGCGACACTTGCCGTGTCGAGCGTAAACCATGCGAGCCTTGCACCGGCTCGATTGACTGCACTGTCACCTGTTCCCCCACTCTCGCAATCGCGGCCTCTTCCGGCCTTTTGGCAGGATTTCATATCTGCACAGGTAACACGGGAAAGCAAACCCTTCGCCCAAACTTGGTTGATGGACACACTAAACTTTTATGTTCTTTTGAATGGATAATTTATATCGACCTTATCCACGCTTAAATACCTGATTTTTATAGCTGTTTTGTACGTTTCTCTCAACCAACCGAGAGACGACGATCCATGAAGCGCAGTATAAAAATAAGCAATATCGCCGCTTTTGCTTTCTCTGCATTCTCCCTTGCGTTCTCGCCGAATATTTCGTCGGCCTCCGCACTTCCGTCTTCACGGATGTCAGGCGCAATGTACTCCGTTGACTTCGCTGCGGATACCGCCCGCGCGCTGACCCTTGGTGGTGTCGCCAACCTCCTCAGCCTAGCGACAAACGCCATCGGCACCATCGACGTTGCTGCGCTGACGCGCTCGCTGCAGCCCGAGCCGGCCGGCTGGGTGAAGGAGAGCGTCGCACCGGAGCAGCCGGCCGCGCGTCCGGCGATTGCTGTGCCGACCGGCAGCGCCGCATTCGGAACCGTCGCCATTCCCTTCAAGCGGCTCGCCGCTCTGAAGAAGTTCGCACCCTCCCTGTCGGAAATGACGGATGGAACGGCAATCGACTGCAGCGCCGGCAAATGCTCCGAGGCCGCGACCGCGATCAAGGTTGCCTTCACTAAGACCTCGCAATCCTCGATCCGCGACAAGCTGAACGCGGTCAATGTCACCATCAACCACACGATCCGCTACAGCCGCGACATCGATACCTACAAGGTGGCCGACTACTGGGCGACGCCCGCCGAAACGCTCTCGCGCCAGCGGGGCGATTGCGAGGATTTCGCGATCCTGAAGATGGCGGCCCTACACGCCGAAGGCATCGATCTCAAGGACATGTCCGTTGTCGTGCTCTTCGATCAGAAACGGCACTTCTACCATGCGGTGCTTTCCGTCGCGGTCAACGGCAATCGCTTCATCCTCGACAACATGCGCGACGAGGTTCTGCCCGATACGAAGCTGCCCGACTACGTGCCGCTCTACTCGATTGCGGACGGCAGGGGCTACCTCCACGGAACGCGCACAGGCGCCAAGCAGGTCGCCTCCGCAATGCCGCTGGAAAAGGTAGCTCCGGGCGAAGGCGTGGCGTTCTGAGACGCTAAAAAGCGGGACGGCCAGAGTGCGCCACCGCCACCGGCGTTTGGGCGGCGACATCGTCGCAAGAACTCCAACTATCAGGCGCGGTTGAAGAAGTTCGCAATACTGCGCGCCACATGCTCGTGTATCGCGCTTCGCTCGGCGCCCGGTTTGTCGTGGAATAGCTCTGGATCGGCCTTCACTCCGGTTTCCGACCCTTCTGGCAGGAAAGTGTAGTGACCTACTCCGCCGCTGAGAACTTCGAGTGAACTACCGGCCACATTGTTATGCAACCATTCGCAGCAGTCAGTTGGAGGAACCACCGTATCCGCATCTCCCCCAAATATCTGAATGGGATTCTGAATGCGTTGCAAACTCACCGCAGCAAGACCCAACACCGAACGGCCGGGCGCAATCACAGCAGCGCTTCGGAATTTGGCATCGGAATAATCGCCATGCCTCCGTTCCCATGACTCCCGGAAAATCGGATTGGCCTGAAGCTCTTGCAGTTGATTAGCGAGATTGGGGAACTCTCTCGGACCCCAGATTGGGGTCTTGACGGGATTACCCGGTTCAAATTGGGAGTAGGCGACCGGCGCACCCATGATAAGCATCGCGGTATAAGCACCAGCCGAAAACCCAGCGACATTGGCGCGATCGGCAATCGTCCCGCCTAAAGCGAGCCGCCACGACGGGTCGCTCAAGAGCACGCTAAGATCTCTCGCGCGCTCCCATAGACATAGAAATCCTTCCGCTCGATATGGCTCAGCGCCAGTGTGACCGTGGTGATTTACGGCCAAGGCCACATAGCCCCGTTGTGCCAACCGGTACGCAAGCCACTCCAGCGCAGCGGTGCTCGCCCCGCTTCCATGTGACAACAACACCAAGGCGAGAGGTTTAGCAGACGACCGAAGTGGCGCATCACGAGCAACCAGTTTTCTCCTAAACCATGAAGGCTCAGTTGAAACAGCTACTAACGCCGCCGTTCCAACCGGATACTAAGCCGACCATACCAATGGCCGGGCGCCAGTGCCGTTCCAATTCTGTCTCGTTTCATCGAAGGAGACACCCTCCCTGAATCCAACTGGCACCATCATCGCATCGCAAGTCCCGCCATAAGCCACCGTCACGATGTTACAGGGACTCCAAATGGAAGCCTACCTTGTGGCAAATTCCAAGCGCTGCAGTTCGGTCGGCCTTCCAATCGCAGATACGCGCGATCAGTAGCGCGAGATGTAGCCGATCAGCATCGACTTCTCGTGCGTTGGCGCCAGCGCCAGATTGATCTGCCCCTTCATTGAGGCCGAGCCGACGGCAATGGTGAAGCCGGTGTTCAGCGTCTTGCCGCGGTTGCGATAGAGCGTGGCGATGGCCTCGTCGATCTGCGTGTCGATCGAGAACCGCAAACTCTTCGTCAACTGCGCGGCATCACCAAGTGGAAGCCGCTGGCGCAGCATGGTCAGGAAGGGATCGTTGAAGAGCTGTATCTTCTTTTCCTGCGTCAGCAGGATGGTCGGTGACGGCGACGCCTGAATGATGGCGTTGACGTTTGCCATCGACGAGGCGTCCTCGACGGTGTCCAGCCGGCGCAGCGCCCACTTGAAGCTCAGGACGCGCAGCAGCGAGGCGAGGTTGCCGGGCTCGGGCATCTGCGAGGCAGTATAGTGCACGAGGTCGGCAGTGCTCATCTTGCCGGCCGACGACATGCGGCCGAGGCCATCCCAGTAGATCCGTTCGAGGCGGATGCCACGTCGCTCGCCGCCGCGGCCGGCGACGGCGCGGAAGCGCGGCTCGATCTCATCGGCGCCGATGGCCGGCAAAGGCTCATCGATCGGCTCAAGCTCGGAGAGTGCATTGCTGCCTGGCTTGACGATCAGCATCCTATCGCTCCGTCAGCGCTTCGCTGCGCGCCTTGTTGATCGGCTTCATCAGGTAGCTCAGCACCGTCTTGTTGCCGGTCATGATCTCGACCGAGGCAACCATGCCGGGGATGATCGGATAGGACTTGCCGTCACGCTCCAGGGCAGATTTGTCGGTCTTGACCTGCACCAGATAGTAGGTCTCACCCTTTTCCTTCTCCACGAGACTGTCGGCCGAGATGTTCTCGACGATACCCTCGAGGCCGCCGAAGATCGAGAAATCGTAGGCCGTGATCTTGACGACGGCCGGCTGGCCGCGACGCACGAAGGCAACATCGCGCGGCGAAATCTTGGCTTCGACCAGCAGCGTATCGGCGGTCGGCACGATACCGGCAATGACGCGGCCGGGATCCACGTAGGCACCGATGGTGTTGACCTCCAGCGTGTTGACGATGCCGTCGACGGGCGAGCGGATGTCGGTGCGCTTGACGCGGTCAGACGCGCCGCGAATGGTCTCGTCGACGACCGAGAGCTCGGCCAGCGCCTGCGCCTTGTCCGTCAGCGCCTGCTGGCGCAATTCGAGGGCAAGGTCGCCAAGTTGCAGCTTGGCTTCCTGCACGGCCGCCTGCAGTCGGTCGATGCTCTCCTGATAGACTTTGAGCTGGCCCTGCTGGTCGGTCAGGTCGCGCTCTGTCTTCAGGACTTCGGTCTGGGCAACCAGCTTCTTCTTCGCCAGCGGGCTGATGAGATCGTATTGCCGCTGGGCGCCATCGATATTCTGCTCGAGCCGGTCGATATTGGCGTGCGCTTCGCTCAGTTCGTTTTCGCGCTGGCGAACCCGTTCCTTCAGCACCCCGAGCTTGTTCTGGTAGCTGGCACGATCTGCAGCAAAAAGCTGCTCCTCGTTTGCGCAGACATCCTTGGCGACGGCCAAAATCTCTTCCGGGCAAATGAACGGCGTATCGTATTGACCGGCTTCCTCGAGCTTCAATCGGGCCACCTTGGCACCGAGCGCGCGTGCCTTGGCAACGGATTCACCAAGGGTGGACGTCGTTGTCGTGTTGTCGAGCTGGACGAGCAGCTGGCCCTTTCGGACAACCTGACCGAGGACGACGGCGATCTGCTGGACGACGCCGGGCTCCGAAGACTGGATGATCTGCGTCTTCGACACCGGAATGACCTTGCCTTCGCCGCGGGCGATCTCGTTGATATCAGCGATCGCCGCCCAGGCGATGAAGCTGGCAATGACGAGGGCCACCAACGCCAGAATGCCACGGGCGAGAAGCGGAGGATTGTCGTGACGATTGCTGAGGCTCATGGCTGTGCCCCCGCCGGTTTGCGCTGCATAGCCTCGATGACGGCATTCTTCGGCCCATCTGCGATGATCCGGCCTTTGTCGACAACGATCAGACGGTCGACAAGCTCAAGCATGCTGTAGCGGTGGGTGGCGATCAACAGCGTGGTGTCGCGGCTGATCGCCTTCGACAGGCGCGCAATCAGGTTGCGCTCGGTGGCCAGGTCCATGGCGCCGGACGGCTCGTCGAGAAATACGATCTTCGGCTTGGTGAGCAGCAGACGGGCGATCGTCAGCGCCTGCTTCTGGCCGCTCGAGAGATTGGTGCCGCGTTCGCCGACCGGCATGTCGAAACCGCGCGGATGATTGCCCACGAATTCGTCGACGCCGGTCATGCGGGCGACTTCAAGGAGATCCTCATCGGTCGCGTCGGCGCGCCCGATGAGCAGGTTTTCCTTGACCGTTCCCGAGAAGAGATCGGACGACTGGCCGGCCACGGCGACCGCCGAGCGCACCTCGGCCATGTGATACTGGCGGATATCGACGCCATCGATCAGTATGCGGCCGCCCGAGGGGCTAAAGAGCCCGTCGAGCAAGCGGCCGAGCGTGGTCTTGCCGGAACCGATGCGGCCGATGATGCCGATCCGTTCGCCCGGCTGCACGGTAAAGGACAGCTTGTTGATTACGGGATAGTCCGAGCCCGGATACTGGAAGGACACATCCTGGAAACTGAAGGCGCCGCGCGTGATCTCCCTGTTGACGAAGCCGACCGTGGACGGGCGATCGTCCGGCTGTTCCATGATCTTGTCGAGGATGCGTAGCGACATGGTCGCCTGGCGGAAACGCGCCAGCGTCATGGCGATCTGGCCAAGCGGTGCGCCGGCACGGCTCGCCAGCATGACGGTCGCGACAATCGCGCCCATGGCAATGCGACCCTCGGAGAACTCGTAGGTGCCGGCAATCACGATCAGGACGCTCACCATCTGCTGGATGAACATCGTCATGTTGATGGCATTCGTCGAGATATGCTTGATATCCTCGCTGGTGCGGCTCGAATACTTGCTTAGCTCCTGCCAGCGGCGCAGCATCGTCGCTTCGGCGCGCAGGCTCTTCAGCGTTTCGATGGTCGAGATCGTCTCCACCAGCAGAGACTGGCGGCGCGAGGCCTCGTTGGCGGCAGTCGCCATGCGCTTGCCAATCGCCGCCTGCGCGTAGAGGCCGATGACGACGGACAGCACGAATGCCACGGCCGGGATGACCACCAGCCAGCCGGCGATCAGATAGATAACTGCCAGGAAGATGAAGACGAAAAGGCTGTCGATCAGTACGCCGATCGTGTTCGAAGTGAAGAACTCGCGAACGAATTCATACTGCGTCACACGGTTGGCATATTCGCCTGTCGACATCGGCCGCGAGGCGAGCGTGGAATTCAGCACCTTGTCGAAGAGCAACTGCGACAGGCGCAGATCGGCCTTGCGTCCGGCATAATCGATGAGCGACGACCGCGCCGTCTTCAGGAGGAAGTCGAAGATATAGGCAAGCGAGATCCCCGCGGCCAACACCCAGAGCGTCGGGATCGCCTTGTTCGGCAGCACCCGGTCATAGACATTCATCGTGAACAGTGGCGAGCCGAGGGCAATCAGGTTGATGAAGAGCGCCGCGACCATGACGCGTAGATAGGTGCGCCAGTAAGGCGCAAGCGTCGTCGCCAGCCAATGCCGCTTCTCGATCTCCACGGCATTGCCGACCAGCGCCTCCTCCGAGGCGTTCTGATAGTAAAGCGTAAAGGCAAACGCCAATTGCGGCTTCAGCGCCAGGAATTCTTCGCGCGTCAGGCGGATCGGACTGCCGGCAATCGGAACGATATCCGTGACGTAGGATCCGTCCTCGGCGACCTCGAGCAGCGGCAGCACGCTGCCATCGGCAAACGCGACGATCGCCGGGCAATCGAAATTGCCCTGGCGGCATTCGCGCTCCTGATGCTTGATCACCTGCAGGCCGATGCGCTCGGCCATGCGTTCGACATCGTCAACCTCAAGCGACTCGGTCACCTCATCCGGAAGACCGGAGAAGAGGACCGTGTCGGAGCTTGGTCGGCCATAGAACGCAGCCACGGATTTGAACGCGGCTTTGAATGTCTGCAGCGATGTGCTGCTGGAAGTCTCGAGTGCTACGTTCAGCATTGTTCCATGGCCATCTCGACTACTGCTGTCGAATTGGCGCTAGGAGATCCAGGGGCATGCCAGCCTTTTGATGGGAATCAAGCTCGACATATCCAGGATTCGCGACACTCGCGGGGACAGCAAACTCTTCCCGCGCATAAGGCTTGGACTGATCGACTGGCTTCAGCTTCATCGTCTGAAGCAGATTGCCCGATGCCGCCAGGATCTTGTACTCGGCAAACTGCGAGGCAACGCGCGCGGTATCGGCGAGAACCTGAGTGTTGAATTTCGTGTTCTGCGCATCGAGCACATCGAGCAGCGAGCGCTGACCAACCTTGAACTGCTCGCGGTAGGAACCGACGAGCTGGTTGTTGATCGAGGCCTGCTTGTTCAGGATGCCGGAAAGCTCGCCGCGGCTGACACGTTCGTTCCAGGCGGAACGGACCGACTGCTCGACTTCGCGCTGGACCTGGGCGAGATTATAGCGCTGCTCGCCGGCGCGGCGGATCTGCTCCTGCTCGCGGGCGACATCGATGCCGCCGCGGTAGAGGTTCCAGCGGGCAACGACGCGGACCTGGTAGTCGTTGGTGTTGCCTTCATCGCCATCGATATCGTTGCCGACTCGGGCCGTGCCTTCGAGGTTGACCTTCGGCAGGAAGTTGGCGCGCGCGCCGCGAACGCCGGCATCGGCTGCGTTGACATCCGCATTGGCCGAATAGATGCGCGGGCTGTTCTTGCCAGCAACAAAGACCGCGTCGTTCAATGTCTTCGGCACGAACTTGCCGACCGACGGCGGCGTCTGCGCATTGGTGATCGGCTCGCCAACGACCTGAAGGAAGCGGATCTTCGTCTGCTCGAGCTCTTCGAGCGCTTCACGCAGCCGCGCCTTGGCGGCCTGCAAACGCTCGCTGCCCTGCAGGCGATCAGCGTCCGTCAGGGCGCCGCCCTTGATGCTCTCGTCGATATCGCCGACCATCTGCGTGTGGAAGGCGACGTTCTGCTTGGCAGCGGCCACGATCTGGTTCTGGAGCACGTATTCCAGATAGTCCTGCGTCACTTCGAGGGCGAGCGACTCAGAGCGTTCAAGGACCCGAAAGGAGGCGCCATCGACGCGCGAAGCCTGCTGCTCGACCTGAGCGCGGCGGCTGCCGCCATCATAAAGTGTCTGCGAGATCGTAAGACCAACATCGCTCGGCGACAGATAGTCATTATCATCTCTCAGCGAACCGGAGCTGGCATTCGACAGCCGACGACGCCCGATTCCGCTCTCCAGATCTACCGATGGCAAGTATAAACCGCGCGCTTGGCGAAGTTCAAACTCGACAGCTTCACGATCCTTCGCAGCCTGCAAGATCTGCGGATTCGTTTTCATCGTCTTTTCGATGGCCTGCTGCAGAGATATTGCATTGGCATCAGCATAAAACGAAAAACTTAAAGCAACCGTAGCAGACAATGCTGCAAAAATTCTTTTGCCTTTAAACAAGATCGATGCCCCTCAACATCACAGATTCACCCGGCGTACCCGTATACCAAAGATTTTCTTTAGCAAGTAAGTAACACCAATCTTTCCACATTCCAATCGCGACTTCGAGCATTCCTGCCAAGACAGTTAATCGCGGTGGACAACTGCCTAAAGCGAGAATTTTACAGGATTTTTTAACGGGGGCTTTGCCCGAACCTGTTTATCTGGCATTACTTTCAAACGGACATGAACCGCGATGAATTTCAGCCAGCGTTACTCTTCCGCCACAATCGTTTCAGCTCTTCGGATCGCCACCCTCGGCGCTGTCTGCTTTGCGGCTGGATCCGTCGGCGTTTTACTTATCTTAAACCTTATCGCGCCGGATCGACCATTTTTGGTAGGATTTGCCGGCGCGGGCTTAATTTCACTTCTTGTTGCATTTCCGCTGCTTCTGACCTTGCAGCTCAAGGTCAGCGAGCTCCGGAAACTGCAGGAAACGGTTAACTATACTGCGCGCCACGACAGCGTGACCAAGACACTGAACGGCACGGCCTTTGCGGCTGCCGTCGAACACTACATCGACCGGCGCAAGCGAATCGCCACCGATGCAGGCGGTGTGATGATCGCGGTCGTCATCGATACGCTCGACGAGATCAACCGGCGATACGGTCCGCAATGGGCCGACACGGTTATGCAGTCGCTTGCCGCAATCATCCAGTCGTCGGTCAGAAAGGGCGATCTTGTTGCCCGCCTCGCCTCCAATGAGCTCGGGGTCTTTCTTCCCGGCGCGACGGTCGAGAATGCCCAGGATGTCGGCACGCGTATCCGCCGGCGCGTGGCCGAGGCCTCCTTCTCGGCCGAAGGCACGCCGATGACGATCGGCGTACGCCTCGGCGGCGCGGTCTTCGAGGGAGCGACCGACTTCAACCACATCCGCCAATTGGCCGACGAAATGGCGATGGAGCGCGGCGGCGAGAGCGAAGACGCCATCCCGATGTCGCGGCTGCCTGCCGCATGAGCTGACAGGAGCCACAAGAACGAAGGTAGGGCGCCGAGAGGCGCCCTCTTCGTTGTTGTTCGCGTCAACGAGCTCGGCGTCTTTCGATCGTCGAGAACGCTCAGGATGTTGGCACCCGCATGTGCGCCAGCCGCTAGCCGAAGCCTCTTTCTCGGCAGAGGGTACGCGAATATCATTGACGCCGTCGGGCACGGCCTTCGAGGGCCACCGGACTTCAATCACATCCGTCTCCGACGAAATGGCGTGCAGCGGCGGTAAGACGAAGCTCCCTGAGCTGATACCAAACGGAAAAGGCGCCGGAGGGCGCCTTTTCCTTTGCTAGTTTGTACGAGCGTCAGCCCACATGCGGTGCCGTTGTCGTGTCGTGCTTGTCGTCGAACAGGATCTTGACCGCTTCCGTGGTGTTCTGAAGAACCGCCACATCGTGCCAGCCGCCATTGGCGTTGACGCTGACGACGGTATCCGTGCCGCTGACCGTTGTCTTGACGCTGGCGAGTGCCTCAGCCTCGCTTGCCTCGTGGCCAAGCAGGCTGTCGAGGAGCTTGGAGACGTCGAGCGTATCGCCCTCGCTTGCCTTGAAGTCGGTGATGACATCGGCGAGCTTGACGTCGTTCAGGGCATCGGCATCGAGGACGAAGGTGTCAGCCCCTGCCCCGCCCGATATCGTGAACATGCCGCCGCTGCCCGACAGGGTATCATCGCCATCGTTGCCGATGAGCGAATAGGCATTGCTGCCATTTTCGCTGTCGCCAAGCGTCGTGTCGAAGGCGACCTCGACAAAGTGACCGGCCGAGCCGTCCGTCAGGGTGTAGCTGCCATCGGCGAGGATCGACTGGCCGTTGATCTCCGAGTTGGAGGCGGTCGCATCGAGCGAGATGCTGCTGATCGAATGATCCGCCAGCCTCGAAAGCTCTCCGCTGTCGGTGATGCCGTTGTGGTTCAGGTCCTGCCAGACGGTGAGCTTCGAGAACGCAGCGTCGGCCGCATCGATCTTGCCGTCATGGTTGCTGTCGAGCGTTGCCAGCGCCGCCAGGCCGTCGACATATGTACCCCCGGCAAAGTGCGGCGAGAAGATCTCGCTGCCATTGTCGATCTTGCCGTTGCCATCCACATCGAGCGCCAGGATGCCGTCGCTGCCGGCCGTCCAGGCGATCTGATCCTTGTGACCGTCGACATTGATGTCGAACTGCACGCCATTGTCGAGGGACGTGAGGGCGACGCCGTTGTGGTCGAGGTCGAGGATGATGGGGTCGCCATTCGGCTTAGTGAACGATACATGGAGTTCGTATTGACCACTCGAGTTCTTGAATTGGTCATACGCGTTTCCAGACGAATATTCAGACACGCGGACATAGTAGGTGCCCGCATCTAGCGTTGCGACAATTGCTGCGTCCAGGTTTCCCGTCGAACCCGCATCGCCACCGGCATCATCAGTGGAGGCGATTGGCGGTCCCGAAGCTTTAAATAGCGTTAGGCTGTTGTCGAAGTTCGAATGGTCAATGTCGAGAACGACCTTTGTCCCGTTTTCGGTCACAACAAACTTATAGTAATCATATTCTCCCTGCTGCGTCTTTGCGCTGATCGTGATGGAAGAACTCGTTGATGCGTCCTGAATGTCGGGATCATTCGATTTGACATATACGTATGCACTGTCATTCAAATTCAGCGCCGTGGCCGCGTTGGCACCAGCACTCTTACCGATATCATAGGTGTTAGCGTTGCCTGCTAACTCGTTGACATCGGTCACTGAGATGACAACAGCTTTCGCCGCCGCCGGGTTCACGCCGTCACTAGCATTGACCACGATGTTGTAGGCGTTGTCGTGGTTCGCATCCGCCGGCGCCTCGAAGTTCGGCGAGGACTTGAACGTAACCGCGCCGGTCGAGGAGATGTTGAACAGATCAGCATCCGCGCCCGTCAGGCTGTAAGTCAGAGCCGCGCCTTCAGGATCGTTTGCAACCGTCTGGTACACCACGTTCGACGTTGCGGTGTTTTCCGCTTCGCTTCCTGTCGCGCCAGACGTGATGGAAGGTGCTTCGTTAATATCCGTTACAGAGATGGCAACGGCTTTCGTCGCCCCCGGGTTCACGCCGTCGCTGGCGTTGACCACGATGCTGTAGACGTTGTCGTGGTTCGCATCCGCTGGCGCCTCGAAGTTCGGCGAGGACTTGAATGTAACCGCGCCGCTTGACGAGATGTTGAACAGCGCCGCGTCCGCGCCCGTCAGGCTGTAGATCAGCGTTGCGCCTTCCGGATCGTTCGCGATTGCTTGATACACGACATTGGAAACCGCCGTGTTCTCCGGTTCGCTGCCGGTCGTGCCGGAGGTGATGACCGGAGCTTCGTTGACGTCACCGACTTGGATCGTGAAGGCCTGCTGCTTCGACAAGCCGCCCTGGTCCGTCGCTGTCACGGTCAGGTTGACCGTATGGCCGGCCTCATAGTCCAGCGAGACACCGTTTACCAGCTTCAGAACGCCGTTTACCACTTCGAAGCGGCTGTCCGAGACCGTGTAACTATGAGTAGCGCCCGCGTCCGGATCCGTCGTTGTCAAGGTACCGATCACCGCGCCGGCTGCATTCTCGTTGACCGCGCTGTTCGACAGAACGACCGCAGTCGGCGCATCGTTGGTGCCGGTCACCGTCCAGGAGACGGAAGCAGGCGTCGAGACCGTGCCGTCGGAGACGCTGTAGTTCACCGTGACCGTCGTCGTCTGGCCCGATGCCAACGACTGGTAGGCCGAATGGCTCGGATCGAGCGTGAAGGAATGCGTCGCCGCATCGTAGATCACGCCGGCCGGCAGAGTACCCGGCACGCCGGTGACCGACAGGATCGTGCCGGCATCGACGTCGCTTGCACTGGCAAGCGCGTCAAGCGTGGCGCCTGTGCCATCCTCTGTCGCCGCGCCAGTGACGGCGCCGCTGACAACCGGCGCATCGTTGGTGCCGGTGATCGTGACCGCAATATCCTTCGTGACCGCGTCGTGATCGCCGTCCGTCACGGTGTACGGAATGTGCAGGACCGCGGTCTGGCCCGCCGCCAGGCCGTCGAAGGCCGTGCCAGGGACAATCGAGATCGTGTGGCCGTCAGCGCCGAGCGTGATCGACGGTGTACCCAGAATGAGCCCAGCGGGAACCCCGGTGTAGCTCGGCGTGCCGAGGGAAAGAGCAGCGCCAGTCACATCGGCGCCGAAGGTGTAGTGAGTACCTTCGGTCAATGTGATGCTCTTGCTCTCGTTCTCCGACATGGCTGCAGCCACATCGATTGCCGTCGGCAAGCTGTCTGCGACATTGATGACGAACTGGCCGGTGCCGAGCGTCACTGCATCGTGGTCGCCGTCGAACGCCTGAACATAGGCACTGAGATCGAGCGAAAGATTATCGCTGCCGGCGGCGTGATCGAACTCGCCGTGCATTGTGAAGGTCGCCGTGCCATGTGCCGAAACCGTCAGGGTGAAGAGCGGCGTTGCCGGCGCACCTTCGGCATAACCGGTCAGTGTGGTTCCGTCGGAAATCACCTTCACCTGCTGGCCGCCGGCTGTAACCGTGCCGAGATTTTCCGCGGTTGCGATGGTTTTCAGCGCGAATACCGCCGCGCCGTTGGCATCGTCAGCACCAACGGAAACCAGCGAGGAAAGATCGATAGTGTCAGACGATACATCGTGGCTGGCCTCGATCTCGAGGCTCCAGTTGCGCAGGGTGCCTACATCGGCCCCAAGATCGTCCCTTATTTCCAGCGTCCAGGTTCCCGCCATACCCTTCCCGTCAAACAGGGAAAGCTGGTCGATCGCCGGACGCCATGTACCGGCATATGGCTGGGTGGCAGCGGTAAAGGAGCTTGCGGCTTCGTCGTCGAACTTGATGGTGCCGTTCGGGTCTCCACCTCCGCCATTGTCGTCAACCAACCGAACCCTCGTGCCATCCGGGGCAATCAGCGTGATCTCAAGGTCTGCCATGAACGTGTGAGTGAGATCGATCGACACGTTGACGTCGTGAATACTTCCACCAGCGGGTACCGTGATGGTCGAGGTGATCGTGCTGACGTCCGGGATGGCAAGATTGACCGCACCCGACGCGAAGCTGTGCGTTTCAAGCGTCGAGCCACCTTCCACGACGTCGCCGGACACCGTCGTGTTGGCAACCAGCGTCGGAGCGCTGTCGGCAACATTGATGGTCAAGGGCTGGTCGACGTAGTCGCCATCGCCGTCGAAGACGCGAGCGACGAGGTTCAGCGAGATATTGTCGCTGTCAGCCGGGTGATCGAGGTTCTGGAAGAGCGTCGCGGCAAAGCTGCCGGGATGCAAGACGCTGACGATGAAGACCGGATGATCGGCCGTATCGCCGGCCTTGAACGCAACGATTTCCTGATCGACGCCATTCGCCGTGCGAACGAGGTATTCCAAAGGCACGCCGTCGGAGGTGAGGTCGTTGTTGATGATCGGATTTCCATTACCATCCCTGCCGATCTCTATATGGGTATTCTTGCTGTCGGCGCCGATATTGATGTTCAGGCTGGCGAAATCGACGTCGACGACCGGAAGGCCCGTTTCCGAGAGGGTAACCGTCTGAGCCGCGCCGGTGGCAACCGGCACGTCGTCGTTGATCGTGACGATCAGCTGACCGTTGAGCGCGACGCTGTCGCCGTCGCCGTCGGTCACCGTCACCGTCGAAGAAAGATCGAGGGCCAAGGACGTGTCGCTATCGATGGCGACGATATTGTCACCGTGGCCCGGGTTGACCACTGTATTGCCGTTCGGAGCGCCGCTTCCGTCGAGATCGAACTTCGTGTTGTCGGCGACATTGCCGACATTCACATACCAGGTCGTGTGCGCCGGAATGTTGAGGACGTAGTCCGGTCCCGCGCCGTGGTTGTCGAGGGTCCAGGTCCGGTCCGTGTTGCTGTCGTTGGTGACGCGGATAATTGCGTCGCCGTCGGCCAATCGGCCTTCGAAGGCGAGATTGCTGCCTCCCACGTCCGCAAGCGCGAAATGAGAACCGGGGGTGTCAAGAGCCGTAGCCGGGGTGATCGCGTGGCCGTTGATCAACAGTCTATCGACATTGTCGAGCGCACCCACCTGCGTGAAGGTATAGGCTCCTGTCTGCGCATTGACGGCGAACGTGAAGATCGTCGTCAAGCCAGCTTTGGCGATCAAGGTGTTGTCGACCACCGCATAGGTGAGCGCGACGCCGTTTGAGGTCAGCGAAGTCAGGCTCGGGGAGAGATTGGTCAGTTCGACGCCATATCGTCCGACGCCATCGGCGCCGGTCGAGACCAGAGCCCCGAGGGTGCCCGCGATCGAAGAACCCATCGCGTCCTCGTTGATTGTTACGTTGATGATCGCACCGGTGGAAACCGGCACATCGTCGGCGACATTCACCG
>NZ_AKKA01000018.1 GCF_000282035.1 Rhizobium sp. CF122
CGGCGGACGTCCGCCCCTGCCGATGCCGTCGATTACCAGTTCTCGCCCTTCAGCGTCGTCAGGTCGGCCTCGAGAAGCTCGAGGTTTTCTGCGGAGGTGCCGTTGCCCGAAAGCGAGTTGTGAACGGCGGTCCAGAACTTCGAGGAGACCTCGTTGTACTTGACCTTGGCGGATGCCGACGGCCGCGGAACGGCGTTCTGGAAGATCGGCTTCCAGTTCGGCATGAACGGCTGTGCGGCCGCGATGTCCTTGTCATCATAAAGCGCCACCAGCGTCGGCAGGTTGGAGAGTTCGATCGCGCGCTGCTTCTGGCTTTCCTTGGAGGTCAGGAACTTGACGAGGGCAATCGCGGCGTCCTGGTTCTGCGAGTACTTGGAGACGGCAAGGTTCCAGCCGCCGAGCGTCGAGGACGGCGTGTCGCCCTCCTTGGCAACCGGAAGCGTCGTCACATCGAACTTGCCCTTGACGGCGCTGTCTCCACCATTGCCGAGAGCGTAAGCGTAGGGCCAGTTGCGCATGAAGACGGCATTGCCGGTCTGCCAGACGCCGCGGGACTCTTCTTCCTGGTAGGCCAGCACGCCGCCGGGCGAGATCGTTCCGACCCACCCCTTGGCGCGGTCAAGCGCTGCTGCTGCGTTTTCGTTGTTGATGGAGATCGTGCCATCGGCTTCGATGATCTGGCCGCCGCCCGACGATTTCACCCATTCGAGCGCGTTGCAGGTCAGGCCTTCATAGGCGTTGCCCTGGAAGACATAGCCCCACAGATCCTTCTGGCCGGCGGCGCGTTCCTTCTCCTGGATTTCCTTGGCGGTCGCCGCCATTTCGTCCCAGGTCTTCGGCGGCTGCTTGCCGTACTTGTCGAGCAGGTCCTTGCGGTAGAAGAGCGCCGGCGCATCGGTATAGAGCGGCATGGCGACGAGGCGACCGTTCACGGTCTGCGAGGCGATGATCGACGGGAAGAAATCCCCGACGACGTCCTTTGCCGCATCCTTCAGATCGACGAACTGGTCGGCAAGCTGCGGCGCCCAGATGACGTCCGTCTGATAGACGTCGACGTCCTTGTTGCCGGCGGCGAGCCAGAGGCGATACTGCGAAAACTGTTCAGTGGACGACGACGGCATGGTCACGATGCTGACCTTGTTGCCGGTCGCCTTCTCGAAGGCATCGAGCTGCTTGCGGAACAGGTCGAGATTCTTGCCGGTCGAGCTTGCGGAAATGCTGATATCGGCCGCGAACGAGGGCTGTGCGATACCGATCAGCGCGGCCGCGACGGCGACCGCTGTGAAACGAAACGTCATATCTTCCTCCCAAAAGAACCAAACATTGGAAAAATTGAAAACGGTTTGGCTGGAAAAAACTGTCAGAAGGTCGATATTGAGTCAAGCGGGTGCTCGGGTCAAAGTCGTACAACCGCGATCAAATATTGATAACAAAGCAAAATCATAGGGATGCCGCTGAATTCGGTTGTGGGAAAAGAGCAGGATCTCCGGCCGAGGAATATCTAAAATTGAAAACGGTTTGGCTGTTTGTATGCTGCTATGCTTAGGCCATAAGGGAAGACAGCATTTGCTGGCGCAGCCGGCTGGATCAGCACGAAAGACGCAATGTCGCATGAAGCTTAAAGAGTTCGCGAAACAGGTGGGATTGTCCCCCACAACAGTCAGTCGTGCCCTGAGTGGCTATCCCGAGGTGAGTGAGACGACACGCGCGCGTGTTGCGGAAGCCGCGGTCAAGTTGGGTTACAGTCCGAACGTCAATGCTGTGCGGCTGAAGACCGGCCGGGCCGGGGCAATCGGCGTGGTGATGGGGCGTGCCGGCGAATTCCACTTCGCCGAGTTCATGGCCGGCATGGCGGAGCGACTGGTCGCGGATGAGACCGACATTCTCGTCATCCCGATGGCGGATCCGAATCATGAAGACGAGATGCAGCTCTACCGGCGACTCGTGGAGAGCCGGCGCGTCGATGCGATCATCGTCCACTCGCCCAAGCCCAACGATGAGCGCATTGCGCTGCTCCACGAACTCGGCATGCCGTTTCTTGTGCATGGCCGATCTGCCATCGACGTGCCGCATGCCTGGCTCGACATCGATAACGAAGGTGCGATCAAGCGGGCAACATCGCATTTGATCGATCTCGGTCATCGGCGCATTGCCATGATCAACGGGCGGCCGGGCGCGACCTATGCCCTTCATCGAGACAGTGGCTTCCGCAAGGCTCTCCAGAGCCACGGTATCGAGCCTGATCCGCAGCTGATGGCGAGTGGAAACTTCACCGACGAGCTTGGCTTCCGATTCGCACGCTCTTTCCTCGAACAGCCCAACCCGCCAACGGCCTTCGTTGCGGGATCAATGATGACGGCGCTCGGCGTTTATCGTGCGGCTCGGTCGCTGGGGCTTCAGATTGGTCGGGATGTCTCGGTCATCGCGCATGACGATGTCTTTCCATATCTGACTGCAGACAACATGGTGCCGTCGCTTTCGGCAACGCGGTCGTCGATGCGTGCGGCGGGATCGCGATGTGCCGATCTTGTGCTGCAGCTGTTGTCAGGGCGGTCTCCGCTGGAGATCCACGAATTGTGGCCTGTCGAACTGATCCTGCGCGAATCGACGGGGCCGGCGAGGCAGTCCTTGTCCTGATGTTAATATCCGGATGCTGCGTTTACGGAGCGGGCTGCAGGTACAATATCGCGCGTTTTTCCGAAACGCTGGAAAGATGATTTCTGCGTCAGCGGAATTTCGGTGCTTGGTTGATTGAGCGGACGGCGCCAAAACCGCATATTGACAACGGTTGCTCACGCATGTCGGCCATCCTCCCGGTCGAGGAGCAACTGTTCCCTCTGGAGGTTCTTGACCTTCATACTCTAGCCACCGTGTAAAGCGGTGGCTTTTTTTTGGCATTAGTTCGCAAGTGCCGCAGAGACAGATCGTAGACCAAGCGGTCTCCCGGCTATCGCAGAAATACTAGTCGGCCAACGATTTGGTACCCTGTAACCTTAAGGCATCTTCATCTGACTGGTAGTCGAAATGGTCTCTTGGATATGCTGCTAACTGTGGCAGGTATTCGCGCCAATTATTGCTGTCTACGGTGTTAACAAGCCACCTTACCGTCGGTTCAACAGACTGGGCATAGGTCATCGCCGCTGTTGCCGCCGCTGAACAAATCATAGGGCTAGGGATTGACCAAGGGGTCGCGCCAAGCTCTGGAGGGTATGACGCCGTCTCAGGCAGACCAATTAGCTCTGCCTCCACGCCCATCACATTCATGATCGCGCGACCGATCTCTGAAACGGCAGGGCTATCCGCATCGGAGACGTTTGCAACGGCTGGCAATTTTCCGGCCATTGCTTTCAAAATCGCGTCAGCGATGGCGGAAACAGATGTGGTTTGGAAACGGCTAGGTCCCTGATACGCCAGCGGAATAACGGCTCTACCGTCCAACAACCTTTTCACGAACCACCATTCCCGTGCGTGCTTGCTTTGAGGTCCATGAATGGCGCAAGGACGCAGAATAGTAACCGGGCATGACGCGCCCGTTAGAAGCTTATTTTCCATCGCGACTTTGCGTGTCGAGTAGGTTTTAGAACCGGGGGCAACGGTTGGGCTTTGCTCATTAAGTGGTAACTCGAAAACTGGAAATCCGCATTCGAAGGCCTCATCGAGTGTTCGCCCATCGTTGTCGCAATAGACACTTGCACTTGAAATCGCAACGATCCGTCCTGCCGCGCGGCCCGCCTGTATAAGGCACTCGGCGTCACGTTCGTCGAATCCAACGCACGAGAGCAGCAAATCGGTCCTGTCGCCAACAATTGCGGTCAGCTTTTGAGTATCACGCGCGTCAACTTCGACATGGTTGCAGTCGCGCATCAAAGCCGCATGAGAACGACTCAAAGCCGTGACGCGCCATCCTTCTCGGAGTAGGCTCTGTCCTACCGCTTGGCCAATCTGGCCCGTTCCGCCGACGATCACAGCTTGTCGCATTGGATTCACCAGAGCTCGCAACATCACCAACTTAGAGACAGGTGGCTCCACTACAAACTAAAATCACGACGTCGCCACATTGCCGCAAAAGGTAGTATGACCAGCTGACTTTTCCGCTCCGTAAGTAACCGCAGTCGGCGCAATGGCCGCCGTCAGCCTCGCAAGATGGCCGGTGGCATTTGATTGTTCCGTATTTTGTGCCCATCGCCCTGCCGAAGCACCTCGGAACATTCGCTTGTGGCTCCCGTTTTCCCTGAAGGAAAGAGCTGAAGGAGAGCGTCATGCAGGTTGTCGGCACACAGGTGGTTCCCGAAATGGGCGGCAAGCTGGGCTTCACGGTGGAATTCGTAGGCGACGGCGGGGAGGTGGTTTCCGTGCTGTTGCGCAATGACGAGGCGCAATCCGTCAACTCAAGGAATGCAGTCGAATTGGCCAAGGCGGTCATGTTGGAGATGGCTGCCGCCGAGGCCGGTGACGTCAACTCTGATGGACCGACGGCGCGGTTGAGCGCCCGTGCAGCAGGCGATCGCAACGCCATAGAAGAACAGCTCGATGAGGGATTGGAAGGCACATTTCCGGCGAGCGATCCGGTTTCGGCAACCGGCTCCACGATCTCGAGGGGGCCAGCAAAACATTGAGAGGGCAAGGAAAAGATCGTTTCATCTGCTGTGCTGCGGTTCCAGGGTTGCCATCGACGCAAAAAAGAGCGCCGGAGCCGCGGGGTCCCGGAACTTTTTCGCCTCCAATCTGTTGAATCCTCTCGTTGCAAACGCGGGCGGGTGATCACGTGCCTCACATCCGAAAGATCGATCGCAAGAGCGGGCAGATAGATGCCCGAGACCGGCTGATTATTGCGCTCTACGCGCAGCTCAAGGCCGAACGCCAGACCCGCGAAACTCTTGAATGGGTGATCCGCAACGGAGGACTGTCGAAGGATGTGCTCGAAGCTATCGCTGCCGACCCGGTTCCGGTGGTGACGAGCGACGACGTCGCATCCGTTGAGAAGATCATAGCCTTGGACGAAAGGCGCCGGCGTAAACTGCAGAACGACAACTGAGGGAATGTCATGGCAGCTCGGGCAAGCTGGAAAGGCCATCTGAAGGTCGGGGACCTCGTGTGCGGCGTGGGACTATATACCGCCGTCTCCACATCGGACCGCATCTCATTCAACATCATCAACCGCAAGACCGGTCATCGCGTAGAGCGGCAGTTCGTCGACAGCGAGACCGGCAAGGCCGTTGAACGCGATGATCAGGTCAAGGGATACCAGCTGGACAACGGCGAATACATCGTGATCGAGGGCGATGAGATTGCCGGCGTCATGCCGGAGAGCGACAAAGTGCTGAACGTCCAGAACTTCGTGCCCTACAACGAAATCAACAAGCTCTATTTCGATAAGCCCTACTATCTGGCTCCGGCGGGCGAAGATGACGAGGAGGCGCTCGGGCTGATCGCTCGGGCGATGCGCGATCAGAAGGTTGCGGCGATCGCAGAGGCGGTGCTTTTCCGCCGCAACCGCACGGTCCTGATCCGGCCGCAGGACGACCATGTCGTCGCGACGACGTTGAGCTTCGACTACGAGGTCCGCAAGCCGGATGCGGTCTTCAAGGATATTCCGGAGATGAAGTTCGATGAGGAAATGCTCGAACTAGCCGGCCATATCATCGGCACGAAAAAGGGCGCCTTCAATCCACAGGAGTATGACGATCGCTACGAGATGGCGCTTTCGGAGCTGGTGAAGGCGAAAATCGAGGGCAGGGAGCTGCCGAAAGCGAAGCCAAAGCCTCAGGGCAAGGTCATCGATCTCATGGATGCCCTGCGTCAGAGCGCCAAGCTGAGTGCTAAGCCACGGGCCGGCAAGCGCGCCGCTAGCGGGCAGACGAAGGCGAGCTAACCATGGCTCTGGAGGCCTATCAGGCAAAACGCAATTTCCAGGTAACGCCTGAGCCGCGGGGGAGCCGGCGTGGCGGCAAGTCTCCAGTACCAGCAGCGCTCAGCTTCGTCGTTCAGAAACACGATGCGACGAGACTTCACTATGACTTCCGGCTTGAGCTCGATGGCGTGCTGAAGAGCTGGGCCGTCACTCGCGGGCCAAGCCTCAATCCTGATGAAAAGCGGCTTGCCGTTCACGTCGAGGACCATCCGCTGGACTATGGCGACTTCGAAGGCATCATCCCGAAGGGGCAATATGGTGGCGGCACGGTGCTCGTTTGGGATCGGGGCACCTGGACGCCGAATGGCGATCCGCACAAGGGCTACAAAAAGGGCCACATGGAGTTCGACCTCGACGGAGAGAAGCTTTGCGGTCGCTGGCACCTCGTGCGCATGCACGGCAAACCGGGTGAACGGCAGGAAAACTGGTTGCTCATCAAGGCAGAAGACGCCGAGGCTCGCCACAAAGGCGACATTCTCAAACAGCGGCCGGAATCGGTGAAAAGCGGCCGCAAGATCGACGAGGTGGCCAAGCACCCTGACGCCACCTGGAACTCCCGACCCAAGGGCACATCAAAGCCGGCCTCTGTGAAGCCTGTAGCGGCCCGGGCGAAGCCGAAACGACATGAGTGGCCGAAGGGCGCCGAAAAGGCCCCGATGCCTGCCTTTGTCGAGCCCGAGCTTGCCAAGCTCAAGGCCAAACCACCGTCGGGCGAAGAGTGGATCCACGAAATCAAGTTCGACGGATACCGGCTGCAGGTGCGGCTTGACAACGGCAAGGCCGTGCTTTCGACGCGCAGTGGGCTCGACTGGACCGAAAAGTTCGGCCAGGAGATCGTTGACGCCTTCGCGGCACTGCCGGCCAAGTCGGCGATCATGGACGGAGAGATCGTCGTCGAGCGGGAAAGCGGCGCCTCCGACTTTTCGGCCCTCCAGAACGATCTCAGCGAAGGGCGTCACGATCGGTTCGTCTTTTACGCCTTTGATCTGCTCTATCTCGACGGATACGACCTGCAGCAAGCGCCGCTCACCAGCCGTAAGGAGTTGCTGCAGGGGCTGCTGGCAGATGCTGACGGAGGGCTGCGCTACAGCGAGCATTTCGCCGAGAAGGGTGCCGTGGTGCTGGAGCATGCCCGCCAGCTCGGTCTCGAGGGCATTATTTCGAAAATGGCCGACAGCGAATATGTGTCCGGGCGCACCGGCGACTGGGTCAAATCGAAGTGCCTGCAGAGGCAGGAATTCGTAGTCGGCGGCTATGTGCCTTCGACCTCGATGAAGAATGCGATCGGCTCATTGGCGATGGGCGTCTACCGCAATGGCAAGCTGGAGCATGTGGGCCGGGTCGGAACAGGTTTCAGCGTCAATGTCGCGCACGAGCTCTATGAGACGCTGTCGGCGATGGAACAGAGAGAGAGTTCGTTCGACGATGAGCTCACCGCAGAGGAACGACGCGGGCTTGTTTATGTCACTCCGAAGCTTGTTGCCGAGGTCGAGTTTCAGGCATGGTCGGCGGACCACAATTTGCGGCACGCCGCGTTTCGTGGGTTAAGGGAAGACAAGGCGCCAGAGGATGTGATGCCCGAAGCAACAAATACAACTGCTCAGGAACTGCCTCAGTCCAAGGTCACGCTCACGCACCCGGATCGCATCTATTGGCCGGAGGAGGGCATCACAAAACAAGGGCTGGCCAGTTATTATGCGCGGGTGTGGCGCTTCATCGAACCCTACGTGACCAAGCGGCCGTTGGCGCTGCTGCGTTGTCCTGATGGTATCGGCGGGCAGCGGTTTTTCCAAAAGCATGCCTGGAAGGGCATGAATTCAAGCATCGAACAGATCACCGATCCGAAGGACAGAGGCGGCGAGAAATTGCTGCGCATAGTGGACTTCGACGGGATGATTGCGCTTGTCCAATCCGCCGTGCTGGAGATCCATCCCTGGGGTGCCACGACAGCCAGCTGGGAACGACCCGACATGATCACCATGGATCTCGATCCGGCCGATGGTGTCAGCTGGACAGATGTGATCGCCGCCGCCAACGAGCTGAAGGAGCGTCTGGAAGCGGCCGGTCTCGCGGCCTTCGTCAAGACCTCCGGTGGCAAGGGACTGCATGTCGTGACGCCGCTGAAACCGAAGGCGAGCTGGGTTCAGGTCAAGGCCTTCGCCAAGGCACTCGCCGATGGCATGTCGAAAGATCAGCCGGACAAATATCTCGCGACCGCCACGAAGGCGAAGCGGACCGGCAAGATTTTCATCGACTACCTGCGCAATGGGCGCGGCAACACGGCAGTCGCCGCCTATTCGACGCGTGCGCGGCCGGGGGCTGCCGTCTCCATGCCGCTTGAGTGGAAAGAGTTGACCGAGGAAATAGGTCCGGCCTATTTCACGGTCGACAACGCGCCCGCGCGTCTCGATACCTTGAGAAGCGATCCGTGGGTGGACTTCTTTGCTGCCGCCGTCCCGCTCGAGAGGCGAAAATAACGGACTACTAGTTGCGATGTCTCAGTGAGATTTCGGACGGCCTGTTTCCTTGGCGAGGCTCTTTTTCAGAGCGTCCATGATATTGACGACGTTGCCCGTCGGCCTCGGTGCCGGCCGCTTGGCGGATGGCGGTGTGGCTTTGACGAGGCTTTTCTGCTTCGCCCGGATCATCGCCCTCAGCCGTTTCTGGATCGGATCCTGCACCATGGCAGGCTGCCAGTCCTCGGTCCGGTCCTTCACCAGCTTCTTCATCATGGAGAGCACGGTGTCATCCACTTTGCTGTGGCTGTCCAGTGTCGCTGCCGGCGGGCGAACCTCGTCGCCGAAATGTAGCGTCCAGAGGATGATGCCCTTGCCCTGCGGCTCAAGCAGAACTGCCCGCTCGCGCCGGTAGAGAACAAGTCGGGCGATACCGACGACATCGTTTGCCTTCATCGACTCCCGGATCACGCAAAAAGCTTCGGTGCCGACCTTGTCCTCCGGGGTGAGAAAATGTGGTTTGTCGTACCAGATCCAGTCGATCGAGCCGCGCGGCACGAAGGTATCGATGTCGATCGTCTTCGTGCTTTCCAGCCCGACTTCATCGAGCTCCTTGTCCTCCAGAATGACATAGTCGTCTTCGCCGCGTGGATATCCCCGGGCTTGATCCTTATCGGCAATCGGCTTGTGGGTGACACTGTCGACGTAGCGGCTTTCGACGCGGTTCTTCGTCTTTCGGTTCAGGACATGAAATCGAAGCTGGTTGCTGTCTGTCGTCGCCGGTGTCAGCGACACCGCTGCGGTAACGAGTGACAGTTTGAGATAGCCCTTCCAATAGGTCTGACGTGCCATTTGCGCCCTGGCGCCCTGGCGCCATCTCCCGTGGCCGCATTCGCGGCAATTCCTCATAACGGCGTGAGCTGCAGTTTGGTTCCATTGCAAGCGTCGCGAAGCGTGCGCATACAGGGAAATAGTCGCTGTCAGTGGCCGTTGAGGCCTTTCAGCCAGCGTAGCACGGCGATTTCACCCTGATCCATCCAGCGCAGCAATCTGGCGTTTCTGCTCGGCCGGGCGCTAGCGAGCTTGGCCAGCTCGCCCGTTTCGAAGCTTTCGAACACCCTTGGATGGACGTAGGACGATCTGCATACGGCGCGCGTGTTGACGAGGCGTGCGGCAACCGCATCGATGACCTCGTTCATCTGTCGCGCGCGCCCAAGCCGGCTTTGCTCCGGTTCGAGCGCCGCAAGCCCTATCGCAGCCATTTGCGTTGCACCCCACGTGCGAAATTGCCGGGAGCTGAAATCGGCTCCGGATGCCTGTCTTATGTAGGCATTGACATCTTGCGACTGGATGGGATGGGAGGCGCCATGGTTGTCGATATACTGGAACAGCTGCTGGCCCGGCAGTTCCTGGAGCATGCGCACGGCGCGCGTGATGCGCCGGTCGCTGTGGCTGAGGCGCCATTCCTTCCCAGATTTGCCCTTGAAGCGGAAGTGAATGCTCGAGCCCGATATTTTCACATGCCTGTTGCGCAGCGTCGTCAGGCCGTAGGAGGCGTTTTCCGAAGCGTAGCTTGCATTGCCGACACGGATATAGAGATTATCCAGCAGCCAGACGATCGTCCCGAGCGCTTTGTCGAAATCGGGCGCCCGACGCCTGAGGTCGGAATCCACCTTCCTGCGGATTGCCGGGAGCGCCGAGCCGAAATCGGCAAGCCGCTCGAACTTGCTTCTGTCCCTCTCCGCAGTCCATTCGCGATGGTAACGATACTGCTTGCGGCCGCGTGCGTCGCGGCCGGTGGCCTGCAGGTGGGAATTCGGATCCGCGGAAATGAGAACCTCGGTATAGGCAGGCGGAATGGCTAAAGCCGAGATTCGCTCGAGTTCCGTCGGATCGCTGATGCGCGTGCCTTTGGTGTCGTAATAGAGAAATCCATTCTTGCCGGCTCGCCTCGTTATGCCGGTTTCCAGGTTCGCGACAAAGACCAGACCGCCGACTGCCGGTGGCTCGCTGAGCGCAGCCGCCAGTTTCTCGTCAAGTTCGCATTTATAGGTCGCTCTCTGGTCCACAGTGAGCGGGAAACGCCGTTGCCCCCGGTAGGTTCCGATGCATTGATGGTAACTGTTAATACCTCCGCTGACGGCTGCCAGGAAGCCCGGTGAGCCTGCTATTCAATGACCACTTGAACGTAGGTAGCACCGCTCTTGGCGTAGTAGAGTGATCCGCAGCGGTAATAATATCCGCCGTAGTACGCACCGTAGACGCAACCGGCCGGCAGAGTGCTGATGTACACGTTCGTTCTGCGGACGACACGGCGGGTGGTCCGACGGGCAACACCCGCGTAGGAGAGCGGTGTCAGGGGATGCCCGATCACCGCCTCGGCCGGGGTAGATACCCTGAACGTCAGGGTCGTCAGGTCACTGCCCTCCATGCTGACGTCAAGGGATGCGAAGGCGACTGCGAGCGCAAAGGCGAAAATCCTTACGACGGTTTTCATTGTGCGTCTCCCATCATGCCTGTCGGCGCCGGCAGTTCATCGATCTGACCGAGTTCGCTCAAATCAACCTTCTTTGCATCGCCCGGAATCTCGATCGCGACGTTTGCGACCTTCACATCTTCTCCCGCGCGGAAATTCCGGACTTCAAGCATGTATTCCGGTGCTTGGACGACATGTTTGCTGGTGACGACATAGCGCTTCGGGATCGGCGTCGATCCTGTCTCGATCCAAATCTGCCAGTCGATGTCATTTTTCCGGAAAGTCAGGTATTCACATTCGACGCCGTCGACGACCGCGCTTGAGATGTGCTTGGCCTCGGTGACGCCGTCCATCAGCGTATCGAAGCTGTTCGAGAGCAGGAGATCGGAGCCGGGAATCTCTGCGCCGGCGTTCTGCAGCCGATCAAAAAGCTCATCAAGGCTCCCCTTCGCGTCGATCTGGGCGTACGCGTCGAGATTCTTGCCATGTACGGTCAGTTTCGTCCCGTCAAAGCCGACATCCAAGTCAGCAAAGCCACCGACACGCGTTACCCGGAACTTGTCTGGTCGGCTGATGGTGGCAGTGCCGGAGCTGACGAATTGCAGTTTCTCGAAAGCTGGCGTTACTGCCTCCACCGACGAGACATAGTCGAAGGAGAATGTCTTCTGCGCCGCCATGTAGTCGGACATCGCCTTCAGACGTGCCTTCGAATCGTCAGCCCACGCCCCGGTCGGGCCGCTTAGTCCGGCGGTCATCGCGCACGCGGCAACCAGTGCCTTGAAGCGCGTCGGCAGTGGGAATTTCGGCCCTCACTTTGACAACGGTTGATTGGGTACGCGTTGAATGCTGGGTACGCTAACGTCGCTGGCGGCATTGCCATCGATAGAAGGGCGTAGCGAGGCTATCCCTTAGACATGCCCTTGGGGCACTCAAGAACGGCTTGGCACCTTTCGGTCGATCGAACGGAAGCACAGCTACTGCACGTTTCTTTTTCGCGGCCGAAATGTAACTGTAGGTTCATCTCTTGTCGCACATCGCAGCTTGCATCGGCAGCTATTTATCGCCTGCGTTGCTATTGCTTTTCGCGGAAACATTGTCCCATACTATACTTAGCCTCGGCGTTTGGTGCGTTGGGATCCACTGCGGGGCACGCATGAAATCCAAAGCTCGTGCATCCGTCGAGGTAGGGGAAATGCGTGGCAGATCGTATCGGGGGCTATACCTAATCGGGATTCTTGCAATGGCCGCCGGCTTGTCGTCGTGCGACAGCGGCAGCAATGCGTATGTGCCACCGCCACCCCCGAAGGTGAATGTTGCACAGCCGTTGCAGCAGCCGGTGGTTGAATATTTCGAGCTCACCGGCAATACAGACGCGATCAATGCGGTCGACATCGAAGCGCGAGTTCAAGGCTTTCTCGAGACCATCGACTACAAGGATGGAACTGCCGTGAAGAAGGGCGACAAGCTCTTCAGCATCCAGCGCGACACCTATAAGGCGCAGGTCGACCAAGCCCAGGCGCAGCTGGCCTCGCAGCAGGCGTCGCAGGTTGGAGCGAAGCAGGAATACGACCGGCAGGTCAATCTCATGAAGCAGGAGGTGACGACGCAGACGGCCGTCGACAGCGCCAAGGCGACGCTCGACGAGGCAAACGCCTCCATTCTGAACGCGCAGGCGAGCCTCGATCTCGCAAATATCAACCTCGGATATACGGAGGTGGTGGCGCCCTTCGACGGCACGGTGACCGACCATCTTGTTGATGTGGGTGCGCTGGTCGGTGTGTCCGGCCCGACAAAGCTTGCCACGATCGTTCAGACTGACCCGCTCTACGTTTATTTCAACGTCAGCGAATCGCAGGTGCTGATGATCAAGCAGAGCCTTGCAAAGGCAGGGCGTAAGCTGACCCAGACTGATCTTCCGAGCATACCGGTCGAGATCGGGTTGGGCGACGAAGAGGGATACCCACACAAGGGCCACCTCGACTATGTCGCTCCGCAGGTCGATGCCTCGACAGGCACGCTCTCGGTTCGAGGCATTATCGATAACAAGGACCATGCGCTCCTGCCGGGCCTCTTCGTGCGCGTTCGTGTCCCGGTCGCCCACAAGGACAAGGCGCTTCTCGTTCGCGACGATGCGATCGGCACCAACCAGCAGGGCAACTATGTACTGGTGCTTGGCAAGGACGATGTGATCGAGCAGCGACCCGTCAAGATCGGTCAGCGCGACGGGTCCATGCGCGTTATCGAGTCCGGTATCGATGCTGGCGACTGGGTGGTCATGGCCGGCATTCAACGGGCCGTGCCCGATATGAAGGTCACGCCTGAGAGAATCACGATAGACGCTGCCGCGGCAACAGGGGATCCCAGCGGATCGAAGGTCCCATGAACCGAGACCACGCCCAATCAAGGAGGCGAAGCAGATGATCTCGCGCTTCTTCATTGAGCGGCCGGTGCTCTCCAATGTTCTCGCGCTGGTCATTGTCCTGATCGGCGCGGTGGCGCTTCTGCAGCTGCCAGTCGCTCAATATCCCAACGTGGTTCCGCCCACCGTACAGGTGACGACGCGCTATCCGGGCGCGAGCGCCAAGACCCTCGTCGATACCGTTGCGTTGCCAATCGAACTGCAGGTCAACGGCGTCGAAAACATGCTCTACATGCAGTCAACGAGCGCTAGCGACGGCACCTACTCGCTGACGGTGACCTTTGCCATCGGTACGGACCCCGATCAGGCGCAGGTCCTGGTCCAGAACCGCGTTGCGATCGCGATGCCATCATTGCCGCAGGCGGTGCAGGTGCAGGGCGTGACGACGCAGAAGAAGTCGACATCGATCCTCGGTTTCGTCAGCCTGACCTCGCCGGACAGCCGTTACGACAGCCTCTTTCTATCGAACTACGCGGTCATCAACCTGCAGAACGAACTCGCCCGGCTCCCCGGCGTCGGCAATGTCAGCGTCTTTGGCGCTGGCCAGTATGCCATGCGGATCTGGATGGATCCGAATCTCCTGCAGGCCCGCGGGCTGACGCCGCAGGATATCATCAACACGGTGCAGCAGCAGAGCCAGGAGGTCACGGCAGGGCAGGTGGGGTTGCCGCCGGTGCCCAACGGGCAGGACTTCCAGTATACGCTGAACGTCAGCGGTCGGCTGAACGACGCCCCTGACTTCGAAGACATCATCGTCAAGGTCGATTCCACAGGCGGCGGCCGGATCACGCGTGTCCGCGACATCGGTCGTGTCGAGCTCGGGGCGCAGACCTATAGCCAGTCCTTCCTGCAGAACCGGCGACCGGCGACCGGTATCGGCATTTTCCAGTTGCCGGAAGCGAATGCCATCGCGGTAGCCGAATCCGTCAGGGCGAAGATGGCGGAGCTTTCAAAGAGCTTTCCGCCCGGCCTTGAATACAGCATGCCGTTCGACACGACGAAATTCGTCCGGGCCTCGATCCGCGAGGTTTACGTGACGCTGATCGAGGCCGGTGTCCTGGTCCTGATCGTGATCCTGCTCTTCCTGCAGAATTGGCGGGCTATGCTCGTGCCGGCGACAACCGTTCCGGTGACGATCATCGGGGCGTTTGCCGCGATGGCAGCCCTCGGTTTCACCGTCAATCTGTCGACGCTGTTTGCGATCGTGCTTGCGATCGGCATCGTCGTCGATGACGCGATCGTCATCGTCGAGGGGGTTGCGCGTCACGTCGAGGAGGGGATGCCAGGCAAGCAGGCTGCAGAGAAGGCGATGGATGAACTTCTCGGTCCCGTCATCGGCATTACGCTCGTTCTCATGGCGGTCTTCATTCCGGCTGCCTTCCTGCCGGGGCTAACCGGACAGCTCTACCGGCAATTTGCGCTCGTCATCGCCGCGACCGCGCTGATCAGCGCAATCAACGCGATCACATTGAAACCGACACAATGCGCTCTCTGGCTGCGGCCGCCCGTGCCACCCGAAAAGCGTAACTTTTTTTATCGCGGCTTCAATCGAATCTACGACGCGGCGGAAAACGGCTATTCCAGGCTTGTTGGCGGCCTCGTCCGCAACAGCGCGATCGCGGTCCTCGTTGGGCTCGGGCTGATCGGTGTCGCTTTCTGGGGACTGACCCGGCTTCCGACGGCCTTCCTCCCCATCGAGGATCAAGGCTACGTCCTGATCAACGCGCAGTTGCCTGATGGCGCATCGAAGGAGCGCACCGATGCCGTGATGCAGCAGGTCAGCCAGATCGCCGAGTCAACGCCGGGCGTCGACCAGGTTCTGACGATCAGCGGCATTTCGGTCCTCGACAACAGTGCAAGCCTGCCGAATGCCGGTGTCGCCTATGTCGTTCTCAAGGACTGGGACGTGCGCGGAAAGGAAAAAGGCCAGGATCTGCTGTCGATATACCGGCATCTGAACGGCGCTCTGGAGAGTGTCATGCAGGCTAATACGTTGGTCATGGTCCCACCGGCGATCCAGGGTATCGGCAATGCCAGCGGTTTTACCATGCAGGTGCTGCTCAAGGACGGTAGCTTCGATTTCCCGCTGCTGCAGACACTGGCCGACACGATCGTCGAACACGGGAATTCGCAGTCCTCGCTACAGCGGCTGCAGACGTCGTTCCGCGCAGACGCTCCCCAGCTCGAGGTTTCGGTCGACCGCATCAAGGCCGAGACGCTCGGCGTCACGGTTGGGCAGGTGTTTTCCGCCCTCTCGGGTTACGTGGGATCGAGCTATGTTACCCAATTCAACAAGTTCGGCCGCACCTTCCAGGTCTATGTGCAGGCGGCCCCAGATTTCCGCGTGCGGCCCGATGACATCCGCAATCTGAAGGTCAAGGCTGGCGATGGCACCATGGTCCCGCTTGGTACAGTGATCGACGTTAAAAGCACGCCGGGCCCGACGCTGATCAGCCTTTACAATCTCTATCCCACTGCCACGATCGTCGGCGGGCCTGCCACCGGCTTCAGTTCGGGGCAGGCGCTCGATGTCATGGAGCAGATTGCCAATCAGACGTTGCCGCCGGGCGCCGGCTTCGAGTGGACGGCGCTGTCCTATCAGGAAAGGGCGGTCGGCAGCCAGATCTACTACGTCTTTGGCCTCGCCATTCTGCTGGTCTATTTCGTTTTGGCCGGACAGTACGAAAGCTGGATCTTGCCGTTCGCCGTTATTCTCGCCGTTCCTCTTGCTTTGCTCGGGACTGTCGGCGCACTGACGGCGCTCGGGGTCGCGAACAATCTCTACACGCAGATCGGTCTCATTCTGCTCATCGCGCTTTCCTCGAAGAACGCCATCTTGATCGTTGAGTATGCGCGGGAAAAACGCATGCAGGGCATGGAGATTGCCGCTGCCGCCGTGCTTGCGGCGCGACTGCGTTTCCGCCCGATCCTGATGACCTCTTTCGCCTTTATCCTGGGCGTGCTGCCGTTGGTTCTGGCGACGGGGGCTGGCGCCAACGCCCGCCGATCGATCGGTATTTCTGTCTTTAGCGGTATGATCGCATCGACGTGCCTGGCGGTTTTGCTGGTGCCGTCCTTCTACGTGATCCTGCAGCATTTCGAGGAATACCGGAAGCGCCGTCCAGTGGCGGTGCCCGACGCGCAGACGTAGGTGATGCGACAACACGCTGTTGGCCAGAGCGGATACCGCATTGAGAATTGCTATTCTCGGCTAGGGAACGCATGGCGTGTTGCGCTTGATCGTCTGCCCTGCGGATAAGGAATGGAGCGCCCTCGGAGGAAGAGGGCTAGGTGCAGCCTCACGATGCCGACATGGTCGACACTGTGATTTCCGAAGGGAGAGGAACTATGGAGAATTTCTCGTCATCACTGGAAATCGCATCCGCGAAACGTGGCATGTGGAGAATGAGACTTGGCTTGTCCGTGCTGGGAGGCATCGTCCTGTTCGCGGGCGCGGCCTTGGCGCAGCAGCCGACCGACGCGCAACGCAACGCGATCAAGTCCGCCTGCCGCAGCGATTTCCTATCCAATTGTTCCGGCGTCACCCCGGGCGGCAAGGAGGCGCTTGCCTGCCTGCAACAGCACGAAGCGTCGCTCTCGTCGGGATGCAAACAGGCAATCAGCGCACTTGGCGGAAGCGGCAACGCTGCCACCCCGAAATCGTCTTCAGGGGCGTCGACCGCGCCGGCGGCGCCGGATGCCGGCACACCCAAGGCCGCCGCGCCGGCGGCGACGGCCGCACCACAGCTTTCGCCGCGGGAGGAGATGGTCATTGCCCGCGAGGCCTGTGGGCCGGACTTCCGATCTTACTGCCGTGCCGTTCCGCTCGGCGGCGGACGCGGCATCGCCTGCCTTAGGGAAAACATGGCGCGGTTGTCCCCGGCTTGCCAAAAGGTCTTGGCTCACGGGCTGTGATTCTCTTTTGCTTTCACGGACTTCGGCATGCCTGCGGTGATGGGGGGCCGGATGTGCCGGTCTGATTCGCAAAATGCCAGTGAATTCGTCAGACCTTAGTCCAACTACCCAATCGGTGCGCCTGCGCTAACTGGACCTTGTCCTTCTGCCCCGAAGGATGAGGGAGGCTTTGGGATGTCGCGGACAAACCCTCCCGCAGCCTCCCTCCTTGCGGTCGGACCTTGGTCCAACTTTCCAAGTGCGCAGCCTCTGCCTAAGTTGGCCCTGTCCTTCCGCCAAAAAAGGACACGCAGGGGCACCTTCGGTCCCCTGAGAGGGCTTGAGAGGTCACCAACGGGTAGGCTGACCTCTCGGCTCTCCTCGTCCAGGGCAACACTTGACTGTGGCGACCGGGCATTATTGCATCTGGAAGTGGTTCTCGGCTTGTCAGAGCGATTCTGTATGTGATGGCCATTGCGTTCGCCTGCGGGAAAAGCGGCGAACCGGCGTTGATGAAACAACGTGACATCGCCTTCGGGACTGGGGTGAACTGTATTACCAGCCGTAGCTGAAGGTAGCGCCACTGCCGTTATCCCCATCCTGCACCACGTCGGTATCAGTATTTCGCCCATACTGGAAAATGCCATAGGCATTGTTGTTGCCATTCTGCCGCAAGGTTGCGGAATGACCACTGCCCCGTTGCTGGATGAAGCCGAGGTTGCCACGGCCAGCCTGAGCGATGCCAGCCGCATTACCCCGGCCCAGCTGCCGGATGTCGGCGTCTTTCAGACCGCGGTAGAGCGAATAGACCCGCAGTCCGGTTGAGAAAAGACCCGCATCCTCGGCATTGTCCGGTGCGAGGTTGAACGAGATCCGGCCGCCGGCATAGGCTGGCACAGACAAGGCTACTTGCCCCAGGCTCCCGGCAAGAAGAGTGACGGTAAGGATCTTAAACACGTTGCGACTCATCCTGATCTCCATTTGCCAGCTGTGTTAGCCGATGATCAATTTTCGCATCTTGCAGCTGAACCCAGTCACAATTGCTCGTTCAGTTGTCGTTCAGTCGTTTCGGCCTGATCGAACGCAAAAGGGCGCCAGAAACCGGCGCCCCTTTAAAGGGATTCGCAGAGTGTGGAGGCCGATTAGTTGCCGCCGATCTGCTTCGTGCAGCTGAAACTCTTGTCCCCGATCACGACATCCAGTGTGGCTTTGTATTCGGTTCCTTTGGAGTCGAGCGAGACGGAGCTGAGGATTGCCGCATGTCCCGCTATGGCATCGAAATCGCCACTCTGGCTGCTCGTGGAGCTTCCACCGTCTCCTGATTTCTCGACATGGAAGGTGTAAGTCCCGCCGACATGCTTGTCGGCGTGGACGAGCGCATCCAGTCTTACCATACCTGCTCCAGGCGTTGCTTTGATTTTGCAAAGCTGCGCCTCGTCAGATTGGTTGGCAGTCGTCATGGCCGCAATGGCGCCGACGGGAAGCAGGACCAGCGCAAGAATGGCCGTCAGGCCGCGTAGATGTTTGACGCTATATGGCATGGGTCGTCTCCCCTAGTGGTCTGCTGTTGCGATCTTGACCTCTTTCACGTCATCGCGGAGCCGCTTACGGGCAGGCCTGGACGAAGGCCGCGACATTGCCGTTGCCGCCCTGGCTGACATTGGCGTTGCAGCCATGGCCGACCTGGACGCCAGCCGCGATGTTGCCATTGCCGTCCTGGGTAAGGATCGTCGTGTGGTTGGAGCCAAACTGGCCGATGCCGGCGACGTTGCGGACGCCGTTCTGATAGGTGGCGCCATAGTTGTCATTGCCTTCCTGACCGACAGCCGAAAGGTTATGACGACCATATTGATGGCCGATAATCCGGTTGTAGCCCCCGTTCTGATAGCTTCTGATCCGGTTTCCGTATCCTTCTTGCGCGCCACCGGCAGAGTTCGACCAGCCATATTGTTCGATGCGCACATCGTTGGCCATGGCGGGGGCTGCGGCGGTGAGGCCAACGAGAGCGACGAGTGCGGTTGCAATGAAAGACGTGCGGATCATGACTGTGTCTCCTCAGGCGGATAAGACCGCGGTTGAACGACTTTCTTTTGGACGCTCCCTTTGGAACAGAAGCTGAAGGCACCATTCAGTCGGGGTTCATTCGCAGAGATCGGCGCTTTGGCCTTGATCCCATTAATCGGCCATCGGCACCCTCAGCCATCATCCTGCATGGAGGCTGCGATGAGCGCGGAATCCTCTGGTTCGATGGGGAAGAGCCCGAACCGCAATTGATAACCCCAGTTGCCGCTTCGGGTGAACGCCAGCTGACCGAGGAGCGGACGGATCGGCACCTCCGCTGTTGGTCGCCAGTCGACATCCCGCCGCCAGGGTACGAAGCCGGGAAACATTTCCGCTTGATAGGGTGAGCGGTCGGTGATGATCCCGATTGCAGTGAAGGCCTGCAGGCGGTCTTTTCCGCGGAAGGTCTCGGAGGGAGAGTAGTAGATGACGGTGTCGCCAGGGGCGGTCCGCCGTAGCGGTCCACCCTTGCCGTGACAGACCTGCATGAAGCCCGCCGCACGACCGATCCGCACATGCTCGGCCGAGGCTACGGCAATCCACGTGAGCGCCATGGCTCAAACTCCCGCCGAGACGAGATAACCCCGCACGCGATGCCGGCCGTCGGGATTCCATGCGCCAGCGGCTCCGCAATCGGCGTGCCATTGATCGCCCTCGGCGGTGTTGCTCAGGCAAGGAAGAATGCTATTTGACATGGTACTATTCTGTCTTAGTGGGATAGGAGAACCGATACGCCTTTTATCGAAAGGTCGGCCGTGCAAAGAGACGCTCCGCCGTTTGCGGAGCGGCGCCTTTTCCTAATCGATATCTCCGGCGAGCGGCCGCAATATCTTGACCAAATCCGCGTTCTCAACGGTCGCGAAAAAAGCCGCATCGGCCGCCTCTACCGCCGTGATCGCCTTCTTCGCAACGTCAATGCCGATGGAGGTCGCCCTAATCACTTTCGCGCGGGAGTCGCTGGGATCGGCTTCTCTTGTAATCAAGCCCTTCGATTCCAGCCGGGCAAGGACGTCGGACGTCATCTTGATGTCTGTCCCCGCCTGGCCGGCAAGCTGAGCCTGATTGGGCGGCTTGCCGGCGCGTCCAAGCCACATCGCTGAGGCCAGGAGGACGAATTGAACATGGGTCAGGCCCAGCGGTACCAGCACCGCTGTCATCAAGCGCTGCCATCGCATGGTGGTTCGCCAGAGGAGCAATCCGGGGCTCTCTGACGCCTCCTTGAATTGCGTTGGTAAGTTTTGCTCGTCATTCATGGCGTTCAAACGCTTTCGCACACTCGAAGAGCCGTGCCATCGAAGTATCAAAATCCCCGCTGATTTGAGGGCCGAGTTCAGGCCCTACATCCCCGGCTGATGGTCCTGAGATTTCGAGCCGATGCGTGACTTGGGTTCCACCGGCAACTGGCTTCAACGTATGGCGGAACAAGAGCTTAAGATCACCGAATGAGGTTTCGTCGGCGTAAGTCACGTTATCGACCAGATCGACGATCACCGATTCGAAAGTTTCCTGTCCCGCAGGTGTCACTGAAACGCGTGTACCTTTAGCGAAGGGTCCATGAAGAACGAAGATATCTGACCCCTCATACGAGAGCCGGCCTTCATGTAGCGCCTTGAGTGCTTCCCAAATCGGTCGCGCGGAGAGGGGAGAAATTGCGGTGTATTCATTCGTCCACATCATGTTGCTCCAGTTTGCTTCTTCAATTTAGTCTGTGCACAGATTATCTGTGCGCAGACTATCTGTCAAGCTGGTTGTCGCGGCGAATTTCCAACCTTGAAAAACGAGGAAGACGAAGCCTATGGAGACCGGGCCGGGGCTCTTATACAGCCCATATTCGCGAGAATATGGGATGCCAGGCAGCGCCTTCGGATACTTGAGGGCGGCAGTCGATGGTAGCGACGCTTACCGTCGATGGCGGTCACTGTTTCTGGCGCCCGCTCGCAGTAGACCCGCGGTCGGCCGCGAGCTGATCGCCGCCTCTTCAGGAAGGCAAGAGAGACCATTTGTCGGGCTACGGGATCACATTTCGTGAGATGCTATAGGAAATACAATGAAAAAGTTGCTTCGCCTGCTGCTGACAATCGCTCTTGCGATGGTCGTTCTCACCGGTTTCCGCTGGTATCGCTATGTCACCAACACCGATAGCCCTTACGACGAAATCGGCATTATGCTCAACAACAATATGCCAAGCCCGATCAACGCATGGGGATGCGCCAAACTCGAAACCACCTTTACCGGTTCCTTGCCACAGCGCGGCTGCGCTGCCGACGACGGAACGCAATGGAAGTAACCTCTGTGCGCGATCTGCAATAGCTGGCCTGGCGGGGATCTCTACCGACGGAGATCCCCGGCGATCCAGTGGACGATTGCCTTGACCCGTCGTGGCACGAATTGCCGTGACGGATGCACGGCGTGGATCGGCAGACTGTGCTTGCCCCAACTGGCGAGCACCTCGGTCAGTCGCCCGGCGGTGATGTCGTCCGCTACCAGAACCTCAGGTGCGTAGATGATGCCAGCGTCTTCCACCGCGGCAACGCGCATGGCTTCGCCGTTGTCGATGGCGATATTGCTGTTGATCTTTGCCGCCAGCATCTGTCCGTCCCTACCTTCGAAATGCCATTGATCGCGTGGGACAAGATTGAGGCTCAGGATGCAGCGATGCTGTTCCAACTGTTCGGGATGGGTCGGCACGCCGCTCTTACCGAGATAGCCGGGCGAGGCGCAGCAGACGAAGCGATAGGTGCCGATCCTTCTTGCGATCAAAGAAGACGGCCGCAGGTGCGCCACCCGAATTGCGAGATCATAGCCTTCCGAAATCAGATCGACGTTGCGATCCGAAAGGTTGAGCTCCAGGCTGACGGCCGGATGCTGGTTGGCAAAGCGGGCGATGGATGATGTGAGCCGCTTTACCCCGAGCGTCGTCGGTCCGCTGATGCGCAAGTGGCCGGATATTTCATGGATCTGAGGGCCGGCGAGGTCGTTCAACTCCTCCAGCTCATCGATGATCCGGCCTGCTTTCTCAAGAAAGCTGACGCCGATCTCGGTGAGTCTCTGCGTTCGCGTGGTACGCTCGATCAGCTTGACGCCGTAGTCTGCCTCCAAGGCCTGAATTCGCCGGCCGACCATGGCGGGCGACAGGTTGAGCCGGGTTGCGGCCTTGGCGAAACTCCCTGAGGTCGCCACGGCGACGAAGGTCTTCAGATTGGTGAGATCGTTCATTCGATACTATTATGCAATTATGTACTACGCTTCAATGCAATTAAAGATGAGATCGCGGACGGCTATATCGGGGTCATTCAATCTGACAAAGGAAATGACCACATGAAAACTGCCATCATCGGAACTGGAAATATGGGCGCGGGTTTGGCCCGCCGGCTTGCCGGCAAGCGCGATCTCATCCTCGCCTCGCGCAATGGGGCTGCGGCAAAGTCGATCGCAGAGGAGATTGGTTCTTCGAGTGCCCCGATCGCCACGGCGGTAGCCGAAGCCGACATCGTGGTGCTCGCATTGCCCTATGGCTCCGCGCTCGAGTTCGCCGGTTCGGAAGCGTTGGAGGGCAAAATCCTGATCGATATCACCAATCCTCTGAAGCCTGATTTCTCGGGCTTACTTTTTGCAAACGAAACATCGGCCGCCGAACAGATCCAGAGCAATGCCAAGGGTGCGAAGGTCGTGAAGGCCTTCAACACGATCTTTGCCGAGCTTTTTGCTGCTTCTCCCGATCAGACCGTCACCATTCCGGTTTTTCTGGCTGGTGACGAAGACGCTGTCGAAATCTCCGCGGCGCTGGTGAGGGATGCCGGCTTCGCGGTCGAGAAGATCGGTTCGCTGGACGCTGCTCGCCTGCTCGAACCGCTGGGCATGCTCAATATCCGCCTCGGTTACGGTTTGGGCCGTGGTACGCGCATTGCCCCGAAATGGGCTGTCGTCCAAGGCTGAGCCAGGGGCTGGCAAGACCTAGGCCTACTTCACCGCGCTCACTGCGGGCGGTGAAGGAGTGCTCTGAGGCCCTGTCTGCTGCCTCAGGACGAGGCCTGCGCTGCTATTGATGAAAAGATCGCCGACTCTGCTTGCCCTTGCGCCAATGGCGGCGATGCCGCCTTTAGCATCACCGTCGAAACGTTGAGGAAGAGATTGTCCAAGGGCAGGTTACCGTCCTGCCAACCGCCGGTGCAGTATTGTGTTCGCGCGAGCAGGCCGCTCCGACGAGAGGAGCGCACGGAACCGTGCACTGATTTGTGGCGTCATTTCTGGCATTCTTTAGGCAGCTCTTGCCGCCGTTGGCCTCTCGACCAGTTGGAGTGAATTCTCCAGCGCCGACGTTGCAACGGTCGTCATTGTGTTCGGCGTTATCGTCATGGTTCGATTGCCTCACTCTCGTACTTGCAAGGTGAAGTGACTTCGGCAGCATTTCCATAGCTTGCTACGGGGATAGCCCTTCGACCGCTTCCACACGCGCCCGGATAACGACGCTGGGCTATGAAGCGACGTCTACAATTGCAACGCCTCCGCCAGGAGCGCGTCGGTAGCTAAATTAATCCTTGTACTGCACATCGATAGAGCTGCTTGTTGGCCGTGTCAGGCGTACGCCTGCTCGTTCAGGCAGATAAAAATATTTCTAAAAATGAGTGTTCTTTGGAATCTGATATTCCGATCGAGGGTCAAATCGGACGGCACGCTCATTGCCAATAATCTAGTTAATTTATAGATTTTCTGCGTTGGAGGATCCCATGCAAGAACTGCGCATCGTCGGAATATCAGGAAACGTAAAGGCGCCATCTCGGACATCGGCGCTGGTTGCGTCCGTTCTTCGACGCATCGAGTCCGAGCTTGACCTCCCAGGACGACACATCGATTTGGCTGTGTCTGCACCAGCGCTCTTCCGAGCCTTGCGGGCTGACCAACTGGATGATGAAGGCGCGGAGATCGTCCGCGCGGTAGAGAGCGCGGACGTCCTAGTCGTCGGCTCTCCAGTTTACCGCGCTTCGTATAGCGGAGCGCTTAAGCACCTGTTCGACCTAGTTCATTATGAGGCGCTGATCGGCAAGCCCGTGATCCTCGTCGCAACGGGCGGAACGCCGTTGCATGGTCTGATGATCGACCATCAGCTGCGGCCCCTGTTCAGTTTCTTCAAAGCGCTGCCGCTACCAACCTCGGTCTATGCGCTTGAGAGTGAGTTCGACTCATACGCAGTTGCAAGTCCAGACATCCAAAAGCGGATCGGAGCAGCCGTGCGCGACCTGGAACGGAACGTTCCGCACGCCACGGCACTCGCCTTGGCCCGCGCCGAAGAACAATCGCGGCTGAGCGCCTAACAGATCACGAAAAAGGACGGAGAGAGACCGATGTCACAATCGAAGAAAGAACCCTTGAAATTTGCCTACTGGGTGCCGAACGTGTCGGGCGGCCTAGTCATCAGTTCGGTCGAGCAACGAACCGATTGGGGCATCGACTACAATCGCAAGCTCGCCCAGATCGCCGAACAGTCCGGGTTTGAGTATGCCTTGAGCCAGATTCGCTTCACGGCCGGATATGGCGCCGACAACCAACACGAGTCGGTTTCCTTCTCCCACGCGCTTCTTGCTGCCACCGAAAAGCTCCGCGTCATTGCTGCCGTCCTGCCGGGGCCATGGAACCCAGCCCTGCTCGCCAAGCAGATTTCCACCATCAGCCACCTCACCAACGGCCGCGTCGACGTCAACATCGTCTCCGGCTGGTTCCGCGGCGAGTTCGCCGCCATTGGCGAGCCCTGGCTGGACCATGACGAACGCTATCGCCGCTCCGAGGAGTTCATCCGTGCGATCCGTGGCATCTGGACGGATGAGGTCTATAACTTGCGCGGCGATTTCTATCGCTTCACGGATTATTCGATGAAGCCGAAGCCGATCGGCGTAATTCCGCAGGTGTTCCAGGGCGGCTCCTCACGTGCGGCTCGTGACATGGCAGCCCGTGTATCCGACTGGTACTTCACCAACGGCAATACGCCGGAAGGTTTGAAGGCCCAGGTGGACGACATCCGCGCCAAGGAAAAGGCTTTCGGCAAAACCTGGCGCACGAAGATCGGCATGAACGCCTTCGGCATTGTCCGCTCTTCGGAGAAGGAAGCGCAGGAAGTCCTTCAGGAGGTTCTCGACAAGGCGATCCCCGAGGCGGTCAAGGGCTTCCACCACGAGGTCCAGAACGCCGGCAATGCCTCGCCGGAGCGCGAAGGCAACTGGGCGAAGTCCACCTTCCAGGATCTGGTACAATACAATGACGGTTTCCGTTCAAACCTGATCGGCACGCCGGAGCAGGTGGCCGAACGCATCATCGGTCACAAACGGGCGGGCGCGGACCTCATTCTCCTCGGCTTCCTGCATTTCCAGGAGGAGGTGGAATATTTCGGCAAGCACGTCCTGCCGATCGTCCGCGAACTGGAAGCGATCGACGACCAGCGGCTGGAAGCCGCCGAGTAACGGCTTCCTTTCAAAATTGAAATGGCGAACGGCTCCCCATCGCGGGGAGCCGGTAGGTGACGTGTGGCCGTCAGGCCGCGCCGCAGGATTTCTGCGCACAACGGAGCAGACGATGGTGAATGCGCATTACACGGCACCCGATGAGACCGCCACGCTGAGGGAATACTCCCCGCTGCCGGCGTCCAGTTCATCGAGTGGTCCCTTTGGGGACGTCGAAAACAGTGCGCTTGCCCGTCAGCCGGTGTTGAGGCTCCAGGGGATCACGCTCTCCTTCGGCGGCGTCACGGCAATCTCGAATGTCGATCTTACGGTCCGGCCGGGAGAGATCCGGGCGATCATCGGTCCAAACGGTGCCGGCAAGAGTTCGTTGATCAACGTGATTTCAGGGCAATATAGGCCGGATGCCGGCCATGTCCGCCTCAATGGCAAGACCTTTATGCAGGTGCCGGCGCAAAAAGCCGCGCGGCTCGGTATCGCCCGTACCTTCCAGAACCTTGCCCTGTTCAAGGGACTGACGGTTCTTGAAAACGTCATGACCGGCCTGACATTCCAACGCCGCTCGACCTTCATCGGTCAGGCGCTCGGCTCGCCCCGCGCCCGCCGCGAGGAGCGCGACGCGCGTGAACGGGCACGGCAAGTCATCGATTTCCTGCATCTCGGCCACGTTCATGATCGGCTTGCCGGCTCGCTGCCCTATGGCCTGCAGAAGCGCGTCGAACTTGCCCGCGCACTGGCGCCGGATCCGCAGATCCTGCTGCTCGACGAACCGATGGCCGGCATGACCGCCACCGAAAAGCAGGAAATGGCCGGCTTCGTCCGGGCCGCGCGGCAGGATTATGGCACGACGATCATCCTGATCGAGCACGATATCGGCGTGGTCATGGGGCTTTCCGACCAGATCGCCGTGCTTGACTACGGCCGCAAGATCGCCGACGGCACGCCGGCCGAAGTGCGTGCCGACCAGGCTGTCATCGACGCCTATCTCGGCGTTGCCCGCGAGGACCAGGAAGAGGCGGACGCGTGATGGAAAGCTTCGACTATCTCTTCTTCCTTGAGGTGCTGACCGGCGGATTGCTTTCTGGCGTCATGTATTCGCTCGTCGCGATCGGTTTCGTGCTGATCTACAAGACCTCGGGCGTGTTGAATTTCGCGCAAGGGGCGCTTCTCCTGTTTGCCGCTCTCACATTCGTTTCGCTGGTCGAGCGCGGAGTGCCTTTCTATCTCGCGCTTGTGCTTACGTTCGCCATTATGGTGCTGCTGGGCATCGGCATCGAACGCGCAGTGCTTCGGCCGCTCGTCAACAAGCCGCCGATCACGCTGTTCATGGCAACGCTCGGGCTTTCCTACATCATCGAGGGTGCTGCCCAGCTTCTCTGGGGCACACAGGTCCATGCCTTGGAACTCGGCATCGAGGACGTGCCCTTCGAATTTTACGGCGTCTTCATCTCGAAGTTCGATCTCTTCGCCTCCGCCGTCGCGGCCTTGATGGTCATCGGGCTGACGCTCTTCTTTCGCTATACCCGGGTCGGCCTGACCTTCCGCGCCGTGGCAGACGACCAGTTCGCCGCCCTTGCAGTCGGGCTTCGCCTACCGCGCATCTGGGCCACCGTCTGGGCAACATCGGGCCTCGTTGCGCTGGTCGCAGGCCTTCTCTGGGGTGCGCGCAGCGGCGTGCAGTTCTCGTTGTCGCTCGTGGTGCTGAAGGCCCTGCCGGTGCTGGTGCTCGGCGGCTTCGATTCGATCGCCGGCGCCATCATCGGCGGCCTGCTGATCGGCGCCTCGGAAAAGCTCGCCGAAGTCTATATCGGCGAATATTTCGGCGGCGGCATCGAGGGCTGGTTCGCCTATGCGATCGCGCTGGTCTTCCTGCTCATCCGCCCCTCCGGCCTATTCGGCCAGAAGCTCGTGGAAAGGGTCTGAGTCATGGCTGCCATCACCTCCCAACCCGTCGGTTCGGCAAAGCTTCCGGGCTGGATCGCGCCACTTGCCATTCTCGTCGTCGCCTTCGGCATCGTGCCCTTCATCGGCTCGAGCTATCTGATCGAAGCGTTGCTGCTGCCGTTCCTGGCGCTGTCGCTGGCTGGCGTCGGCCTCAACCTGCTCACCGGCTATGCCGGGCAGGTATCGCTCGGCAGTGCTGCCTTCATGGCTGTCGGCGCCTTCGCCGCTTTCAATTTCAATCTGCGTGTCGAAGGCCTGCCGCTTCTCGTCTCCATCGCGCTCGCCGGTGGCATCGCGGCTTCGGTCGGCATTGTCTTCGGCCTGCCAAGCCTGCGCCTGCGCGGCTTCTATCTCGCGGTTTCCACGCTTGCAGCGCAATTCTTCGTGCAATGGGCGCTGACCAAGTTCGGCTGGTTCTCCAACGACAATCCGTCGGGCGTGATCGACGCGCCGAAGCTCACTATTGCAGGTATCGATTTCGACAGTTCGACTGGACGCTACTATTTCTCGCTGATCATCGTCACGGTACTGACCCTCTTCGCCTGGCGCGTCGCCTCCTCGCAGACCGGCCGCAACTTCATCGCCATTCGCGACAATGAGACGGCGGCCAGGATCATCGGCGTGCCGGTGCTGCGCACCAAGCTGCTCGCCTTCGCACTTTCCTCCTTCTTTATCGGGGTCGCCGGTGTGCTCTGGGCCTTTGCTTATCTGCGCACCGTGGAGCCGGCCGGCTTCAATCTCGACCGGTCGTTCCAGATCCTGTTCATCATCATCATCGGCGGGCTGGCGACGATCCGCGGCGCCTTCCTGGGCGCGGCGTTGATTGTGGTCTTTCCGGTTGTGCTGTCGCGGGTCGGATCGTTCCTCCTGGGCGATCTGTTCGATTCCGGCGTGCTCGACATGAGCCAGCGCATCGTCATCGGCGCACTCATCATCGCCTTCCTGATCCTCGAACCCGACGGGCTGGCGGCGCTCGGAAGGCGGCTTACGGGACGGTTCAGGCGCAGCATCCCCGAACCCGTCGGCTGACCTGCCACATCATCTTCAAAATGCATTGGGACGCCGGCAGAGCCGGTCAACACAGGGAGTTTGTCCAATGAAAAGTCTGAAGACCACATTCAAGGCGGCAGTCGCAGCGCTCGCCATCATCGGCGGAGCTGGCTTGATGCCTGCCCATGCCGATGAGCAATATTTCCCGCTGCAGAGCTATCGCGTCGGGCCTTATGCCGCTGGCGGCACCGGTTTCTTCGGTGGCTTCATCGACTACCTGAACCTGATCAACACCCGCGACGGCGGCGTGAACGGCGTGAAGCTTACCTGGGACGAATGCGAAACTCAGTATGAGGTCGAACGCGGCGTCGAATGCTACGAGCGCCAGAAGAGCCATTCGAACGCGGCGGCGTGGAATCCGCTTTCGGTCGGCATCGCCTACGCCATGATCGACCGCATCACCGGCGACAAGGTGCCGCTAATCACCGTGAACCATGGCCGCACCGACTCCACCGACGGGCGCGTCTTCCCCTACGTCTTCCCGCTGCTGCTCAACCCCTATTCGGAGACCTCGGGCATCGTGAACTACCTTGCCTCGAAGGAAGGCGGCCTCGACAAGCTCAAGGGCAAGAAGATCGTCGTGCTCTATCACGGCTCGCCCTATGGCAAGGAAACCATTCCGATCTATGACTTGCTGGCCGAGAAGTATGGATTCACGGTCCAGCAGATCGAAGTGCCGCATCCCGGCAACGAGCAGCAGTCGCAGTGGCTGACGATCCGTCGCGCCAAGCCGGACTACGTGGTTCTGCGCGGGTGGGGGGTGATGAACCCGGTGGCACTGAAGACGGCGGCCAAGGTCGGCTTCCCCGCCTCCAAGATCGTCGGCAATGTCTGGTCGAATTCGGAGGAAGACGTGATCCCCGCAGGCGAGGCGGCGGTCGGCTATACCGCGATCACCACCCAGGCCTCGGGCCAGCAGTATCCTGTCTTGCAGGAGATCGTGAAGACGCTCTACGATCAAGGCAAGGGTAATCTCGAAGACAAGAAGCGCATCGGCTCGGTCTACCACAACCTCGGCATTGTCAATGGCATCCTGAATGTCGAGGCGATCCGCACCGCACAGGAAAAGTTCGGCAAGCGTACGCTGACTGGCGACGAAGTGCGCTGGGGCTTCGAGCACCTGAAGCTCGATGAAGCCAAGGTCGCAGCACTGGGCGCCAAGGACCTGTTCCACTCCATCAACGTCAGTTGGGACAACCACGAAGGCGATGGCTATGTGACCTTCCAGCAATGGGACGGCAAGAAGTGGAACGTCGTCTCCGACTGGATCGCGCCGGACTGGAAGCTGCTGCGTCCGATCATCGAAAAATCTTCGGAAGCCTATGCCAAGGAAAAGGGCATCAAGCTGCGCACGGCGGCCGATGCCGAAGGCACCGTGACCACGAATTGACGATTTGAGGGATGGCGCAAGCCGCCATCCCTCATCCCAATTCACGGTGCGGCAGCTGCTATCGGCCGAGGCCGGTCGCCCACATGCTGCGCCCTCGCTATCGACTTTGGAACAAGTGACATGTCCGACGAAACGATCCTTCTTGATATCAAGTCCGTGCATGCCGTCTACAGCCAGACGATCAAGGCCCTGAACGGCGTGAGCTTTCAGGTGCGGCGCGGAGAAATCCTTGCCCTTCTCGGATCGAACGGAGCGGGCAAGACGACGGCGCTGAGGGCCATCTCGAACCTGTTGCCGGCCGAACGAGGCCACGTGACATCGGGTACGATCCGTTTCGAAGGGCGCGACGTGCTGCGCGAGAAACCAGCCGATCTGGTACGATCGGGCCTGGTACAGGTGCTCGAAGGACGGCATTGCTTCAAGAGCCTGTCGGCCGAGGAAAATCTCATCTCCGGTGGCCTCGGCCGCTCGTCATCCAGGCGCGAGATCGCTGCCGATCTCGAGCGGATCTATTTCACTTTCCCAAGGCTCAAGGAGAAGCGCTATACCGCGGCAGGGCTCACCTCCGGCGGCGAGCAGCAGATGATGGCGATCGGCCGCGCACTGATGTCACGGCCACGGCTGCTTGTTCTCGACGAGCCCTCGATGGGTCTGGCGCCGCTCGTGATCAAGGATATCTTTCGCTCGCTCAAGGTCCTGAACCGGGAGGAAGGACTTTCCATCCTGGTTGCCGAACAGAATTCGACGGTGGCGCTCCAGTATGCTGACCATGCCACCGTCATCGAAAATGGCGTCGCCGTGCTGTCGGGCTCCGCAGCCGAATTGCGCAGTCGTGACGACATTAAGGCTTTTTATCTCGGGGAAGGCACGGCCTTCGCCCACGACAGGCCGGCGGCCTGATCCACCCTCATATCCATCACGCAGAAGGGAGACCGAAATGAACGTCATCGCCAAAACAGAAAGGGTCGCCGTACCCGGCGTCAAACGACCGGAAAAGCCCGCGCATATCATCAAGGACGATGTGGAGGCGATCGCTGTCGCCGCGAGACTCGCCGCCGAGTTCGTCAAGGGCTCTGCCGATCGTGACCGCGAGCGGATCTGGCCGGCAGAAGAGCTCAATGCCTTCTCGCAGAGCGGGCTCTGGTCGATCAATGTGCCTAAGGCGTTCGGCGGACCAGAGGTCTCCTATGTCACGCTTGCAAAGGTGGTCGAGATCATCTCCGAAGCGGATTCCTCGATCGGACAGATCTCGCAGAACCATCTCGGCGTCGTCGCGGCAATCCGGACGGTTTCGGACAAAGCGCAGCAGGAACTACTGTTCGGCGAAATCCTCAAAGGCACCCGCTTCGGCAATGCCTTTTCCGAGTTTGGCTCCAAGCGCGCCGTCGATTTCGAGACCAAGTTTGTCAATCATGGCGACCACGTCGTGGTGAATGGCCAAAAATTCTATTCCTCAGGTGCTTTGCTTGCCCACAAAGTGCCGATCGTGGCGCTCGATGACGAGGGCCGCGCCTGGTACGCGATCGCTGATCGCGATGCGCCCGGTTTGACAGTCATCGACGACTGGTCGAGCTTCGGCCAGCGCACCACGCTCTCCGGGACGGTCATCCTCGATAACGTCAAAGTCGACAAGGCCTGGCTGGTTCCGGGGTATAAGGGTTATGACAAGCCGACAGCGGACGGCGCCATCTTCCAGATCATCCAGGTTGCTGTCGACATCGGCATCGCATCGGCGGCGATTAAGGAGACAATCAACTTCGTCCGCACCAAGTCGCGCGCCTGGGTTGACAGCGGCCTCGACCACGCCTGGGATGATCCTTACACGATCCAAGCGATCGGTGGCCTCCAGCTCAGACTGCATGCGGCGCAGGCATTGCTTGAGAAAGCGGGACTTGCGATCGACCGCGCGGTTGCCAATCCCAATGCCGATAGCGTGGCACAATCGCAGATCGTCACTGCCGAGGCCAAAATTCTCTCGACCGAGATCGCTATCGAGGCCACCAACAAGCTATTCGAACTGGCCGGCACGCGCTCGACGCTTGCTGAGCACAATCTCGACCGGCACTGGCGCAATGCCCGGACGCATACGCTGCACGATCCGGTACGGTGGAAATACTCGATCCTCGGCAAATACTTCCTCAACGGAGAGAAGCCGCCGCTACACGCCTGGAGCTAAGCAGGGCTGCCATTCGGCGCTTTAAAAATCAGAATATTACGGTGGCGAGAAGGACTTTATCGCCACTGTTTGCCGCTATTCAATTGTCTATGTCGGACCGCTATTGCTCAGGCCGCCTGGCTGAACCCTCTCAAAAAGCCTCTATAACTAGACCCCCTGGATGCAGGTTCGTTCCGGGTCAAGGCGAGGGAATTTGCGCAATAGTTTGAAGTGCCTCGACAGCATCGAATCCAGGAGTTCGGAGAGCAGCACGCTAATACGTGGTGGTTTATCTTAACGGCGAGCTTCAGTCTTGTCGCGACGATCTGCGAGTCTTGTTCATGCCGTGAGTGGTTCGTCGTATCGCATCATCCGGCCGGCATTGGCGAGCACCAGCAAGGTGCTGAAATTATGGAGGAGGGCAGCGACGACTGCGCCCGCCGTTCCGAGAAAACCGAATCCCGCCAATGCGACGATCGCTACGGTCCAGCCGAGGCCGATGATGACGTTGGTTTTCAATGTCCGGCGGCAGAGCCTGCTGAGGCGGATGCATGTGCCGAGCCGCCGCAAGTCGCTGCCGATCAGGATGATGTCGGAGGAGGCGAGCGCGATATCGGCACCGCCCGCACCCATCGCAATACCGACGGCACCGGCCTTGAGGGCCAGCGAGTCGTTGATCCCGTCGCCGACGACAAGGGGTTTGAAGCCGCTTTCCGTCTCGCTTAACACGCGTTTCAGCTTGTCGGCGGGCAGGGCCTCGGCCGCGACATCGGTTATGCCGATCTCTCGCGCAAGGGCATGCGCGACCGACTGACGGTCACCAGTCAGCAGAAGCTGCCGGTTGAGCCCAAGCGCCCGCAATTCCGTCATCGCAACCGCTGCCTCCGGCTTGACGGTGTCCGACAGGAGAAGCCAGGCGACAAACTCTCCACCTACGGAAATGCCCGCGAGCGGACCGTCATGCGAGGGGACCAAGGGAGCGATGACTGACAAGCGTTCAAACAATTCGGGACGTCCGAGGGCGACTTCGCCCGCTGCCGTGCCCGCAACGACGCCCAGCCCTTGAAGTTCCCGGACGTTCGTCATCGGATGGTAAGTATCATGGGTGACGAGCGAGGCCAGGGCCCGGCTGACCGGATGACTGCTGGCGGCGCCCAGAGAGGCCGCCAGGGCCAGAACGGTCTCCCGATCCGTATTGCTCGTAAGCCTGATCTCCTGGAGCCGAAGCCTACCGAAGGTGAGGGTGCCGGTCTTGTCGATGACCAGGGAGGTCAGATCGGCCAGCTCTTCCAGAAATGCCGAGCTGCGGATGAGGATGCCGTGGCGCGCTGCAACCGCGATACCGGCAATCGCTGTTGCCGGCGCGGACAGGACCAGGGCGCAGGGGCAGGCCGCGACAAGGATCGCTAGCATGATCTGGTCATTGTAGGTGAGGAACCAGGCGATGGCCGCTATCGTCAGCACGAAGGCCAGATATTGCTGGGCGTAGCGCTCCAGCAGCCGCGTGATCGGTGGCTTCGAGTTTTCTGCCCGCTGCATCAGCGCGATGACTCTTCCGAGTGTCGAATCTTCGCCGATTCGGGTCACCTCGATCTCGAGGCGGCCATCCAGATTGATCGCGCCGCCGAAGACGTCCGTGCCTGCGGAGACTTCGAGAGGTATGGATTCGCCAGTAAGTGGCGCGGTGTCGAGGCTCGCCTGTCCCTCCCGGACGCGACCGTCGGCAGGAATGCGGTCTCCCGCTCTCACCTCCACCAGATCGCCTGGCTTGAGCGCGATATTATCGACTTCACGCGTGCCACCATCCGGCGTGATCAGCCGTGCATGGCTGCGGGTCAGACGCGCCAATGCCTCCATCGCTTCTTTCGATCCAATGACGCTGCGCTCCTCCAGCACATGGCCGAATACCATGATGATCGGGAGGAGGGCCGCGGTCAGCAGATCGCCGGTCGCCCAGGCAGCCAGCATTGCAAGAGCGATTAACTGGTCGGTGATGCCATGCAGGCTTGGATGGCGCAGACTGTGCCAACCGGAGCGGATGACCGGAACTGCGACGATGAGCGAGGCCGCTGCGAGCAGAAGCTGACCGACGCCCTCTTCGTCCGGCGCAAGCCAGCGCCAGGCAATGCCGAGCACAAGCAGGCTCAATGCGATCATGGCCAAGGTAAGCTGAACGGCCGCCGCCTGCTTTTCGTTGGCGGTCAGAAGGCCTGCGCTAAGGACATGGTGGTGATGGTGCGCGTGGCCATGGGAGCCGTGCGAATGATCGGTCGCGACACTCATTTGTCGGCTCCCTGCAGAATGAGGCGCGAATCGTCCCTGGGGTCGACCGTGATTACCGAGCCTGCTTGCGACAGGATTTTGGCAACGCGATCTCGATAAAGGCGCCAGGGAAGACCGGAATCGCTATGGGATCCCTGCGCGCTTGCAATGCCGGTGATGGTTGCCGTGTCGGCGCGCGCCTTTGCCAGACGTTCGCTCGATTGGGCTTCCGCCATCTGCACAATGCGGTCGACTTCCTGATCGGCGGCCTGCCTGTCCTTCTCCGCATCATTCTGCGCTGACGCGATCGCCTGTTCTGCCTGCTGACTTGCCGTCAGCACCCCATCGAACGCGCCCACGGCCGTCGCCGGAAGCGCGGATTGAACGTCGGCACGGTCGATCTCGATTCCAAGACCCATGCCCTTCGATTTCAGCGCGTCTAGGCTGGCGTTGATGCTGTTCACCAGGTCGGCGCGCAACCGTTCGCGGCGCTCGGCGGTATCGCTGTCGGCAGAGACCAGTTCCGGGCGCGCGACGAGAATGCTGTCCAGATCGCGTGAAGCACAGATCACAACGGCGCTACGGGTCACGAGGCGGTCGAGCGCCGGAAGGACATGCTCCTCTTGCAGGGCATAGGCGAAGGGGTCGGTTACCCGATAAAAGACACGGATATCGAGCTGAACGACACTCGCGTCTGCGGTCAGCAGATATCCCGATCCTGCCAGAGTATCGCTCTCTGTCTCATCGTTGGCCTCGCTGGCCTGCGCGGCTGGCGAGCGAAGCAATCCATCAATCCGGCGTTCCAGAACCGTTGCGGCGTCGGGCAGAAGCAAGACGTTTTCGAACGGCGCGGGCAAAGCCCATAACAGGCCGGATTCCTGCACCCGGTTCAGGGCGCCCAGCCGGAGGACAACAGCTCGGTTTTGTGGAGCGATCTCCCGGATATTGGATATTGCCCAGCCGACCGCCGCCAGCACCATGATCGCGGAGAGCAGCATGGACACCAGACGAATAGCCTGATGTTGCGCCGTTGAATTCCTATCCCCGATGGTGCCCATCTCTAATGTGCTCCACCAGCCGACGCGGCGCCGGGTGGCCCATCGACCAAGGCCCGGAAAGGTGCGGCGTCGGTTCGTAGGACAAGGCGCGTATTGGAGCTGACGATCGAGCCGAGCGTGTCGAGGGAGCGGAGCAGTTCGTAAAGTTCTGGCGCACTTTTATAAGCCGCTCCATAGATCTGTGCCGCTTCGACCCGTGATTTGGCTTCTATATCGGCGGCTTTCACGGTCGCGTCCGCCTGCAGCACTCTCGCGTCGCGTTCAGCTGCTGAGCGGATTTCCGCGGCCTGCCGCTTGCCGATCGCAGCACGCTCGGTGGCGATGGTCTCACGCTCGGCCCGCATGCGGTCGACGGTGGCGCTCAACGTCACCGAAGGTAGGGTCAGGCGCTCGATACCGACATCGACAACCTGCAAGCCGTAGGTATCCAACAATTGCTGTGCGATCTGGGCTTTGAGCTGCGTCTCCAGGGCATCGATCCGGAGCTTGTCCGGATCGGGGTTGATCAGTGACGACAGTTCGAAATTGCTGGCCGTGGTCTCCAGCGACGATCCGAGGAACGTGCGGATTTGTGCCGCTGCCTGGTCCGGCTGGTTCTGAACCGACCGGACGAAGCGCTTGATGGCATCCGGATCGGGCGGGACCTGCCAGATGGCATAGGCCTGCGCGATGATCCGCAGCCCATCCTTAGTTCCGACATCCTGCAGGCCGCTGGACGTCGATTTGGCGCGAAGATCGACGTCGATGGTCTTCTCCAGGGGAATGGGAAGCCGCAAGGCGAGGCCTGGATCGATCAGAACGCGAGCCGGATTGCCAAATCTGGTGATGATGGTTGCGGCTCCCGATCGCACCTGCACGAGGCAGGCGGCGATCAGAATGATGGCCACGACGATTATCGCGACGATCAGGCGGGACGACCGAAATGGCATCGTCTCGTTGTGACCATCGCCGTGAGAATGATGATGGTCGTGAACATGATGGTCTAAGTTCGGATGGGCGTGCGCATCAGTCATGGGCCGGTTTCTTCACTTTGGTATGGAGTGTTAGGCTCAGGCGCTGGCACGGGATCGACCGGCACCGTCATGCTCCGGAGATCGAGGGTCGGAGCGAGATTTCCGCCGATACGGTGATCGAGGACGAGAGCCTTCGAGTGGGATAGTCCCATCGTCAGTTGATTGAAGTACTCCTCTGTCAGAAACGCCTGCCCCGCCTCGTGGAAAGCCGATTGCTCAGCCTGGAAGCGCAGTTTTGCGACCTCTGAAGCCGCTATGCCTTCCGTTGCCGTCGCCGTCGCATTGTCCTGCTGGAGGCTGGCATTCAATTGCGCCTCATTCGTCTGTTCGGCCGCCGTTCCCCGCTCGCGCGCAACCAGCGCCTCCGCGCTGATCTGCGCTGCCTGGACCCCGTGAAAGGCGTTGGCCGCGCCGGCGGGTGGGTGGATGGCCTCGACGACGACCGCCAGGATTTCGATGCCGCTGTTCAGCTCATCCATGTTCTTCTGGACTGCTAAGGCGATATCGTTTGCCAGCGACAACCGGCCTTCGCTGAGGACATCGTTGAGCGTTCTTCTGGCAAAGTCATGGACCAGTACACGGTTTGCGGTACTTTCGATCAAGGCCGGTAGATCGGCGACCCGATAGGCCGCTTTCATCGCCGCCTCATCCGAAAGACCGATGCGGTAGACGAAGCGCACGTCCATGTTGACGATCTGAAAACCTTGTCCGCCGCTGGTGCCGCTCGCGATGACCTGCGATTTCTCGCTGATATGCGAGGCATCCCACAGCCGGTTCGCACTTTCCGGCGCTGGCCCTTCGGCATCGGCCAGCGGTTCGCTGATGCCGTTCGTGCTAACGGAAGTTGCCAGCTCGTGCACGGTGCCGTTCTCGATGGGAATGATACGACCAAACGGCCATGGAAGGCCAATGTGCAGGCCGGAGTGCCGGATGCCCTCGGCCTTGCCGAACCGCTCGTACACGCCCCGGCCGGTCATCGGAATTTCGCGTATGCCGCTCAACAGCCAGCCTAGAAGGAGCGTTCCGAGCATGATGGTCGGAGCCGTCTTTCGAATGAACGAAAAGGCCCAGATCTGCCGAAGGTCGATGCCCTGCTTCGTCCGCAATTCAGATTGGATGCCGATCAAAGGCTGAGGCGGCCACTGAAGAGTGCCTGCGACAAGGCTGGTGGCGATCAATGGTGGCTCGCGGCTGTCGTCTTGCGGGCAAAACATGGCGGCGACCGCACGCAGCAGAAACTCAAGCCCGACAAGGGCAACAAAGCCACCCAATGCCGCCAGGAGTTTGATGGAGAGCCCGGATCCGCGCGCGCTCAGGAACAGGCCGAAGGAAGACAGGACGAGTACGAAAATAGGTAAGCGCGCCAATTGCGAAATCGCGTTCGCCTCGGGCCATTCCTCCGCATCGATCGCGGCAAGCCGCCTCTCCGTCACCAACAGCAGAAAGGCGAAAGCCATACAGACCGCAATGATGAGGAATGTCATCGTTCCGATCGTTATGTTGTCCGCCTTCAGGCTCCAACCGGCATAGACGATCAAACATGCGAAAAGGGAAAGGCTCAAGACTGAGAGCGGGCGGGTGCCGATGCGCGACACGAGCGACTTTCCTGCAACAAAGACACTTTCGCTCAAACGGTCGATGTGGTCCGGCTCTTCGATTTCCTGCAGGGACCACAACGAGGTTAGAAAAGCAACGAGCCATCGCATCGGCCTTCCATGCGGGATGCTGGGGAGACCGGCTTTTTCTTGACGCCATCTGACGACGTCGTAGGCCGATCGCAGCCCAGCACCGAACAGGATAAGTGCAGCCGCGTTATTGCAGAAGAAGGCGACCCAGATTGCGTTCAGGCTGAAGGTATTCGCAATCAGAGCGCAGAGCAAAAACAGGGCCACGAAAATCGAGATGCCGAGGCCGTGACTCGCAAGGTCATGCGCTTGAGCCGCCGCAAGTTGGAATTCTGCTCGGTCTTTGATCTCAGGAAGCTGCTGGATATTGTTGGAATTCGTTTTCGGTATTGCCATACTGTATGCGCTCTTCCGTGGAGCTTTGAAGAAAGGCTTTGTATCTGTCTCGCCAGCACCACAGCCATTTTTGGTGTGGGGATACGTTATTACGTATCATCCTTCTATCTGCAAGACTTTGCCGTGATAAAGGTATTGACGCCGATCTTTGGTTTGCCTGCCTGCGATTGAACATCCCGGTGATGCCCGCGCCTCACGTCCTGCCCCGGCTTTGAGGTCCTGCCGGGCCCACGTTGCCCCGCAACAGCGTTGCCGTCCTCCACTGTCGTTGCGGCCCTATCGGGTGCGGGCCAGCGCTTTCAGCCCGGCTTGCGGACCGCCCTAGCAGGCACCACGCCAGGCTGATCGGCGTCGACGTCAGCACGAAAGAAGCACTGAAGGGTGAGGGCCGCGATCTCGCGCTCGCGATTGAAGACGAATTCAAGGCCGCGGCTCAGAAGGCTGGCCTCGACTACCAATATCACGCGGCACGACCGGAGGCTCATAGCGCAGAGTTTTTTTCCCATTGCGCGGACCTTCTGGTAACGACACAGCATGGAGTTGGGGTAGCCCTGGAAGGATGGCGGAACACGGGGGACAAGGATTTCACCAGCGCGTTGTTCGCCGGCCTCGACCGTGAGAGCGCAGATCTTATCGTCTGCGGCGCCTATGGCCACTCGCCGCTTTTCGAAGATATGTTCGGCGGTGCGACCCGCGATCTGCTGAAAAACGTTTCAATGCCGGTCCTGATGTCGCACTAAATCGCAGCCTTGCGTGTGGGATGGTTGGTCGGCAGCGTGGCAACGGGATTGCTCTATGAACAATCCTGTGTCGCCCTCGTTGTATTTGCCGTAGTTGTGCAGCTCGCGTCCCTGCCGTCTTCGTAATGGCGCAACGACGGGGCCGTAGTGGAGTTTCCACATGACGATCAGGTCTGTTTTTGCAACAGTTTTCATATCAATTGCCAGCGCCGCGAGTGGTGCCGATACAGTGGTGGGAACCTGGAAAACAGAAAACGGCGAGACGTCGGCGATCCACCACTGCGGATCGAATTATTGCATTGTGGCAAAGAGCGGGCGATATGCGGGACAGCAAATCGGTTTCTTCTCAGGTGCGGGCGATACATATACCGGCAGACTCACAGATCCGAGGACAAAAACAACCTATAGCGGCAGGCTCATCGTGTCGGGAAACAGCCTCAAACTTCGGGGCTGTGCAACGAAAGTATTGTGCAAGACACAGACTTGGACCCGCCTGAACTGAGATGGCCAAGCGCGGCGGCCGCGCTCGTGACGCGCGCGCGATCCCGATATTGAGACTGCTAGGGAGCACTTGGCCGATCTTTCAGATTCTAGCGACGATACCGATCGGGAGCGTGCGTTCGAACTCTGGTCAGAAAAGAACAGGCCAGATCACATGTCGGATGACGATCTACGGGAGCTCTTCAACTCTTTGCTCGAATGAGGGAAGTCGCCCAGAGCTAAGTCATTGTTATAGCGGCTGAGGTTAGCAATTGGATTGTTGGCGGTTCATATCCGTTCAAGGCGACCTATCTATCTGTTCCGTCGCGGTCGCCGCTAAGACCCGACCGCCTCACGCGATGACATCGTCGATATCGCCCGGTCGTTGGCGAGGGCAGGGCGGTGAGGGCCGTCGTGTTCGGCTAACCCTCACTGTTCCGCCGCCCGTCTGCCGATCTTTGGTTTGCCTGCCTGCCGTTGAACATCCCGGTGATGCCCGCGCCTCGCGTCCTGCCCCGGCTTTGAGGTCCTGCCGGGCCCACGCTGCCCCGCAACGGCTTTGCCGTCCTCCACTGCCGTTGCGGCCCTATCGGGTGCAGGCCAGCGCTTGCAGCCCGGCTTGCGGACCGCCGTAGCAGGTCGCGATGGTCGCGACCTTAAACGGAGGTTCGAAGATGAGCAGCAAGCCAACCCAGCAACGATCCGATCTTTACAGCCGCACCAGCGACGCAATCAAGTTTCGGGCGGCGTGGTTGTCGCTCTCAGGTGTCATATGGTGCTCCTTCGGTTCGGCGTCCAGAATCCAGTCGATCACGAACAGCGTGCGCTCGATGCGGCCGACCTCTCTTACGGCCGTAGCGAGTTCGTTCTGCCTCGGATAGGAGGCGAGCTTGCGCAATATCTGGCTGGGTGCGACGCTGCCGGCCGCAATGGTGGCGGCGATCCGAAGAATGTCGGGCCAATTGCGTTCGATCAGAGCAACTAAGGCGTGCCCGCGGTGAAAGATAACAATGGCGACGGTTCAAAAGCCATTCCAGCAGAAAAATAGAATAACGCTTCTGTGGCTGTTTGCGGCATCGGTGATGATCGTGATGATCCTGTGCCGCCCGGCTATCAGCGAGAGGTCCCCCGTCCATGATCTCTTTGAAGTATCCGGATTGCTGCTTGTACTGACCGGAGTGTTCGGCCGTCTTTGGTCGATCCTGTACATCGGCAACAAGAAAAACGTCTCGTTGGTGACGACGGGACCGTATTCCGTGACACGAAACCCGCTGTATTTTTTCTCCACGATCGCCGTCACCGGCGCTGGGCTTTTCTATGGGTCGATCGCTCTCGCCGTCGCTCTGTGCGCTGGCTCCTGCATCGTGTTCTACTACACGGCAAAAAGGGAAGAAAACGATCTGCGAAGCTTGTTTGGGGCGCGATACGGGCTATATGCCGAAACCGTGCCGTTCTTCTGGCCGGACTTCAGGCTGTTCAAATCCGAAAAGGAAGTGACATTCTCGACGCGCCCCCTGGCGAGGACCTTTCGAGACGCAATTTTCTTCGTGATGCTCTATCCTGCGCTGGAACTGCTCGAATATTTGCACGTCAATGAACTGACGGTCACCCTGTTTCACCTTCCATAGTCACGTTCTGGTGAGCGGATGCCTCTTGCTCCACGATACCACACTGCTCTGCAGGACCCGCGCTTGCTCTGCGACCGGATGCGTATCCGGCTCGGAAAATCGTCTTGGCGACGCTTACATCGACCCGGCTTCCGAAGTTCGGTCCTTGGGCGATCCACCATTTCCTGAAGGTCGTCTCGAAACTCGGCTTGGATGGCCTGCTAGCTCGGTCCAGCACATCAAAGCTCCCGTTCGAATTTGGGTATCCATCCACGGGTCATGCCGCGGCTCATCGCGGCTTCGGCCAATGCCAGCTGCATACGAAGATGTTTGATATCTCCAAGAAGAGTGGCGATGGTTGCCTTGGCATCCTTGTCATGGAAGGCGAGGGCGGCTTCGACCTCGAAATCTGTGTCCAATTGTTTCGTGGGCTTAGTCGACATGACCTGCTTCTCTAACGAGTGCATGGAAGGCCCGCATAACGTCGTCGACGTCTCCGGCGCATTCGAACCAGATCGGGGAGCGCATTACGACTTGAGACCCGATCGCGCCGTAGTAGCCACAGGCCCTGCGGGTGGGCGGATCAAACGCGATATCGAAATAGCCGAGAGGGCCTCCGGAGTTCATCTCGTAGACGTCAGCCGAGTGGAGGCACCAAGACCTATGGTTTGGCATCATGATTATGACCGCTATCAGCAGGGGATGGATTTCAGCCATCGTTGCTTTCGTCGGCGTCGTCCAATAAACGCCAGAGTATTCCTCCGGGCGCGCCCCTGCGATCGGCATATTCTTCATAGCCGTCTTTCCTCTTCAAATAATGGATGTTCCCATTATGTTCCCTTTTGTCGCAGAGTCAACATTCGGGTAGAAGGGCGCAGCGGAAACGCATCTCAGGTCTCACCAAATGGAGAATTTCGTTTCCTGGCTCCGCCAGTCGGCAATCCGATGGATGATTGTGACAGCGTGTTTAGCCGCCGTCGCAGATCACGCGTGTGGCGCGAATTTGGAGCGGGGAGCGAGGCTTTTCAAAGCCTGCGTAAGCTGCCACGTCGTCGATAACGAGCGCAGCACTTTCAGTCCGTCACTCAAGGGCGTCGTCGGAAGGAAAGCCGGCAGTCTCCAAGGTTACAACTATTCTCCGGCGATGCGAAAGGCCGGAGAGGAAGGCTTGGTCTGGATAGCCAAGGACCTGTCCGAATTCCTTTCAAAGCCAAGCAGGAAGCTACCTGGAACGACGATGCGGTTTTCGGGCTTGTGGGGCATCGAAATCGATGACTTGGTCAGTTATCTCGAGGCAAATCCATAGAGCGGGAGAGTGATTGGACGCACCCGGTGAATCAGCTTCGGATTCCACCGATTAGTGAAGGCGATTGCTTTCGAAAGATGCGCGAGGTGAGAATGTTCGGCTTTTTTAAGCGAAAGAAACACGCGCCGTTTTCACCAGAAGTCCAGTTGCTTTGGGCCGAAGTAGAGAAATTCCGCATCCGTTATCGAGGGAACGAGGCCTCTGATGAAAAGGCCTTCGATACCATTGAGCACGAGATTTTTAGACGACTGACTACTCAGGGTACTTTCGCAATAGACCTGATATTGAAGAGCGGTTGGTCTGCGGCCGATGCGACAAGCATGATGATCGCCGAATATGTTTCCGCCGAAATCCTGTCCGGGCAGATGCACAGCGCCCACGGCATCCTCAATGACATGGGCAAGGCCTACCTCAAGCTGTTCAAAGTGTGCACCGAGAGGATGATAAGTTCTGGTCGTATGCCCGCGGGAGAAGGCCATGACGGGATTCGAGCGTTCGAAGAAGAGATAGCTGCTATTGGATAGCGAGCCACCGAGCTAGGGATTCATCGCGCGCCGGCCCTGGAACCGGCGCGCGGGCGATCCTTGTCAGGCTGACTCGAGATTGATGTTGATTGCTTTCGGCCCTTTTCCCCTTCGGTCTGGTTCGGTATCGAACGATACTTTCTGGCCCTCCCGCAGGTCGGTGACGCCGGAAGCCTGCAGCGCTGTTATATGGACGAAGATATCACTTCCACCGCCGTTCGGCGTGATGAAACCGAAACCTTTTTCGGCATTGAAGAACTTTACCGTACCCGAAGCCATTTCACTCTCGAGTGGGCTAATGCTCGTCTCGACGCGGCAGCGCGAGCCAATATGACATTGGTCCGCTCTGATCCGGCACTCCGCAGAACCTACAGCGTGGGCCCCGATAAAATTCGACCGAGTGTCCGGTTGAAGGAATCACCGGGCTCTGCCACGATCTCTACGTTCCGTTGAGTTCGGATCGAGTCGTCAATGTTGTGCGCGGAGCGCGACGACTGCGAATGATCCTGTCTAAGCCAAACCGAAGAGGGAAAAGCGATGACAGCTGCCGAGAGAAGACCAGCCCCCCAGTATGACGCCGTGGAACAAGCGATTGCATGGCATTCGGGTGATTTGAGAGCTACGATTTCCACGTTGATCGAAGACTGCAGGCACCTAAGAGATCAACTCGATACCGCTCAGAAATGCATGAGCAGAGGCCTGACGCGAGGTTGGTTTCCCAGTCCGGAGCGCTAAGGCAAATGCGGCGGGTATTCGCAGGTCGCAGGGCAGGTGCTCCATTCCCGCTGTTCTTTAGCTGGCGCTAATCGTCTATATCACCGCGGCCAGAATCGAAGGAACACGATGACAAAGAAGCTGAACTCGTTGGAAGCGACAAGAGATTGCGTTTCGACTGCTCGTCCGTTCAAGGGAGCTTTTATGTACGTTGCTGTTGCCGCCGTTGCGGTGATGGCATGGGCGGTGACGGAAACGCACAAAGCGCCGGCAAGAACGGGCGAGCACGTAGCAACAGTTATTCACTGAGGAATATCAAAAGACGGGATTTCGGCCCGGAGCGATCTGCTCGGGGAGCGAAGAAGATCGCGGAAAAACTTCGCGATCCTGCCTTCGCGGCTGGCATCTTCGGCTTCCCAGCCGAATTTCCAAGCGTCGTGACGCGCTATCCAATCACCAAGCGCAATTGCGTCACTCGGCAGACGTTCCGGTTTTAGGTATGGATTTTGGTGTGCCTTGAGACCTAGAATGCGGGCCCAGGAGCCGGCCTCCTGCAGGTCCATCAACTCTTCTATTGTCATCCAATACTCCCTACGCCCCGCAAGTACGCTACTTGCTGGATCAATGGTTTGCTAAAGTAGAAATCGTCGCTATGGGCGTTCGGCGGCGGCGACACTTCCCGGATGTTTCCTAAACTAGACCGCTTTCGCAAGTCGTTTCCTTGCTGGTCTTTGCTGGTCGACGTCCGGAAAGGAGCTAGTGGGTCTCAGTGCGATCCATCCAATGCGCTCTCGCCATCGAGCCTTATCCCGAAAAGACCTCACACCCATGCCAGTTCCCGGAGGAACTCGTCGATAGATTGGTAAAGGCTTACACGGCACCCGGCCATACGGTCCTCGACCCTATTTCGGGGTCGGGCACCGTCGGCGCGTCCTGTAACAGGCTTGGACGGAATTCAATCCTGATTGAGCAACAGCTTAACTACGTCGAGATCGCGCGCGCAAGGCTGCTGCCGCTAGGACTACGTGTCGCGAGCCGGATGTCACTGCGTAAAATCCGGCAGAACGTCTTTGTTTAATGCTTGTCAGGTGTCTCTACTCGGAGACATGGTCGGTATGTGGCAGTCCTAATTTCCGGGGAGACCGGTTCCGGTGGCCTTGATGGATTGTAGTTGAGGCGAGGCAGATCGGGGGCGCTTCTATCGAATTCAGCGAAAATGTGAGAATATTTGCTCTGGCAATTTTGTACCGCAGGAGCGAGCACTTCAGTGGATCGAAAGCTTGCAGCCATCCTCTCCACAGACGTTGCCGGCTTCAGCCGCCTTGCGGCGCTGGATGAGGAGGGCACGGTTCGCGCGCTCGGCTTGTGCCACGATCGGATTGCTGCGTTGGTTCGCGAGCACGGCGGTCGTATATTTGGCAGCGCGGGTGACGGACTTGTTGCGGAATTCCCGAGTGCTGTTCAGGCCGTCCGTTGCGCGGTTGAGATCCAACGTCAACTTCCCGGCCTTTTGGAAGACCTCCCACGAGATCGTCGCCTGGAGTTCCGGATCGGCGTGAATCTAGGCGATGTGGTGGTGTCAGGCGACGATCTTTTGGGAGATGGCGTCAATATAGCGGCTCGCTTGCAGGAAATGGCCGCCCCCACAGGCATTTGCATATCCGGATCAGTGCGCGAGCATCTGGATGGAAAGGTCCCGTTCACGCTGACCAGCCTTGGCGAACGGGCTTTGAAGAACATCCCGCGGCCAATCTGGGTCTTTCGGGTCGACTGGTCGCGAGATATGCCTGATCAGGGCGGTGATGGGCCTGCACCCTTGCTCGCGAAGCGGTTCGGGAAAGATCAGCCGTCGATCGTGGTTATGCCCTTCGACAACCTGAGTGGTCCCAGCGATGAGTATTTCGTTGACGGAATGGTGGAGGAGATCACCGCGGCCTTGTCCCGCGTTCGAGACTTTTTCGTGATCGCGCGTCAGTCCGCGTTCACGTACAAGGGGCGTTTCGTCGATGTGCGTGACGTTGCCAGGGAACTCGGCGTCACTTACGTGGTCGAAGGGACTGTCCGCCGGGGAGGGGATCGGCTTCGCATTTCCGTCCAATTGGTCGACGCCGAGCGGCGGACTCAGCTTTGGTCGGAGCGTTATGAGGGCGCGACCAAGGATCTCTTCGAGTTCCAGGACAGGATCGCGGCGCAGGTCGCGGGCGCAATACATCCGGCGATCCGCAGCGCAGAAATCGAGCTGTCGAAGCGCAAGCCGCCAAGCAGTCTCCGGGCATACGACTTTGTCATGCGCGCCTACCCATACCTCTGGGGCCACAATAAGGACGCCATCAAACTGGCAATTTCATTGCTGCAAAGTGCCATTGCCATTGACCCGGCTTACGGCCGAGCCCACGCATTCCTGGCGTGGTGCCACGCCCAGAACGTCGGATATATTTGGACCGAGGAGCCGGAACGGGAACTGGAACTCGCAATGAGCGCCGTCGAGGCTGCAACGCCGTCGATTGACGACGATCCGACTGCTTTGACTGCGGTCGGGGGCGCATTAAGCCACTGCGGCGATCAGGAGCGAGCGGCGGCCTTCCTGCAAAGAGCGCTGGCACTCGATCCAAACAGCTCATGGGCGTGGGCCAGGTTTGGCTGGGTTGCAAGCTACAAAGGCGAGCCCGATCGCTCCAGGGAGCGGTTCGAGCGAGCGATGACGCTTAGTCCGGCGGACCCGCTAGCCTTCAACATGAGAATGGGGTTCGCTCTCTCGTTGGCCTTGGCAGGCTCCCTTTCCGAGGCAGTGTCCATTGCCCGTGAGGTGGTCAACAGACGTCCAGAGGTGACCTGGCCCTACCGGATGATGACTGCCTGGTCGGCCATGGCTGGCGACCATGAAACGGCCCGATGGGCCGCAAAGAGGCTGTTGGCAGCTGAGCCGGACTTTACGATCGAGCGTTACATGACCCGTCCTGTGTTTCGGGACGTACCGGGATGGGCAGATGAGATGACTAACGGCTTGCGGCAAGCAGGATTGCCGGAGCGCTGACGCCAGTCTAGTGACTTGCCTTCGAAAGCATTGTTACCACAGCCCGTTCAGTTGGCCGTTACGCCATGGAAATGTTAGACCGTGCCTGCAAAACTGACAGGTCCGGAAATGAACATCATACTCCTCCCTGGTTTCATGACAGATGCATCCCTTTGGGATGACCTCCTCCCGACATTGCAGGCCATCGCGCGCGTGAAAGCAGTCGATCTCAGCGGCACGACTACCATGGCTGAAATGGCAGACCTAGTCCTTGCCGAGGGGCCGGACACATTCGTCCTGATCGGCTTCTCAATGGGCGGTTATGTTGCGCGCGAAGTGGTGCGCAAGTCGCCGGAACGGGTCACGGCTCTGATATTGATAGCAACATCTGCCAGAGGTGACACGGACGAGCAGGCGAAAGGCAAGAAGCTCTCGGTCAAATTGGTCGATCCTGAGCGCTTCCATGGTCTGAGCCGAGGTGCCATCATTAGCTCGTTGCACCAAAGCCGCTCTTCGGACGAGGCGATGATCCAAAGAGTACGCACCATGAGCGAGCATGTTGGCGCGGATGTTTTCATTCGTCATGCCAACGAAGCGAGAGGCGGGGATTTGGAGAGGTTGCACGCCATAACGTGTCCAAGTCTCGTCATCGCCGCTGATGGCGATCGACTACGCACCCTCGATGAGGCTCGCGAACTGGTTCACGGCATTGTCGGTTCTAGCCTTATCGTGATTGAAGGATCGGGACACATGATACCGATCGAGCAGCCTCAAGCGTTGACCGGTGCGATCATACCTTGGCTTGAGAAGGTGAAGGACCGCGCGCCCCGCTAGCCGTGCGAACTGGCAACGGCGTTCGAACCCAGCTGGCCAGCGGACCGAGGCGATTAATGCCTTGCGAGGACACCTCGCCGAGTTTGGGATCATTGCTCCACAAGGCGTGGCCAACCTGTCTCGCCTTGCTGCCGTCCTTGAGGAGGCGGATAGTGATCTTCCCGATCTTGCGCAGGATTTGGGCCGGTTGTATCTGGACCGCATTGCCCACCTTACAGCTATGATCGAACAATTGATGGCAAAGATCAAAGAGGTCAGTCGTGCCAGCGGCACGGCACGGCTCCTGCGAACAATGCCAGGCATCGGGCCGATTTGTGCAATGGCAGTTGAGACCTTCGCCCCGGCGATGGATACGTTCGAAAGTGGGCGGGATTTTTCCGCCTGTCTTGGTCTCACGCCGCGCCAGCATTCGAGCGGAGGAAAGCAACGGCTCGGACGAACGTCGAAAATGGGGCAGCGTGATATCCGACGGCTGTTGATCGTCGGCGCCATGAGCGTCATCGCCAGCATGCAGCGATATAAGCGTCGGGCGGGGAGCTGGCTGCAGGACAAGCTCAATAGAAAGCCTCGCATCGTCGTAGCGATCGCGCTGGCCAATAAAATGGCCCGCCGCATTTGGGCAATGTTGACCAAGGGAGAAGCCTACAGTGTTCCGGCGTTAGCTTAAGAAATAGATGGCACCCTACTGCGGGTCATCTGAATGTGAGAAGTGCATAGAAGGTTATGGAAATCGATCGACGGTTCAAATGACGAGCCAGGAAGCATGTCCAATGGCGCGAGCTGAACATCGATTTCGAGATTATCCCGTCGATGGAGACGGCTGCCGGAAATCATGTCCCGATGGACCGTTCTAAGGCTTCTAGTAAAGTGTCCTCTCGTATTCACGGGCCAATACCTTTCGCGCCCGTTCAACCTCGGATCGCGCGACGCACCCCTCGGCATGATCGTTGACCAAGCCCATCGCCTGCATGAAGGCATAGACCGTGGTGGGGCCAACGAATTTCCAGCCACGTTTGCGCGGCTCCTTGGAGAGCCTCTCGGATGCTGGCGTGGTTGATCGGCTTTGGGGCAGTGTGTCGCCGTTATTTGCCTCGAACCGCCAGAAGAACGCAGACAGCGAGCCTTGGGCCTCAGCCAGTTCGCAGGCGCGGCGGGCGTTGTTAGTGACGGCCTCGATTTTCCCGCGATGGCGGACGATCCCGCTATCAGCCAGCAGCCGCGCTACATCAGCCTCATCGAATAGCGCCATCTTGCGGAAATCGAAGCCATCGAAAGCAGCCCGAAAATTCTCGCGCTTGGCAAGGATGGTGCGCCAGCTCAAGCCCGACTGAAAGCTTTCGAGGCAAAGCTTTTCAAACAGCCGTATGTCGTCTGTAACGGGAAAGCCCCATTCGTGATCATGATAGGCGAAGAGCTCAGGCGCAGCCGCACACCAGCGGCAGCGCGGGCGACCATCCGGGCGAGGGACGGTCGTGCTCATGTCGCCGCGTTCAGAAAATCCAAGGCCGAAACGGTGCGCTTGGCGGCGGGCCCGATAAAGGTTTCGATTCGCTGGCCAGGAACGACGGGCGAAAGGGGCAGGCGCGGCGAAAGCCCTGTGTCCGACCTGAGAGATAGGTGACGTTTCGTACCGGAGACATGGGTAACAGTTTTCGCTTTTTGCGGGAGGTGTTGATGCCGTGGAAAGAGACTTCGGTGATGGAGGAACGTCTACG
>NZ_AKKA01000019.1 GCF_000282035.1 Rhizobium sp. CF122
CCGCCCGCCGTTACCGGCGGCATTACCCAGATCAATCAGATGATCGGCCAGGCGATCGCTTCATCTCGCGAAGGTGCGATCGCCGCGCTTCAATATGCGGACCGCATCTACCAGCTGCCGCTCGGCGTCGTCGGGGTTGCCGTCGGCGTGGTGCTGCTGCCAGAACTGGCGCGCGCCTTAAAGGGCGGCAATCTCGACGAGGCCGCTAATTTGCAGAACCGGTCGATGGAATTCGTGCTGTTCCTGACCATCCCGGCTGCCTTTGCGCTCTGGATCCTCTCCGACGAGATTATCCGCGTGCTCTATGAGCGCGGTGCCTTCCATCAGGAAAACACCGCGATCGTCGGCTCCATCCTCGCCGTTTACGGCATCGGCCTGCCTGCTTTCGTGCTGATCAAGGCGCTGCAGCCCGGTTTCTATGCACGCGAGGACACCAAGACGCCTATGCGCTTTTCCGCCGTTGCTGTTGGAGTCAACTGCGCGACGGCGCTGACGCTCTTCCCGTTCCTCGGCGCGCCAGGCATTGCGGTTGCGGAAGCGACAGCCGGCTGGATCAGTACCGTGCTTCTCTTCACCACGCTGCTGCGTCGCGGTCACCTCACCTGGGAATGGGCCTTGGCGCGGCGCACGGCGCTGCTCGTCGTATCCGCAGCCATCATGGGCGGCGTGATCATGTATCTGCAGCACCGTTGGGAGCCGTGGCTTGCCTCAGGCGCACACCTGGCGACGAAGGTCGGCACACTCGGCCTACTGATCGTCATCGCCATGGCCGTCTACTTCGCGACGGCGTTCCTGATCGGCGGCGCAAACCTCGGCATGATCCGGCGCAACCTGAACCGCAAGCCGGCAGCAAAGGTCGACGGCTAGCGGTCTGGCGGCACGCTTCAGCAATAGGTCCATCGTCGTTTGGGACCTATGTCAACGTGAACGATGCCATTGCAGTAGCGGCCGATTCCGCCGATGCCTGGTGCCGACGCCGCGATCGCGATGATCGTTCGCTCCGATACGCCGGGGATGCGGATATCGGCGGCCGCGCAATGGCGATGTTGAGAGTGTGATCGCCCGCGCGCCCGGAACCCCGAGGTTACCATCGGACGGCGGCCGGTCTTGGCGGCGATATAGGCGAGAACGCCGCGCAGTTGCGGCGGGAAGCAGTTCGCCTTGACGCTGACGGTCTGCAGAGAATAGGCGAGCGTTTCTTTGTGCTTCAGCGGCGGTATTGCAACTCTTCTGACATTCTGGGCGTCGGCACCGTCGAAACACGACAGACAGAACAGGCCGGCGAGCGCGATGGAAAATGCGGACTGCATGGTTCCCTCCCCTCGAAATACGCCGGAGCGGCCGGCGTAGCTTTTGGCGGATGGAACGCTCTCCCCAAAAATGGCCTTTTTGTGAAATTGTTTACCTTCCGTAACGGAAGAATGCCACAATTTACTGCTAATTGATGAATTAGTTATACCTCAAAAGAGGTATAAATTTCCCTTCACGTAAATTTGTGAGAAATACTCACAAAAAAATCCGCCACCAAATTTCCCCGCCCGGTGGGGCTCCTCCTACAATGAGATCGTCGAGATCGTCCCTCACGGATACACCGCAAGGCGTTGCGGCGAGACGGGACCGGCGCCGGGTGCGGAGGAAGAACGTGAGCTTCCGCATTCGGGGTTCGCAGAAAATGGTCTCCCGCCGGGGACGGCAGCGCGGCGCCAATGCTGCGTTGAGTGTCGCTCCGGACGTGCCTGTGTGGCACACAAGGCTGTCGGCGGCGCGCAAGCGTCGACCGGAGTTGCGGGCACAAACCGCCGAACGGGGCGCTGGGAAGCGCCATATGTTCTTTACTCCAGCGAGGCAATTTCCAGCGCCCTCGAGTGACATGCAGGATCAAGCCACGGGCCGCAATGATTGCGTGAAGGTGAAGGCGTCGTGGCGGCCTCGATGGCCGCAGCCGTCCCCTTGACCGGCCACTCATCCTTGGCGACAACATCACACCACAGATCGGAGCCCACAATGTCCCAATCGCTTTTCCTCGTAACGCTCGTCGTCGACGACTACGATCGCGCCAAGGACTTCTACTGCGGCGCGCTCGGCTTCGATTGCCTCCAGGACGATGTTCAGCCGGACGGCAAGCGATGGGTTGTGGTCAAGCCCAAAGGCGACGACGGCGCGGCATTTCTGCTCGCGCGCGCCGCCAACGATCGGCAAACGGCCGCGATGGGCAACCAGACGGGCGGGCGCGTTGGCTTCTTCCTCAAGACCGATGATTTTGCGCGCGACCACGCGTCGATGCTGGCCAAGGGCGTGCAATTTCTCGAGGGGCCGCGGCACGAGGCTTATGGGACGGTCGCCGTGTTTTCGGATCCTTACGGCAACACCTTCGATCTGATCGAACACGCCACAGGCTGAACCCCTTGATTGCCCTGTCTTCCGCGTGCATAAGCGCGCCCGTTAGCAACATGGGTTACAAACCCTGGGGCCCTCCACCAGCCTAATCGAGGACATAATGAGCGAATTCAAGAAAGTCGTTTTCTCTGGCGTCCAGCCGACCGGCAATCTCCATCTCGGCAACTATCTCGGCGCAATCCGCAAATTCGTGGCGCTGCAGGAAGGCAACGACTGCATCTACTGCGTCGTGGATATGCATGCGCTGACGGCGCAGCTCGTCCATGACGACATGCCGAACCAGATCCGTTCGATCGCCGCCGCCTTTATTGCGTCCGGCATCGATCCGGAAAAGCACATCGTTTTCAACCAGTCGGCCGTGCCGCAGCATGCCGAGCTCGCCTGGATCTTCAATTGCGTCGCGCGCCTCGGTTGGATGAACCGCATGACGCAGTTCAAGGACAAGGCCGGCAAGGACCGTGAGCAGGCCTCGCTTGGCCTCTACGCCTATCCGAGCCTGATGGCTGCCGACATTCTCGTTTACCGCGGCACGCATGTCCCGGTCGGCGACGATCAGAAGCAGCACCTTGAACTCGCCCGCGACATCGCCATGAAGTTCAACCTCGACTATGCGGAGCATATCCGCAAGTCGGGCTATGGCATCGACATCACCGTCGGCGACGAGCCGGTGCATGCCTATTTCCCGATGGTCGAGCCGCTGATCGATGGCCCCGCGCCACGCGTCATGTCACTTCGCGACGGCACCAAGAAGATGTCGAAGTCGGATCCGTCCGATCTCTCGCGCATCAACCTGATGGACGACGAGGACGCGATCTCGAAGAAGATCCGCAAAGCCAAAACCGATCCGGAAGGCTTGCCCTGCGAAGTCGACGGCCTCAAGGGTCGCCCGGAGGCCGACAACCTAGTCGGCATCTATGCGGCGCTAGCCGACAAGTCGAAGGCGGACGTGCTTGCCGAGTTCGGCGGTCAGCAGTTTTCGGTCTTCAAGCCGGCGCTGGTCGATCTCGCCGTCAACGTGCTCTCGCCGATCACCGCCGAGATGCGCCGCCTGATGTCGGACACCAGCCACATCGACGCGATTCTGCGCAATGGCGGCGAGCGCGCAAGGGCGCGCGCCGAGGTGACGATGAAGGAAGTGCGTGACATCGTCGGCTTCCTGTACTGAGATACGGCCTAACGAGCTTGTCCGGGGCGGCGGTTGTCGCCCCGGACTTGTCGAACCCGGACCTGCAGCGTAATCTTTTGGGAACGGTCCGTCAGGAGGCTTCGATGCGAGATCGCAACCTCATCCAGATCGGCGCCATGGAGATCCGGCTTCTGATCGACGAGGATCAGAGTGCCGGCAGCCTGGTGATGTTCGAATTCACAGTCCCGCCTCAGGCACGTGTCCCGGCCGCTCACTATCACCGCGACGTCGACGAAGTGATCTACGGATTGTCCGGCACAATGACGACGACGCTGGACGGGCGCAAACACGAGATCGCACCGGGGGGCACCCTGTTCATCCCCCGTGGTTATGTCCACACCCACGAGAACCTGCACGGTGAAACCGCCAAGGCTTTGATCACAATGACACCGGGCTTGATCGGCAGACGCTACTTCGAGGAGATGGCTCTGGCCATCAACGTTCAGGGCAAGCCGGATATCGAGCATGTGAAGGCAATCATGCGCCTTTATGGACTGGTTCCGGCCTGACGCAGACCCGGATAGCGGACCCTGCAAGGGTCAAAACGAGGGCTTGCAAATTTTCAGGTTCAGGTGTCAGAGTCCGCGCCATGGTATCAAAACGACTCTCCCGGCTCGAAGGTCATCGCCGCAAATTCATGGCGGTCATTGACGATACGCCCGAATGCTCGCGCGCCGTCCACTATGCCGGCCGGCGCGCCAAGAACTCGAATGGCGGCCTTGTGCTGATGTACGTCATTCCGGAGGGCGACTTCCAGCAGTGGCTGGGGGTGGAGGAGATCATGCGGGCCGAGGCGCGCGAGGAGGCCGAGGCCGTGGTCGCCAAGGCGGCGCATGTGGTTCGCGAAACGATCGGCATCGACCCGGAAATCGTCATCCGTGAGGGAAGCGCCACCGAGCAGATCAACGCCGTCATCGAAGAAGACCGCGACATCGCGATCTTGGTACTGGCCGCAAGCTCGGCCAAGGAAGGTCCAGGACCGCTGGTGTCGTCGATCGCCGGGCGTGGCGCGACATTTCCCATCCCCGTCACCGTGTTGCCTGATACATTGACCGACGAGGAACTGGATGCTCTCGCATAAAGCGATTTCTTGAGTACCAGTCTCTTGAATAGAGTTGCCAATCGGCTTATTTTCTCTTTTGAAGAATTCTAAAGACGGCTTGGGGCCACTGCCCGCCGCACGGAGAGCGAGATGTTTATTCAGACCGAAGCCACGCCGAATCCCGCCACGCAGAAGTTTCTGCCGGGCCGCGTCGTGATGGAAAACGGCACGGCCGAATTCCGTAGCGCCGACGAAGCGCAGGCTTCGCCGCTTGCCGCTCGGCTGTTCGAGATTGCGGGCGTGACCGGCGTCTATTTCGGCTACGATTTCATCTCCGTCTCTAAGGACAATGCCGAGTGGCAGCATCTGAAGCCGGCAATCCTCGGCTCGATCATGGAACATTTCATGTCGGGCAAGCCTGTGATGGGCGATGCATCGGTTCTTTCCGAAGACCTCGACGCCGGCGGCGAATTCTTTGACGAAGCCGACGAGTCGATCGTTCTCACGATCAAGGAGTTGCTCGATACCCGCGTGCGCCCGGCCGTTGCGCAGGATGGTGGCGACATTACCTTCCGCGGCTTCAAGGATGGCAAGGTCTACCTCAATATGAAGGGCTCGTGCTCCGGCTGCCCGTCTTCGACGGCGACGCTGAAGCATGGCGTGCAGAACCTGCTTCGCCATTTCGTTCCGGAAGTCGAGGAAGTCGTCGCCGCCTGACGACGACACTCTGTCCCGGCACTCGTCCTGGCGCAGCATTTGCAAGCGCGGCAGGGTGAATGTATGGACACTCAGGAACGCTTTATTCGGAAATTGATGCCATGATCATACTGGCGCTCGACACCGCAGGTGTGGATTGCGCTGCCGCTCTCTATGACAGCGGCAGGGATACGATGCTGGGGGAGGCATCGGACATGATCGGCAAGGGGCATGCTGAGCATCTGATGGGGATTGTCGACCGTGCGCTGGACCAGGCCGGCGTGGCGCTTTCGGCTGTCGATCGCATTGCCGTCACCGTCGGTCCAGGCTCGTTTACCGGCATTCGCGTCGGGGTCGCTGCCGCCCGCGGCTTTGCGCTATCGCTCGGCGTTCCGGCGGTCGGCGTCACCACGCTTGCGGTGATGGCCGAAGCGCAGCGGCTGAAGACGCCGGGCCGCCCGGTGCTCGCTGCCATGGACGCCAAGCGAAATGAGATCTACCTGCAGGCCTTCGATGCCGACGGCGAGCCGCTTGATGAAGCGCGCGCCGTCAACGTCGAGGAAGCGGAGGCATTCGCCGCGACATTCGAAGGCGAAGTCATCGGTTCGGCAACGCCTCTCCTGAAGCCGGACGCGACGGGCGATTACGCCAATCATTTCCCGATTTCCATGGTGGCGCGCCTCGGCGCCGCTGCTGATCCATCTGCTGGAAAGCCTAAACCTCTTTATCTGCGCGGACCCGACGCCAAGCCGCAGGTCGGGTTTGCCATTGCGCGAGTATGACCATGTTGGAATCCTATTTGACGCTGAAGCCGGAATTCGAAATCATCGCGATGGATGCCGATGACTGCCGCGCTGTCGCGGCCCTGCACGGTGAACGTTTCGCCCGTGCGTGGGGCGACGGCGAGTTCTACAGCCTGCTCAGCCAGGACAATGTCTTCGGCTTCGTAGCCCGCCAGACCAATGCGTTTCTCAAGAAGCCGCTGCCGGGCTTTGTGCTCGCGCGTCAGGTCGCCGGCGAGGCGGAAATCCTGTCGATCGCCGTGCAGACGAAGGTCGCACGCGCCGGCCTCGGCTGGCGGCTGATGCAGGCCGCGATGCGCGAAGCACACGCGCGCGGCGGCGAGAGCATCTTTCTGGAGGTCGATGACGGCAATGCGGCGGCGCTCGGCCTCTACCGCAAGCTCGGCTTCGAGAAAGTCGGCGAACGCAGGGGATACTATAAGGATGCCAACGACGCGGTTTCCACAGCGCTTGTCATGAAGCGCGTTCTTCGCTAGTCCGTTGCTTGAACGTTGACTATCGGAAGGCAGCCCATGACTGACGTCGCCAAGACCCTCGAGGAGCTTTGCGCTGAACGCGGCATGCGCATGACCGAGCAGCGCCGGGTGATCGCGCGCATTCTCGAAGAATCCGCCGATCACCCTGACGTGGAAGAACTCTATCGGCGCTCGGTGAAGGTCGATGCCAAGATCTCGATCTCCACGGTCTATCGCACCGTGAAACTGTTCGAGGACGCCGGCATTATCGAACGCCACGACTTCCGAGACGGCCGCTCGCGCTACGAGACGGTGCCCGAAGAGCATCACGACCACCTCATCGACCTCAAGTCGGGTGTCGTCATCGAGTTTCACTCGCCCGAGATCGAGGCATTGCAGGAACGCATCGCCCGCGAACACGGCTTCAAGCTGGTCGACCATCGGCTGGAACTTTATGGCATCCCGCTCAAGCCGGACGAGCGCTGAGGCCATGATCGCAGGCGCGGAGTCTTCGTCTTGATCGCCTGGCTGCGCGTCGCCCTCGCCGGCATCATCATCCTCTTCGCCAGCATCCTGCTCATGCCCTGGCAGCTTTTGGCGCTCCGCTTCGACTGGAAGCTGCGGCGCCGGCTGCCCCGCATCTGGCATAGGATCGTCTGTTTCTGCCTCGGCATCCGCATCCGCGTGCATGGCAAGATGGAAACGCACAGGCCCTTGATGCTTTGCGCCAACCATTCGTCGTGGATGGACATCATGGTGTTGTCGGCTGTCGCCGACGTTGCCTTCATCGCCAAGATCGAGGTACGCGAGTGGCCGATCTTCGGCACGCTGGCGAAGCTGCAGAAGAGCGTCTTCGTGGTGCGCGAGGAAAAGCGCAAAACCGGCCATCAGGCGAACGAGATTGCCACTCGCATGGCGGACGGCGAGATTGTCGTATTGTTTCCGGAGGGCACGACCTCGGATGGGAACCGACTTCTGGAGGTCAAATCCTCGCTGTTCGGCGCTGCTGCCATGGCAGTTCCCGCTTCGCCAACAGGCGCTGTCGTGATCCAGCCAGTCGCGGTCGCCTATACGGGTGTCTATGGTCTGCCAATGGGACGTTATCATCGCCCGCTCGCCTCCTGGCCCGGCGACGTGGAGATGCTCCCGCACCTGAAGGACATGCTGCGATGCGGCGCCTTTGAGGTGGACGTCTGTTTCGGCGAGGCGGTCGAATATCGCGGCGACAGCAACCGCAAGGAAGTCAGCGCGACGATTGCCCGACGCATCCGCACGATGCTTGGCGCCGCATTGCGCGGCCACAAAGTGGCCTGAGGCAAGATTTCCTTTTCTCGCGCATGAAAAACCACTAAATAGCCGGCCATGACCCAGGACAGCGCCCTTCTTCCGGCCCCGGAGACCGATCTCCGTGATGGCAGCAACAGCCGCAAGGTATTCATCAAGACCTATGGCTGTCAGATGAACGTCTATGACTCGACGCGCATGAGCGACGCTCTTGCCCGCGACGGATACGAGCCGACGGAGGTTCTGGAAGAGGCCGACCTCGTTCTCTTGAATACCTGTCATATCCGCGAGAAGGCTGCCGAAAAGGTCTACTCGGCGCTCGGGCGCCTGCGCGACATGAAGAAGGAGCGCAACAAGGAAGGCCGGGAGTTCATGATCGGGGTTGCCGGCTGCGTGGCGCAGGCCGAGGGCGAGGAAATCCTTCGCCGCGCGCCTGCTGTCGATGTCGTGATCGGGCCACAGACTTATCATCGCCTGCCGGAAGCGCTACGCAAGGCGAAGGAAGGGCAGCGCATCGTCGATACCGAATATGCGCTCGAAGACAAGTTCGACCATCTGCCGATCGCCGAAAGCAAGAAAATCCGCTCGCGCGGCGTAACCTCCTTCCTCACCGTTCAGGAAGGTTGCGACAAGTTCTGCACCTTCTGTGTCGTGCCCTATACGCGCGGTTCGGAAGTGTCGCGGTCGGTCAGTCAGATCGTCGAGGAAGCGCAGAAGCTCGTCGAAGGCGGCGTGCGCGAGATCACGCTGCTCGGCCAGAACGTCAACGCCTGGCATGGTGTCGGCGCCAATGGTCAGGAATGGACCCTCGGTGATCTGCTCTACCGGCTGGCCGAAATTCCCGGGCTTGCACGTCTGCGCTACACCACCAGCCATCCGCGTGACATGGACGATCGGCTGATCGAGGCGCATCGAGATCTGCGCGCGCTGATGCCGTACCTGCATTTGCCGGTGCAGGCCGGCTCCGACCGCATCCTGAAGGCGATGAACCGGCGCCATACGGCTGCCGAGTATCTGACGCTGGTCGAGCGCATCCGCACTGCCCGCCCTGATATCGCGCTTTCCGGCGACTTCATCGTCGGCTTTCCGGGGGAGACAGACCGGGATTTTGACGATACACTGCGCCTGGTGGAGGAGGTGCGATATGCGCAGGCCTTCTCCTTCAAGTACTCGACACGGCCGGGCACGCCCGGTGCGGAACTGAAGGACCAAGTGCCGGAAGAGATCAAGGCAGAACGGCTGGAACGCCTGCAGGCGCTTCTCCTGAAGCAGCAGCAGGAATTTGCCGAATCCTGTGTCGGGAAAATCATCGAACTGTTGCTTGAAAAGCCCGGTCGCATGTCTCAACAACTTATCGGGCGTTCACCCTGGCTTCAGTCGGTGAATGTTGATGCAAAAGAATTGCAAATCGGTGACATTATTAATGTGCGAATCACCGGAACTGGAACCAACAGCCTGTTTGCCGAGATTGCAGAGGCTGGAGGTCTAACCCAAGGAGCCTGACCGCTTGAACGGACAAGAATTGGTTTCTTCTTCACCGCGCCACCCACGCATTGCGAGCGACGCCAATCACTTTATTCTGACGTTCGAGAACAATCGGTTCGCCAGTGAACTGTTCGGCCAGTTCGACCAGAACCTCAAGCTCCTTGAAGAGCGCCTGCATATCGACGCTCGAGCGCGGGGCAATTCCGTCGTTATTTCTGGAGACATCGTCGCCACCAACCAGGCGCGGCGTACGCTCGACTATCTCTATGAGAAACTCCAGAAAGGCGGCAGCGTCGAACGTTCCGACGTTGAGGGCGCGATCCGTATGGCGGTGGCCGCCGACGATCAGCTTAGCCTGCCGACGATGGAGAAAAAGGCCAAGCTGACGATGGCCCAGGTTTCCACGCGCAAGAAGACCATCATCGCCCGCACGCCGACGCAGGATGCCTATCTCCGGGCACTGGAGCGCGCTGAACTCGTATTCGGCTGCGGTCCGGCCGGTACCGGCAAGACCTATCTCGCCGTCGCCCACGCCGCTCAACTGCTGGAACGCGGCGTCGTTGAGAAGATCATTCTTTCGCGCCCAGCCGTCGAAGCTGGCGAACGTCTCGGCTTCCTGCCAGGCGACATGAAGGAAAAGGTCGATCCTTATCTTCGTCCGCTCTATGACGCACTCTATGACATGATGCCCGCCGACAAGGTCGATCGTGCCATTACCGCCGGCGTCATCGAAATTGCGCCGCTCGCCTTCATGCGTGGCCGTACGCTCGCCAATGCCGCCGTCATCCTCGACGAAGCGCAGAACACCACGTCGATGCAGATGAAGATGTTCCTGACGCGTCTTGGCGAGAATTCGCGGATGATCGTCACCGGCGACCCAAGCCAGATCGACTTGCCGCGGGGCGTCAAATCCGGCCTCGTGGAAGCGCTGCAACTGCTGAACGGCGTCGAAGGCATCTCGATTGTCCGCTTCAAGGATACGGACGTCGTGCGCCATCCGCTCGTGGGGCGCATCGTCAGGGCGTATGATTCAACATATGCAACGGATACCGAAGAGGATAGTCAGCAGGGCTGATGGCGGAACTCGATATCCAGATCAGCATCGAGGAGGACAATTGGCCCTCCGAAGATGCGTTGCATGCATTGGCGGATCGCGTACTGGAAGTGGCCGCCACCTATCTTCGCGAGAGTGAGAAGCAGCCTTTTCCCAAGATGGTCCCCGAAGTCTCGCTGGTTTTCACCGACGATGCCTCGATCCAGGACATCAATGCGGAATGGCGCGGCAAGGACAACCCGACCAATGTACTTTCGTTTCCCGCCTTCCCTGTGAAGCCGGGCAAAGTGCCAGGCCCGATGCTGGGCGACATCATCATCGCAAGAGAGACCGTGGAGCGGGAGGCAATCGAGCTCGAGAAGAGCTTTGACGACCATCTAACGCATCTGATGGTGCATGGTTTCTTGCATCTCTTCGGCTACGATCATAATAATAACGCTGAAGCCGAGATAATGGAGGGGCTTGAGACTCGCATTTTGGCGGTACTCGGCCTATCTGACCCATACGAGGGTCAAGACCTTAAAATGGAACCATGAGCGACTTTACGACGAGACCGGCCGCCGAGGCCAAGGACGCCGACCAATCATCCTCCTCTGACGAGGGTGGCAGTAGTAGTAGGCAGTCCGGACGATCCCAATCCTTCTGGTCGCGCGCGGCGCGCATCCTGAGACCACAACAGGGCTCGCGCCTTCGCGAGGACATCGCGGATGCGCTGATGACCGACGCAGCTGACGGCGACGTCTTTTCGCCCGACGAACGGGCGATGCTGCACAATATCCTTCGCTTCCGCGAAGTGCGTGTCGCCGACGTCATGGTGCCCCGCGCCGATATCGAGGCCGTCGATCAGAACATCACCATCGGCGAACTGATGATCCTGTTCGAGGAATCCGGCCGTTCGCGCATGCCGGTCTACGCGGATACGCTCGACGACCCGCGCGGCATGGTGCATATCCGTGATCTCCTGTCCTACATCGCCAAGCAGGCGCGCAACAAGCGCCGCGGCAGCACCAAGACGCTCAAGCCGGCAGAGCCTCTGGTCGAGGTTTCCCCCGAACACCTGCAAAAGCCGACGCGCGTCGCCAAGCCGAATTTCGACCTCAGCCGCGTCGACCTGCAGAAGACGCTTTCGGAGGCCGGCATCATCCGCAAGATCCTGTTCGTTCCGCCGTCGATGCTTGCTTCGGATCTCCTTCGCCGCATGCAGGTGAACCGCACGCAGATGGCGCTCGTCATCGACGAATACGGCGGCACTGATGGATTGGCATCGCACGAGGATATCGTCGAGATGGTTGTCGGTGACATCGACGACGAGCACGACGACGACGAAGTCATGTTCAAGCGTGTGTCCGAAGACGTCTTCGTCGCGGACGCCCGTGTCGAACTGGAGGAGATCGCAGAAGCGATCGGACCGGACTTCGACATCACCGAGCAGGTCGATGAAGTGGACACGCTGGGGGGCCTGATCTTCTCCGAACTCGGGCGCATTCCCGTGCGCGGCGAGGTGGTACAGGCGCTGCCCGGCTTCGAATTCCATATTCTGGATGCCGATCCACGCCGGATCAAGCGCGTGAGGATCACCCGCAAGCGCCAGGCGATCCGCCGCCGCGTCAAGATCGACGGTGACGGCGCACCCGGTTCGGATCATGGCGAAGAGCGGCAAACGGACGCTCCCACAACAAACTGATTGCCGCAAACCACGACAAACGGTGGCTTTTTTGAAAGACTGCGGTCGGGTTGATTCGCAGCGTGATGGGAGTGTGCATGGAGCGGCTTGCAGACAGGGTTATCCTGGCCTGGGGGTTCAAGAGGGTTGCACTGGCCGTCCTCGCAGGCGCCATCGGCGTTCTGGCCCTACCTCCATTCGGCTTCTTTGCCGCCATGTTCGTGTCGTTCACACTGCTCGTCTGGCTGATCGATGGCTCGGCGGCCGCTCCCGAAAGCGGCCTCATCGGCCGACTGTGGCCTTCCTTCGCCATCGGCTGGCTCTTCGGCTTCGGCTATTTCGTCGCCGGCCTCTGGTGGCTCGGCCATGCCTTGATGATCGATGCCGAGGCCTTCGCCTGGGCGCTGCCGCTGGCAATCTTCGGCCTGCCTGCTGTGCTCGCCATCTTCTACGGCGTTGCTGCCGCGCTGGCGCGAACCATGTGGTCCGATGGCATGGGGCGGATTGCGGCGCTTGCGGCGAGCTTCGGATTGCTCGAGTGGCTGAGGAGCGTACTTTTCACCGGCTTTCCCTGGAACGCTGTCGGCTACGGTATGACGCCCGTGCCGCTCATGATGCAATCGGCGCACGTCATCGGTATCATGGGCATCACCTCGCTCTCGGTCTTCACCTTCGCCGCTCCCGCGCTCCTCGGCACCCGCCAGGGCGCGAAGCTCGGCCTCTCACTGGCAGCCCTGCTTTTTACAGCGCATCTCGGTTACGGCGCCTATATCCTCTATGGCCTGCAACCTGCGCCAGCACCGGATTCCAAGAGCCCGGTCATTCGCCTCGTTCAGCCGATGATCGAACAGACGGCGAAGATGGACAATGACGCCGACCGCGCGGCAATCTTCGAGAAACACCTGAAGCTCTCCGTCGAGCCACCGAAGGACGGCCGCCGGAAGCCCGACATCATCGTCTGGCCGGAAACGGCCATTCCCTTCATCCTGACCGACAATCAGGACGCGCTCAGTCGGATCGCCGACACCCTCGACGACAATCAGATCCTGATCGCCGGCGCCGTTCGGGTGGAAGACACCGGTCCCGGCAATCCGCCCCGCTACTACAATTCGATCTACGTCATCGACGGCCGTGGCCAGATCACCGGAGCCGCCGACAAGGTGCATCTCGTGCCGTTCGGTGAATACGTACCATTCGAGAGCGTCCTCGACGATTTCGGCATCCAGAACGTGGTCGAGATGCCGGGCGGCTTCTCGGCCGCCGCCACGCGCCGACTGCTGACCTTGCCGACGGGGATCAACTTCTATCCGCTCGTCTGCTACGAGATCATTTTCCCCGACGAGATGACAGGCGACCTTGGCGCGGCCGATGCCATCCTCAATGTCACGAATGATGCCTGGTTCGGCGCAACCCCCGGCCCGTATCAGCACTTTCAGCAGGCCAGGTTGCGTGCTGTGGAGACCGGTTTGCCGCTGATTCGCAACGGCAACAGCGGTATTTCTGCCATCGTGAACGCCCGCGGCGAGGTTATTGCCGGCCTCGGCCTCAATGAAACGGGCTTCGTCGACGCAACCATTGAGAGCTTCGGCGCGCAACGCGATCCGGGCTACCCACGCCAAACTTACTTCTGGTTGCTGGAAATACTTCTGTTTGCAATTGCGCTGGTTTCGCGTTTTGGTTTTGTTTTCAAGCAGAATTGACCGAAAACCCCTAAAATTGCATAGTGGTTGGGATCGGCGTTCTTAGCGTATGTTTCAAGGTGGTTAATCAAGACTTTGCAACGTGGCGTTTTGGGGTGGGTTTGGGCATGCCGGTTTGAACAAGGTTGAAAATTATTGTTAGGGCAGGACCATGATTGAGAACAAGAAGAGGCCGAACCCCATCGACATCCATGTTGGCAGTCGCATTCGCCTTCGTCGAACAATGCTAGGAATGAGCCAGGAAAAACTCGGGGAGAGCCTCGGCATCACGTTTCAGCAGATCCAGAAATACGAAAAAGGCACCAACCGCGTCGGTGCCAGCCGCCTCCAGAACATCTCCAGCATCTTGAACGTTCCGGTTTCCTTCTTCTTCGAAGATGCGCCCGGCGACCAATCCTCCGGCCTGTCCGGTATGGCGGAAGCCTCCAGCTCCAACTACGTGGTCGACTTTCTTTCGTCGTCCGAAGGGCTTCAACTCAACCGCGCCTTCGTGAAGATTACCGATCCCAAGGTTCGCCGCAAAGTCGTCGAACTGGTGAAGGCACTCGCCGCCGAAGCCGACAGCGAATAATCGCCACTCAAAATTTGGTGCAGAACAGGAAAGCGGTCGCAACGGCCGCTTTCTGGCGTTTTTTGGGCATAATTTGCCACTTAGCCGTAGATATAAAGATATATTTATGTCCTTCTACGCTTGTTTTTCCTGTGCGAACTGAGTACCTACTACGCAGCTTTTGTTCTTTGAGGGGAATCCCGAAATGCGCGCCAATTACCTCTTTACCAGCGAGTCAGTTGCCGAAGGTCACCCGGACAAGGTGTGTGACCGGATCTCCGACGAGATCGTGGATCTGGTGTACCGCGAAGCCGCCAAGACCGGCGTCAACCCCTGGGGCGTGCGCATTGCCTGCGAGACACTGGCAACCACCAACCGCGTCGTGATCGCCGGCGAAGTGCGCCTGCCGCCGAGCCTGATGAAGAAGGACAAGAACGGCAACGACGTCATCAACCCTTCAAAGTTCAAGGCCGCTGCCCGCCGCGCCATCAAGGACATCGGCTACGAGCAGGACGGCTTCCACTGGAAGACGGCGAAGATCGACGTGCTCCTGCACTCGCAGTCCGCCGACATTGCCCAGGGCGTCGACAATGCCGCCGACCAGCAGGGTGACGAAGGTGCCGGCGACCAGGGCATCATGTTCGGCTACGCCTGCAAGGAAACGCCGGACCTCATGCCGGCGCCGATCTACTACTCCCACAAGATCCTGCAGCTGCTTGCCACGGCTCGCAAGAAGGGCGACGGCGACGTCGCAAAGCTTGGTCCCGATGCGAAGAGCCAGGTGACGGTGCGCTATGTCAACGGCAAGCCCGCCGAAGTCACGTCGATCGTTCTCTCCACCCAGCATCTCGACGAAAGCTGGGATTCGAACAAGGTTCGCGCCGTCGTCGAGCCCTATATCCGCGAAGCTCTCGGCGATCTGCCGATTGCCGACGATTGCGTGTGGTATATCAATCCGACCGGCAAGTTTGTGATCGGCGGCCCTGATGGCGACGCTGGCCTCACCGGCCGCAAGATCATCGTCGACACCTACGGCGGCGCTGCTCCGCACGGCGGTGGTGCGTTCTCCGGCAAGGACACGACCAAGGTCGACCGCTCGGCTGCCTATGCCGCCCGCTACCTCGCGAAGAACGTTGTTGCTGCTGGTCTTGCCGACCGCTGCACGATCCAGCTTTCCTATGCGATCGGCGTCGCACAGCCGCTGTCGATCTATGTCGACCTGCACGGCACCGGCAAGGGCGTGACGGAAGACCAGGTCGAAGCCGCGATCCGCAAGAACATGGATCTGTCGCCGACCGGCATCCGCCGTCACCTCGACCTCAACAAGCCGATCTACGCCAAGACCTCGGCCTACGGCCACTTCGGCCGCAAGGCTGGCCGCGACGGCTCGTTCTCCTGGGAGCGCACCGACCTTGTCAAGGCGCTCAAGGAAGCCGTCAAGGTCAAGGAAGCAGCATGACCGACATGGAACGCCGCGGACGCGCGACCGAAGCCTTCTTCGGTCGTCGCAAGGGAAAGGCTCTGCGCGAACATCAGGCAGAGCGACTGAACACCCTGCTTCCGGCGTTCCTCATTGATCTTTCAGCGGCTCCGCCCGGGCCGCTGAAGACCCTCTTTCCGGTGCCGACAGACAGGCTGCGCCTGGAAATCGGCTTCGGCGGCGGCGAGCATCTGATCCATCGCGCCGTGGAAATGCCGTCCACCGGCTTTATCGGTGTCGAGCCTTTCATCAATTCCATGCAGAAGCTGCTGACGAGCGTTGACAAGGCGAGCGCTAAGAACGTCCGCGTCTACGACGACGATGCGACGCAGTTGCTGGACTGGCTGCCCGATGCCTCGATCGACCATATCGATCTGCTTTACCCGGATCCGTGGCCGAAGCGGAAGCACTGGAAGCGCCGCTTCGTCTCGAAGACCAATCTCGACCGCTTCCACCGCGTATTGAAGCCGGGCGGGCTGTTCTGCTTCGCGTCCGATATCGACACTTACATCAACTGGACGCTGCTCAAGTGCCGCGACCACGGCGGCTTCGAATGGCTGGCCCAGAATGCTGCGGATTGGCTGACGCCCTACAAGGGTTGGCCGAGCACACGCTACGAGGCCAAGGCACGGCGCGAAGGCAGATCTTCCGCCTATCTGACATTCAAGCGCGTCTGAGCCTGCGTTAGAGCGTTTCATGTTTTGACC
>NZ_AKKA01000020.1 GCF_000282035.1 Rhizobium sp. CF122
ACCTCTTCGATGTCCTGCCGGAATTGCAGAAGGCGCTTTGAACCGAGCAGATGCCTTCATTTCGCACTTGCGAATGACTGGAAAATTATCATTTTAAGGGCTACTACTTCTGCCGGGCGATCATTTGCCCGGCAGTTCTGTTAGAAAAATGCGGCAGCGCGGGGGCGTATGCCGAGCGGGGGTTTGGAGATGAGTGCGGTGTTGAAGACAATTGGTATCATCGGCGCAGGCCAGATGGGTTGCGGTATCGCACAGGTCTCGGCAGATGCAGGCTACAAGGTCCAGCTCTACGATCTCTCCGACGAACGCGTCCAGCATGGTCTCGCCACCATCAACGGCAACCTTGCCCGCCATGTGACGAGCGGCAAGATGACGGACGACAAACGTTCCGCCACCCTCGCCCTGATTTCCGGCTCCTCCGACATCAACGATCTCGCCGCTTCCGATCTTGTGATCGAAGCTGCGACCGAGGACGAAAGCGTCAAGCGCAAGATCTACGCCCAGGTTTGTCCCGTCCTGAAGCCGGAAGCGATCCTCGCCACCAACACATCCTCACTCTCGATCACGCGGCTTGCCTCCGCCACCGACCGCCCCGAGCACTTCATGGGCATCCATTTCATGAACCCGGTGCCGGTCATGAAGCTGGTCGAACTCGTGCGCGGCATCGCCACGGAAGAGAGCACCTTCGCCACCGCCAAGGAATTCGTCGCCTCGCTGGAAAAAACGGTGACGGTTGCCGAGGATTTCCCGGCTTTCATCGTCAACCGCATCCTGCTGCCGATGATCAACGAAGCGATCTATACGCTTTACGAAGGCGTCGGCACCGTTGATGCGATCGACACCGCCATGAAGCTCGGCGCCAATCATCCGATGGGACCGCTGCAGCTTGCCGATTTCATCGGCCTCGACACCTGCCTGTCGATCATGCAGGTGCTGCACGACGGACTGGCCGACTCGAAATATCGTCCCTGCCCGCTGCTGGTGAAATATGTCGAAGCAGGCTGGCTTGGCCGCAAATCCGGCCGCGGCTTCTATGACTATCGCGGCGACACGCCGATCCCGACCCGCTAAGACACCACCAAGCTGGCGAACCATCAAAGCCTATGCGCCACGAGCGTCACGCTTCGCCTGTGAAACGGCGCCGGCCTTCCGCAATCTGCCTCGCTCCATCGGACGGATGAGATTCTTGCGCTTCGAGCTCTCGATCGAGTGCATGCCTGCATGCGCCTGACGTGTGTTGAATGCCTCGTCCCTCTCGCTTTTCGCTTCTTTCCTTCTCGCCAACGCGGCCCGCAAATTCTCGACCATCTGAACTTTAGCAAGCATTCTGCGCCGGCGGGCTTGTTCGGCATTCACACTACGCACGCCCATGGCCAGAACTTCGAGTTTGGCCCGCGTGCCCGTATCTTTGCGCGCTGATGTCGCCCCTTTGGGTTGCGCCTTGCCCCTGATTTCCCTGCGCTGCCTATTCGCCTCGCTTTGCGCCCGATCGCGCCTTTCCCGTATGCGCTTGGCAAGATCGGAGAGATCAGCATCCGACAGATCCTGCATTGCCGGATGGTGGGTTTTCTGAACGAGCTGCCATTCGTCCGCCGTTAGCAAACGCTCTGCCTGCTTGCGCGAAATTGCCATCTACGCCTCCTATGCTGTCGCACCAGTGAACTGACTTGCGTTCGATAGGGCTCGCCTGCGCCCGGGGCGAAGCGAACTGAAGCTTCAAAAGCTTGGGAGATGCCGTCTCCCTGGGCATCGATTTTGGCCGCGGCTCGACTATCGCTAGGCGCGCGACTGCGTCTCATTCACAATCTAGCGCCGCATGGCGAGCTCGGCAATGGCCTTCAATATCGGTGGTCGCACGATCTCTTTGGAGGAGTACTCCAGGTTGTCGACGCTCACGCCCCGGCCACGACTTCCCCTCCGCACGGCGCATGCGCCTGCAGTATCAAACATCGATCCGGAGAGCCCACGCAAATGCGGAACCTCACTGACGAATAAATTATGGTTCCGCATTTGCGTGGCCTGCGGCGTTCTTCGGGATGTCCCTATCCCTTCAGGCGATTGCCTCGTCTCGCTGCGTCCGGGCAGATCCGTCCAGACTTGCATGGCTGAACCAAACCGGATGCTGGAACATCCGGGGGAGACTTGTGGCTGCACCGTTTTTTGACCCCGATGCCCGGCTTTCACCTCCCTGCGTTCGGCTGCACGTTACAGCTTCGGACAGGGCGCCGGCTCCCGCCTGCCCGCGAACGTCTCGCGAAACACTCCGGCGACGGAAGCGAGAGGACTGTTGGCACGGGGCCGGGCAGCGGGGAAAATCGAGGGCAAGATTTTCCTGCATTATGCGGCAAATGCCATCACTGGGGCTTCGTGACTGCTTGCGACCGGAAGGCTAGGTACAAATAAAATCAAACAGAGCGGGAGGCGAGCAGCATCCAGGCGTCGAGATTTCTATCGGCAACTTCCCGTGCTATGATCGCGCTACTGGCGTCGTCCGCCGTGGGGTTATACGCACGGAGACCTGTCTAATGAGCGAAGTGGACGTACTTTTTGCGAGCTTGCGACAGGCAGCTGACCCTCAGACGGTCGAGTGCATCGAGAATGTTGTCATGCATGGCTCGGATCGCGATCTCAACCGCATCAATGCGCTCGCCTTCGCTGATGCGCATCATCTCGATGAAGAAAAAACCATCGCGGCGCTTCTCCATGCTGCCCGCATAGGCGCGTTCGAGATGACCTGGAATGTGCTTTGCCCGGGATGCGGCGGCGTCCTTGACACCGGCGCAACCCTGAAGGGAGTTGTCAAAGAGACCTACCATTGCGCGCTTTGCGCGGCCGGATACGAGCCAACCCTCGACGAAATGGTCGAGGTAACCTTTACGGTCAGTCCGAGAGTGCGCAGGATTGCTGCCCACGAGCCCGATCGGTTGCCTCCACTTGAGTATTACCGGCAAATCTTCTTCAGTTCCGGGGTCGATCTGCCCGATGACTTCGAAGCGCGGTTCGCACGCATCGTATTGGAGATGATCGAGTTGGCGCCGGGCGAGAAGGCTTTCGTCTCACTACAACTGCCGGCGCAATTCGTCATCATCTTCGATGCGGTGACACACTCGGCGCAGTTTATCGACGTGAAAGGTGAGCCCACCCACGAACGTCAGAACCTCTCAATGGTCATCAGCCAGGCGCATGCGCTGAACGAAACGATTACGTTTCGTCCCGGCGTTCTCCGGCTCACCCTCGAGAACCACACCGATCGCAGAGTGGTACCGAACGTCTGCGTCGCCGGAGACGACCTGCACGAGCTACTGGGCCGCAGACGAGCCTTTCTGACCGCCAAGCGTCTGCTGACGAACCAGAGCTTCCGCGACATCTATCGGACAGACACACTTGACGTGGACCAGCGTCTCCAGATCACAAGTCTGACCTTCCTCTTCACTGACTTAAGGGGCTCGACCGCCCTCTACGAGCGCGTCGGCGATCTTGCCGCATTCGATCTGGTGCGAGCACATTTCAGGGTTCTTCACGAGATCGTCGCCACAGAGACCGGAGCGGTCGTGAAGACCATAGGGGATGCGGTGATGGCGACTTTCCCGAGCCCCGATCGCGCGGTGGCGGCCGCGCTGCGGATGCGGCAGGCGATGCTTCGGCTAAATGCCGAACGCGGCAGCGAAGATCTCCTCCTGAAGATCGGCATCCATGAGGGACCATGCCTGGCAGTCAGCCTGAACGACCGGCAGGACTATTTCGGCCAGACCGTCAATATCGCTTCCCGCGTACAGGGCCTTGCTGATCCCAATGTGATCCTGACGACGGAGGCGATTGTCGGGGATGCCCAAGTTTCAGAGATCCTACGAGACAGCGGCATCACATCGGTCTCCCGGATGGAGGAACTGCAGGGTATCGGGAGGGAAGTCAGGATCTTCGCCCTGTCATGAACTTCGTCAGATCTTCTACGTCGTGCGAACTTGAGCAGGGCCTCACGGCAAGGCTATCGGTCCTGGCATATCTTTTCGATTGGACAGACCGGGTGCCAATGTAAGCTTCGCATAAAGGCCGGTGATGGCTTCACCGGCTCGCTCCGGCCGTCAGTTTTGCTTTTAAAGGGGGAATCCCAACTCCGAGACCGTCGTCACGATCAGTGATCGCATCCACTCATGCGCTCGATCCTGATCATAGCGAGAGTGCCAGTAGAGGTTCACGTGCGGCGCGGGAACATCGATGGGCGGTTCGAAGACCTTCAGGTCGAGCTGCGCCTTAACCGCCCTCGCAAACTGCATGGGCACGGCGGCGATATGCGAGCCGGCGGCAACGGCGAGCGCCACGCCCTGAAAATGGGGGAGTGCGAGCGTCACATCACGACGAAGTCCGTGCGACTGGAGAGCCTCGTCCACCATGCCGGAAAGCGTTCCATCGATGGATCGTATCGCGTGGGGCAAGCGGGAAAAGAGATCGAGCGGAATTTGTCCGCCGTCCGCGATCGTTGCAATTGCCTCGTTGTTTCGCGAGGCGATGATAACGAAAGGCGATTGAAACAGCAGCGTGCTCGATACCCAGTCCGGCAACTCGAGCGGACGCTCGAGGGCCATGTCGACCGCATTCTCCTGCAGCAGCCTTGCAACGTCGCCTCTGGCACTATCCAGCAAACGCAGGCGCACATTGGGCGCCTGCTCGTGCACCTTTCTTGCCAGTTGCGGCATCAATAGCATGGAAAAGAAGTCCGCGCCCAACAGCATGTAGGTTCGATCAAGTTCGGTGAGTTCCAGCCCCCGGACCGAGCGGATCATTCCCTCGATTTCCGCAAGCGCCAGGCGCGCCCTTTCACCAAGTTCGAGCGCCCGCGGCGTGGGCAGCATTTCGTTTCCCTGCCGCACGAAGAGATTGTCGTTGAAGACGTGGCGAAGCCTGCTCAACGCCGCGCTCACGGCGGCTGGCTGAGGCCGATGCGATCACCCGCGCGCGTGACGCTTCGCTCCCGCATCAATGCATCGAAGACACGCACGAGGTTCAAGTCGAGGGTATTGAAATTCATAGCGTGGATTCGCTCCATACGATCGTTGGATTGGATCGAAGTCCCAGCGCTGACGCTAGAACCGCTCATTCGCAAGCACTTCAAGTCCTGGAAGGATCAGAGATGAACATGGACACCTATCCGCAGTCAAATGGCGAGCTTCGCTGGTTTGGCAACACGCTTGTCGCCATCAGGCTTTCATCCATGGCAAGCGACGACAAGATCAGCGTCATCGAACACTGGATGCCATGCGGAGAGACACCGCCGCTGCACGTTCACCACCGCGAAGACGAGGTTTTCCATCTTCTGGAAGGCGAGATGCGCTTTCAAATCGGAGACCGCAACGTCCATGCCGGTGCGGGGCAGACGCTGGTTGCGCCGAAGGGTATCCCGCACAGCTTTCGGGTCGAAAGTGCCGCTGGCGCCCATTGCCTGACGATCACGCGTGGCGACGACTTCGAGACGATGCTGCGGCAGGCAAGCCGCATTGCAGACAAGGCGGAACTTCCCGCCGCGACCGCCCCGTCTCCCGAGATGATCGACGCGTTGACGCGCTGCTGCGCCGAGAACAATATCGCGATCGTCGGCCCACCGCTCGCCTAGTGCCTCACGTCCCAACCGCACCCTTGATTAGCGCCTTGGCGTCGTCGCTGTCCCAGGCGGCGGGGCCGTTCATGGCGGAGATCAGGCAGCCCTTGCCGTCGATCAGGAGCGTGACCGGCAAGCCGAAGGCGAGCCCCTCCTTCTTCAGGCTGTTGAAGACCTCGATGGTGTTGTCGCGATAGAACTGTAGCGCATCGACACCGATTTCGCTGAGGAAGGCCTTCGGCTTCTCGTCGTCGCCGGTATCGATGTTGACGGGAACGACCTGGAACCTGTCGCTGCCCAACTCCTTCTCCAGCGCGTTCAGAGCCGGCATTTCCTCGCGGCACGGCACGCACCAGGTTGCCCAGAGATTGAAGAGCACGGTCTTGCCGGCAAAACTGTCGAGCGTCATGGGCTTGCCGTCGGGGCCCTTGAAGGCAACGGTGGTGAGCTTGCGGTGCTCGTCAGGAGCAACCATCGCCGCCACCTGTCCCTTGAGCAGCGGCGCAATTCTCGTGGCGATGTCCTTTGTCGCCGCGCATTCGCCCGACGCCGTTTGCGTCCCGCCATTGCCAGACCCGGCTTCCCTGATGTAAACCGCTGCCGCACCGGCAATAATGCCTGCGACGGCCGCGATCCCGATCAGCTTCAGGGATGGCAGGCGCAGGGGCGTTCTTGTCGTCATTTCATTCTCCGAGACACGCGTTCTTCAAGGCAGGCATCGTCATGGCCGACAGCACGGACACCAAATCCTCCAACCAGATGTGGGGCGGACGTTTCGCTTCCGGCCCAGATGCGATCATGGAGGAGATAAATGCCTCGATCGGTTTCGACAAGAAGCTGTTTGCGCAGGATATCCGCGGTTCGATCGCCCACGCCACCATGCTCGCCCACCAGGGCATCATCCAGGCGGATGATAAAGACAAGATCGTTCAAGGGCTAAACACGATCCTGTCAGAGATCGAAAGCGGCAATTTCGAATTCTCCCGCAAGCTCGAAGACATTCACATGAATGTCGAGGCACGCCTTGCGACGTTGATCGGCCCGGCCGCCGGCCGCCTGCACACGGCGCGCTCCCGCAATGACCAAGTCGCGCTCGACTTCCGCCTCTGGGTCAAGGAAGAGCTTCAGAAGACCGAGCAGTTGCTGACCAACCTGATATCAGCCTTCCTCGACCGCGCCGAAGAGCATGCCGACACCGTCATGCCGGGCTTCACGCATATGCAGACGGCGCAGCCCGTCACCTTTGGCCATCACTGCATGGCCTATGTCGAAATGTTCGGCCGCGACCGTTCGCGCGTGCGCCATGCCATCGAGCATCTGGACGAAAGCCCGATCGGTGCGGCGGCCCTCGCAGGCACCGGCTATCCGATCGACCGCCACATGACGGCGAAGGCACTCGGCTTCCGCGAGCCGACCCGCAATTCGATCGATACCGTCTCGGACCGCGACTTCGCCATCGAGTTCCTGGCGATCGCAGCCATCACAGGCATGCACCTGTCGCGTCTGGCTGAGGAAATCGTCATCTGGTCGACGCCGCAATTCGGCTTCGTGCGCCTGTCGGACGCCTTCTCCACCGGCTCGTCGATCATGCCGCAGAAGAAGAACCCTGACGCCGCCGAACTGGTGCGCGCCAAGACCGGCCGCATCAACGGCTCGCTGGTGGCGCTTCTCACCATCATGAAGGGCCTGCCGCTCGCCTATTCCAAGGACATGCAGGAAGACAAGGAACAGGTCTTCGATGCTGCCGAAAGCCTGGAACTGGCGATCGCCGCGATGACCGGCATGGTGCGCGACATGACAATCAACGCCGCGCGCATGAAGGCGGCGGCCGGCTCCGGCTATTCGACGGCAACCGACCTTGCCGACTGGCTGGTGCGCGAGGCGGGTCTGCCGTTCCGTGACGCCCACCATGTGACTGGCCGCGCCGTGGCGCTTGCCGAGAGCAAGGGTTGCGATCTTGCCGAGCTGTCGCTTGCCGACTTGCAGGCGATCAATCCTGAAATCACCGACAAGGTCTACGATGTGCTGACGGTTGAGGCATCGGTCGCAAGCCGCAAGAGCTTCGGCGGCACCGCGCCTTTGGAAGTGCGCAAGCAGATCGCCTATTGGCGGGCCCGCAACTGACCTCAACAATCAGGGTGCACAAGGTGGATAAACTTCGCTATGAAGGTGTCCACCAGTGCCGCTCCAAGAGGAATTCCATGCAGAAGAGCTTGCCGCAGATCGTCCGCCTGACGGTTGTTTTTGCCGTGATCGGCCTTGCCGTCGCCGGGTGCGGGCGCAAAGGCGATCTCGATCCGCCAAGCGCGAACGCAACGAAGACCGGCGACTCATCGAAGCCGACGCCACAGCCGGGCACCGCGGACAGGCCCTTCATCCTCGATCCGCTTCTCTAAAGCGCGCGAAAGCGCGCGGCGATCTTTCAGATTCGCCAGTCGCGCTTTAGTCTTTGTTGTTGCGCATGTCCTTACCCCGAAACCGGTTCCCACTTTCGGGAGACATGCTTTAAGAGGCCACTGACGTGAACCATTTCGAGTACCGCGACGGCGTCCTCTACGCCGAGAACGTTCCCGTTCCCGAGATCGCCAAGGCTGTCGGCACGCCCTTCTACTGCTACTCCACGGCGACGCTCGAGCGCCACTACCGCGTCTTCGCCAAAGCGTTCAGCGAGGTCGATGCCATGGTCTGCTACGCCATGAAGGCGAATTCCAATCAGGCCGTGCTGAAGACGCTCGGTCGTCTCGGCGCCGGCATCGATGTCGTCTCCGAAGGCGAGCTGCGCCGCGCGCTCGCCGCCGGTATCCCGGCATCGCGCATCATGTTCTCCGGTGTCGGCAAGACACCGCGGGAAATGGACTTCGCGCTCGAGGCCGGCATCTACTGCTTCAATGTCGAGTCCGAGCCGGAACTCGAAATCCTCAACCAGCGCGCCGTCAAGGCGGGCAAAAAGGCGCCCGTCTCCTTCCGCATCAATCCCGATGTCGACGCCAGGACGCATGCCAAGATCTCGACCGGCAAGAAGGAAAACAAGTTCGGCATTTCCTGGGAGCGCGCCCGCGCCGTCTATGCCCGCGCAGCCAGCCTGCCCGGCATCGAAGTGACCGGCATCGACATGCATATCGGCAGCCAAATCACCGAACTGCAGCCATTCGAAGACGCCTTCAAGCTACTGCGCGAACTGGTTAGCACGCTGCGCGCCGACGGCCACGATATCCATCACGTCGATGTCGGCGGCGGCCTTGGTATCCCCTACCGCGATGACAACAACCCGCCGCCGCATCCGGAAGCCTATGCCGAAATCGTCAAGAGCCAGCTGCGCGAACTGAACTGCAAGATCGTCACCGAGCCCGGCCGCCTGATCGTCGGCAATGCCGGCATCCTGGTTACCGAAGTGATCTATGTGAAGGACGGCGGCAAAAAGACCTTCGTCATCGTCGACGGCGCGATGAACGACCTCATCCGTCCGACCCTCTATGAAGCCCATCACGAGATCCGCCCCGTCGTGATCTCGGCGGCGAACGCACCGCGCATCAAGGCGGACGTCGTCGGTCCCGTCTGCGAAACCGGCGATTTCCTGGCGCTCGACCGCGAAATGGCGATGCCAAAGCCCGGCGATCTCTTCGCCATCAGCTCCGCAGGCGCCTATGGCGCGGTGCAAGCAGGCACCTACAATAGCCGCCTTCTGGTTCCCGAAGTGCTGGTCAAGGGTAGCGATTTCCACGTGATTCGCCCGCGCGGGACCTATGAAGAGCTGATCGGTCTCGATTCCGTCCCGACCTGGCTGGACTGATCACACGCTCTCAGCGATGGCATCACTTTTTGGCGAAGAACCGTGAAAATCCGGCATTGGCCGGCGCTTGCCCTCGCCTTCGCCACAAAGAATGTTATCCTTGACGGAGAGCGAACTGCCCCGGCGATCGCCGTAAGTGCACTCTGCCTTCGAACGCCAGCTCGCGGAGACCGGATTGAGTAAGAGCTCCAGCAGGGAGAAACACGGTGCATTTGCCCTGAGGCCGTCCTTGGCGCGGCTGGTTGCGGCGAAGCGCTTTCTAGCGCGCCTGGTCCTGCTGTCCGAGCAGATCATGCCGCTGCTGTTGCCGATCTTTTCGGTCGCAGCGCTTTATCTGGCGGCGTCGTGGTTCGGCGTTTTCCGCTATACGCCCGATTGGCTCCGCGTGGCGCTGCTGATCGGTTTCGCGGTTGCCTTCGTTGCTGCGTTCCTTCCCCTTCGCCGGCTTTATTGGCCAGACACGGCCGCTGCGGATCGGCTGCTCGAACAGCGCAACGGCCTGCAACACCAGCCGGTGGCCGTTCAGGAAGACGAGCCCGCCACCGACACCCCCTTCGCGCGTGCCCTCTGGCACGAACACCAGACGCGTATGGCGGAGAAGATCGCAGCGCTCGATACCGGCTTCCCCCGCCCTGACATCGCCTCCCACGACCGGCTGGCTCTGCGTGCCGTTCCGGCTTTGCTGGTGGTAATGGCCTTCGCCTATTCGCTGTCGCCGAGCGGCGGCTCGATTTCGGATGCGCTACAGCCGCGGCCGGCACCGCAAGCGAGCGATCCTGCCGTGCGCATCGATGCCTGGGTCACGCCCCCCTCCTATACCGGCCGCGCCCCGATCTACCTGACGGCAACCGGCACCGAGCAGGCGGCGATCCGCGTTCCCGAACTCTCGAACCTTACGGTCCGTGTCAGCGGCGGCAAAACCGCCGAGAAGGTCGTCTTCCGGCGTGAGAACGGCGAGGCGCAGGACATTGCGCCCCAGGAAGCGGCCAAGCAGCCCGCGACGCCAGCGGCGACGCAGCTGGCTGAAGGCGCGGCGGCAGCCAACCCCGTTCCCTCCGCCACCACGCATTTGATGAAGCTCGAGGAAAATGGCAGGCTCGAGGTCAACGGACGTACCTGGAGCTTCGATGTCATTTCCGATAAGGCGCCCGAGATCGCCTTCAATGGAATGCCGAAGCCGACCGTCAACGGTGCGCTTGAAATCGGCTTTACCGTCAAGGACGATTACGGCGTGCAGGAAGCGCGGGCAGAAATCGTTCCTGTCGAGACCGATCCGACCGCGACACCGCTTTACCCGTTGCCGGACTTCCGCCTGGACATTCCTCGCCGCAATTCGCGAGACGCCAAGGGGCTGACCAGCAAGAACCTCACCGAGCATCCGCTTTCGGGCAAGCGGGTTCGCATTACCCTCGTGGCAAAGGACGCAGCAGGCCAGACCGGTCGCAGCCCGCCGCACGAGATGACGCTGCCCGCCCGGCCATTCAACGAGCCCCTTGCCGCAGCCGTGGCCGAGGAACGGCAGGTCTTCTCGCTCGATACCCGGAAGATGCCGGAAGCGATCGCACTGAACGAAGCGCTGACGCTTCGCCCGGAAGAGACGATCCCTAACCTGACGAACTACCTGTTGCTGCAATCCGCCTTGACGCGGATGAAGATTGCCAAGGGCGAGGAGGCGCTCAAGGACACGGCCGACTACCTCTGGGATATCGCGATCGGCATGGAAGATGGCGACCTCTCGCAGGCCGAGCGCAATCTGCGCAACGCCCAGCAGAACCTGGCGGATGCCCTGCAGCGCAACGCACCTGATGGTGAGATCAAGAAGCTCATGGACGAGCTGCGCAAGGCGATGCAGGAATACATGAAGGAGCTTGCCCAGCGCATGCAGAATGCGCCGATGCAGCCGAACCAGAACGCTCAGAACATCATTCGCCTGCAGGATCTCGAGCGGATGATGGACCAGATCGAGAATCTGGCGCGTTCAGGTAACCGGGACGCTGCCCAGCAGATGCTCTCCGAGCTGCAGCGGATGATGAACAACCTGCAGGCCGGCAGGCCGCAACAAGGGCAGCAGGGCCAGGACAACAGCCAAATGCGCCAGCAGATGGACAAGCTCGGCCAGATCCTGCGTGACCAGCAGAAGCTGATGGAAGAAACCTTCAAGCTGGACCAGCAGCTGAAGGACCGCATGCAGCGCGGCGACCCCAACATGGGGATGAACGATCCGCTTCTCGACGACATGCCGATGGACAACGACGGCATGCAGCAGGATCAGCAACAGGGCCAGCAAGACCAGGGTCAGGACCCAAGCCAGCAGGGTCAGAATCAGCAGGGGCAGTCACCTTCCGACCAAATGACGGCCGAGCAACTGCGCGAAGCCCTGAAGCAATTGCGTTCGCGCCAGGACGAACTCGGCAAGCAGCTCGGCGAGCTACAGAAGGGTCTCGGCGACATGGGCATCAAGCCCGGCCCGGGCTTCGGCCAGGCGCAGCGCGAAATGGAAGGCGCCGGACGCGAACTCGGCCAGGGGCGCGGTGAACCGGCCATCCAGGGCCAGGGACGTGCCTTGGAGGCGTTGCGCCAGGGCGCGCGCGACATGATGAACCAGATGATGCAGGCAATGCAGGGCCAACAGGGACAAGGTCCGCAAGGCCAGGTCGGGCAAGGCAACCAGAACGGCCGCGACCCGCTTGGCCGTCCGCGCCGCGCCGAAGGACCCGATTTCGGCGATCAGGTTAAGGTACCCGACGAAATCGACGTACAGCGCGCCCGGGAAATCCTAGACGCCATTCGCGAAAAGCTCGGCAACAACCCACCGCAGGAAATCGAACGACGCTATCTGGAGCGCCTGCTGGACATCCAGTAGGCCCTCTTGTGCCAATTCGGGTCACAATCCCGTGAGATTCGCCGCCAACACGCCGTAGATACCTATGTGTTTACTGTGACGCGAGGTTGCGTCGTTTTGGGCACGAGTTGAGGGTACTTCCATGAAAACGGAATTGAGGCTGATCGCAGCTGTCGCTCTTGGATTCGGCATGGCTGCTGGCACGGCAAGCGCATGGGATATCGGTGGTTTTGCCACGACGAACAGCGGCGGCAAGACGCTCGCTTACGACAACTACGAATCGACCCGAAGTGGGCGGTATTCGGACGCTTACAGACCGGCTCCCTACAGCATGGAGACGACAGGCAGCATCTCGTCCAATGGCACTATGGGACGACGTCCCGTCAATTGCCCACCGAGGCCGGTTCCTGGCACGCTGCAGACGCAGGGCGGAAACAGCGGAACGACGATTAATCCCGCCTGCCCCGACTACTGACAGGCCGCGGTGTGGATTTTGCCGATGGTGCCACCGTCCCCATCCAGCGGGGACGTTGGCATTGAACGTGCGTGACCTCACGGACACCCGGCTTCTAATTTCGTCGCCGAGGCTAGCCCTGCCTGGCGAAAGCTTCGTATTGTCACCCTGCAGGTGATTAATGATAGCGATTCGATGGCAATTCTCTTCAAGACGGTAATCGGTGAAAACGCAGCGTTTGAGCTGATCGAGAACGCACTCTCCCGCACCGGCGACTATGATGGCTACCTCAACGTCGTAGCCGACGAAGGCGAGCGCACCCTTTCCTGGTCCCCTGGCATGCATGCCGAACAATTCCAGGCGGAGATCACCGAGATTCTCCGTTCGACCTGGGACATCTGCCGCTTCTGGGTGATCTACGAGCGGCGCGACGACCGGCAGGATGCCGAGGCCAACGCGATCCGCAACGCGGCGTTCAGGCTGACGCGCGGCTATGCTGGCGTCATCGTCGTGACGCTCAGCCTGCTTCACAAGCGCGACAGCCTGGCGGATATCGAATTGATCTTTGTATGTTTTCAGCAGGACTTCCAGCGCCGCAATTTCCGCGTACGCTACGAAGGCAAATTCGTCCCCGACGAGGGCTGAATTGTCGAGGAGTGCCGTTAGCCGCCTCAGGCGGCCAACGCACGCGCGACGGCCTTGCGGATATCCGGCAAGGCAAAGGGCTTCGAGACGACGTCGACGATCTTTTCCGCCAAATCGTCAGCGCGCTCGCGTTGTTCCGCATAGCCGGTCATCAACAGGATCTTCAACGCCGGAAAGGCGGATTTTGCCTGATGCGCCAGCTCAATGCCGTCCATCACGGGCATGCGGATATCGGAGAGCAGCAGATCGTAGACGCCGTCTCTGAGTTTTTCCAGTCCTTCCGCACCATCGGCGGCTTCTTCGGTCTCATGACCGTCAAGACGCAAAGCGCGGGCTACGAAAGAGCGCAGGGAGTCCTCGTCTTCCGTAATCAGAATTTTTGCCATGGTGTGCATCACTCCGTTTCATGCCCCGCAACGCAAATCACACGACTTTCCTTTGCGATCGGTAAACGGCAGGAAGGGATGGACGGGATGGTTAACAACCCGTCTTATCGTGGCACAGTCAGGCGTCGCCGGTGACCACGCCGACAAACGGGAGTTCGCGGAACGCGTAAGCGACATCCATGCCGTAACCGACGACGAAATAGTCGGGGCATTCGAAGCCGACATAATCGGCTTCCAGTTTTTCCTTGCGCTTGACGCTCTTGTCAAGGAGCACGGCAATGGTGACGTTGCGTGCGCCGCGTTCGTAAAGCAGTTCCTTGGCGAACAGTAGCGTGCGGCCGGATTCCAGAATATCGTCGATCAGGAGAACGTCGCGATCCTTCACGTCGCTGTCGATATCCTTGACGATCCGAACGCCCTGCGACACCGTGCCAGTGCCGTAGCTCGACAACGTGATGAACTCGACTTCGGGCGCCAGGCCACTGTCATGCAGCGCGCGGATAAGGTCGGCGGCAAAGATGAACGAGCCCTTCAACACGGCTATGACCAGCAGATCCTTCGTCGGTCCGGCTGCAATCTGCTTCGCCATCCCATGGTTGCGCTCCGCAATCTGCTCGGCGGTGAAGAGTGGCTCGATGTTTTTTCCGCGCACGACGGGCATAAGAAGGCTTGCTCCATGAATAGAAGGACAAGCCGTTACCACAAACGGCGGGACGAAACACCCCTTACGGCATGAAGGAGAGCCGGACTTCCGGCATTTTTCCACCCGCGTACTGCACTCTTGTAGAAAATCCGCGGCTTTTCCCACCGTAAATGACATCCGCAGGCGGATTGATCACGATGCTTGCGGTCAGCTGTTCGCCGGCAAACAGGTCCGCTCGGATGGGGCGCACGGCCTGGGTGGTACCGCTCTGATTGTCGATGATGCCGTTGATCAACAGCACCCTCATCCCGTTCGCATCACGCGGCGTCATCGTGACGTGCGAGAAATGTAGCGGCGAGTCCGTCGATGCAGCTTCGCTTTGAGAGAGGCCGGAGAAGCCACCGAAGAGGCCGAACACCAGCACCGACAGCGCAAGCACCAGCGCAACGAAGGTCTTGACCGATGCCTGCTGCAACCAGGATTCGCCCGCTCGAATGAATGATTCCATCAAGGTTCGCGGTAACGAAGGCTGGATCACCAAAGAGGCCGAGGGACGCCGGCGATTGTCGTTGAAGCTCCGTGCATTGAAGGTTTGCGCGCGACTGTTCGTTATCACCACGAATTCAGCGTCGGTCACATCGACCGGTCGAGTTCGGCGGGCCTCGCGCTTGGCCGGCTCTGGCGGCAGAAAATCATAAGCGCGGCCGGGCGCCTGGCGTCTGAACGAGGAGGAGGTCATGATGACGGCCTTTCCGGTGTCCACATGGTTTCGGGCCGGACGGAAATCCGGCATTGAAACGAATCCTGCCCAGTCGTAAATTTTAATGGTTAATGCTTCGCAAAGATCGCCATCAAAGCGGCGTCTTTCCGGTAAAATTTACTGGTTGTTAATGCTGTTGGTTAACAAGTCGTGCGGTGAACAAACAAAAGACTGATCTACCGTTGATCCACTTCGAAAATGTCGGTTTGCGCTATGGGATGGGCCCGGAAATTCTCCGGGACCTGACGTTCGACATTCCGAAAAAGTCGTTTCAGTTCCTGACGGGTCCTTCGGGCGCCGGCAAGACCACGCTGCTGCGACTGCTGTTTCTGTCGCTGCAACCAACCCGCGGGCTGATCCGCATGTTCGGGCGCGACATTTCCGATATTCCGCGCCCAGAGCTGCCGTTGCTGCGCCGCCGTGTCGGGATCATCTTCCAGGAATTCCGTCTGCTGGACCATTTGACCACTTACGAGAACGTGGCGCTGCCGCTGCGCGTTCGCGGTAAGGACGAAAGCTCCTACAAGACCGACGTGCTCGAGCTCCTGAAATGGGTTGGCCTTGGCGAACGCATCAACGTCCTGCCGCCGGTTCTGTCAGGCGGCGAAAAGCAGCGCGCCGCGATCGCGCGCGCCTTGATCGACCGTCCGGAGATCCTTCTGGCCGACGAGCCGACCGCCAACGTCGACCCGCCGATGGCCCGCCGTCTGCTCAATCTCTTCCTTGAACTCAATCGTCTTGGCACGGCGGTTGTGATTGCGACCCACGATCTCGCGCTGATGGACCAGGTGGAAGCCCGCCGTATGATTCTCTCGGAAGGGCACCTTGATATCCATGACTAAAGCCGCCCCCAAACCGCCGGCAGAGGCCGCTCCAAAAAGCCCGAAGCGGCCGGAGATGAAGGTGCGCCCGACGGCGCCGATCCTGCCTTCCGCCAACATCCAGGGAAATGCGCTGATGGTGGTCATCGCCATCATGGCCTTCCTCGCCTGCCTGACGCTCGGCGGCGTCAGCATGGTGCGTTCCACCGCCGCCAGCTGGGAGAGCCAGATTTCCCGCGAGATCACCATCCAGATCAAGCCCGAAGAGGGGCTGGACATGGACAAAACACTGGCGCAGGCACGTGATCTCGCCTTGACGTTCGTCGGCACGAAGAACGGCCAGATTGTTGATGAAGCAGCCACCGCCCGTCTGCTCGAGCCCTGGCTCGGCACCGGGCTCGACATCAAGGAACTGCCGGTTCCGCGGCTGGTGATCATCACCATCGACGAGAACAATCCGCCCGATTTCGAGGCGATGCGCTCGCTGCTCAAGGAAAGCATTCCGCAGGCCTCGCTCGATGATCACCGCACCTGGGTCGACCGGCTGGTTTCGATGGCCCACACCACCGTCATGATCGGCACTGGCATCTTGCTGCTGGTCTTTTCGGCGATGGTGCTGACAGTCGTTTTCGCGACCCGTGGCGCCCTGTCCGGCAATCGCCACATCGTCGAGGTGCTTCACTTCGTCGGTGCGGAAAGCTCGTTCGTCGCCACTGAGTTCCAGAAGCATTTTCTGAAGATCAGCCTCAAGGGATCGGCGGTCGGCAGCGCCCTTGCCGCGCTCTTCTTCCTGACGGCCGGCTTCCTGCAAAGCCGCACGCTGGCCACCCCGCAGACGGATCAGGCAACCGCTCTCTTCGGCACGTTTTCGGTTGGTGCGCTTGGCTATGCCGGCATCTTTGCCACCATGATCGTCATCGCCCTGCTGACGACCTTCACGGCCCGGCTGACGGTAATGCGGACCATTTACGAGATTGACACGCTGCGTTCCGATCCGGCACGTGCCGATGGGCTCGTGAATTGAGCTTTACATGCCTTTTTTGCCATGAAAGCGTCTGTTCGCCGCCGCAATCTGCATATATTTTTCTGATTCATGAGCATGGGCAACTTTTCGCGCACCCCGATTCGCCCTGGAACGGAGCTTGCTCGCTCCGAGGGAGGACCTGCGCGCCGCGGTCCCGTACGGCGCATGCTGCGCTGGGGCGGCGTTACCTTCATCCTTGGCATCGCCCTCATCTTCGGCGGCTTCTTGCGGTTTGCCGATTCCGTTACGACCCTGAAGCCTCCGCTCGATCCGCGCGCGGATGCGATCGTCGTCCTGACAGGCGGCTACCAGCGCATCGATCAGGCCGTCGAGCTACTTCAGAAAGGTGCCGGCAAGCGCCTGCTGATTTCGGGCGTGCACCCGACCACCACGCCGAAGCAGATCCGCAGGATGACCCAGGCTTCGCCGGAGCTTTTCTCCTGCTGCGTCGACGTCGGCTACGACGCGCTCGACACGATCGGCAATGCCCAGGAAGCATCGAACTGGATCCACCAGCGCGGCTACAAGAGCGTCCTCATCGTCACCAACAACTACCATATGCCGCGCAGCCTTGCAGAACTCGCCTACGTCGATTCCGAAACCCAGTTTATTCCCTATCCTGTGGTGAACACGGATCTGAAGACCAGCAACTGGTTCACCGATCCCAACGCCGTGCGGGTCATGCTTGCCGAATATGCGAAAGTGCTCTTCGCCGGCGTGCGCAATCTGACGGGTCTCGGCCGTCATGCGGGGCTGCGTTCGGCCGGCGTCTCCGGCTAAAGCTCAGCGAAACCTTTTTCTGACGGTCAATATCGTGTAGGAGGGCGCAACCGCGTTTTGCGGACATTGGCCTTGGGAAAGTTTATGATCGCCCTGCGTTCCGTTCTCTTTAACACGATCTTCTACGCCAACCTCATCGTTCGCATGATCGTGCTGTCCCCCTACTATTTCGTCGCGCCACGCAAGGACGCCTATCGCATACCGAAAAACTGGGCGCTGTCGAGCCACTGGTTGATGGAGAAGATCGTCGGCACGACCTTCGAGATTGAGGGCATCGAGAATCTGCCTGATGGCGGCTATATCCTGGCGCCGAAGCACCAATCCTTTTGGGACACCTATGCCCTCCTGCCGTGGCTGAAGGATCCGGTCTACATCCTGAAGCGTGAGCTGATGTGGATCCCGCTCTTCGGCTGGTATGCCAAGAAACAGCGGATGATCCCGATCAACCGCGGGGCCCGCGGCAAGGTCATGGTCGAGGCATTGAAGCGCACGAAGGAAGAGCTGGCAACCGGCCGTCAGCTGATCATCTATCCCGAGGGCACCCGCCGCCCGCCCGGCGCCGAGCCGCTCTACAAATACGGCATTGCCCGTATGTACCGCGATCTGCAGCTGCCGGTCGTGCCGGTCGCCATGCATCCCGGCCTCTTCTGGCCGCGACGCCGCACGATGCGCTACCCCGGTCACTTCAAGGTGCGGATACTGCCGCCGATCCAGCCCGGCATGGATCCCGATGCCTTCTTTGCGCATCTGATCGACGTGACCGAGACGGCGAGCGACGAACTGCTGGTCGATACCGTCAAGCGCAATCCGAATCTGCCGCTTCCGCCGACCGCCGTTCAACGGCTCGCGGAATTGCAGAAGGCGAAGGCAGCGACGGCCTGAGCTCAAGCCCCGTTTCTCAGCCGTTCCACTTCGCCGACCACCTGCTCCAGCCAGTGATCGCGAATGCCCATCTCCTGCAGGTGCGCCAGCGTGTTGAAGACATAGGCGTCGTTCGGTCCTGATTTGCCCTTAGCGCCGTGGACGACCTGTGCCGCCGCGATCGCGTCGAGTCCACCAGCATATTGCGTGTGCTTGCGATCAACAACATAGGCGATCGCCTTGCTTGTTCTGCCATCGGCCAGTTGTAGCTGCAGGCAGCGCTCGAGATAGACGTTGGTTACGAGCTCGCGCTCCCTGAGATAGTCGATTGTTTCGTCCCACTCATGCGGCGCGATCCGGAAGGCCATGCCACGGCAGGAACCGCCACGATCAAGGCCGAGTACGAGGCCCGGATTCTGCTCGGTGCCGCGATGCACCCAGGAATGAACGCAAAGCGAACGCCGGTAGCCACGGACAAGAGCCTGAGAACGCTCCAAAAACCCAAAGCCCGGATTCCACATCAGTGATCCGTAGCCAAATACCCAAAATTCGTCCATATCGCACGCCAGACCGACATTTCCACTCGCGAGTCACCATTGGAGAACATCATGGCAGCGTCAAGCCCATCCCGCAGCGGCAGAAAATTCTGGATGCTCGGCAGCGGTATCGTCTTGGTGATCGCGCTTTATACCGGCGCCTGGTTCTATGCCGCGTCCGAGTTGAAGAACACCGTGCTGAAGGCGATTGCACCCGGCAATACGGCAGGCGTCAGCGGCGAGTGCACAGATATCGACTTCCGCGGTTATCCATTCCGGATCGGCCTGTTCTGCTCGAAGGTCGATGTTGACGATACCGTCAATGGTGTCTCGGCGACCTTTGGCGAACTGCGCTCCGCAGCCCAGGTTTACGCTCCCGGTCATATCGTGTGGGAACTCGATTCGCCGGCAGAGATCCGCAGTGCCCACGGTCTGACGCTCAATGCGGAATGGGCAAGCCTGCAAGCCAGCCTGATCACCAAGTTGAAGGGCATTGACCGCTCTTCGACCGTCATCGACGGGCTTAAGGGCACCGCCGTGTCCTCGCAGACAGGCCAGACGATCAACTTCGACGCCGCCCATACGGAAATCCACCTCCGCCAGAACGGTGGCGACCTTGACGGCGCGATCTCCGTGACGAATGCCAATACGGCGATTAAGGACTGGCCCGCCCTCCCCAAGCTTTCTGCGAGTGCTGACGTGACGCTCGCCGGCAAGGCAGGCATGATCGACGGCAGCGACCAGAAGGGGCTTTACGGCGCCAGTGGTGAATTGCGCAAGGTCGTGGCTGACATCGGTGACGGCAAGGTCATGACGCTGAGCGGCCCATTCTCCTTTGATGAGGAGGGCTACCTGTCGGGCAAATTCAAGCTGGAGATCGAGCAACTCGGCCCCTGGCGCGACAGCGTCAAGCAGACCTTCCCCGAGATCGCCAAGACCGTCGACACCGCCGCCAAGCTGCTGAAGGCGCTGGCGGGCGGCGGTGACAAGGTTTCCGTCGATCTCGTCGTTGCACGCGGCAATGCCACGGTCGGCGGCTTCATTCCGTTGGGATCGATCCCGCCGATCTGAAATCAGGCTTTCTTTTCGAGCGGATGCGGGCGCCCGAAATCCGGTGCGTCGACATCCTGGCCGGCCTTGATGATCGAACGACGGATGGCGCGGGTACGGGTGAAAAGATCGAAGATCTTGTCGCCCTCGCCCCAGCGAATGGCCCGCTGCAGATAGGCGAGGTCCTCGGAGAAACGCGCCAGCATTTCGAGGATCGCATCCTTGTTGTGCAGGCACACGTCCCGCCACATCGTCGGATCGGAAGCGGCCAGACGCGTGAAGTCTCGGAAGCCGGAGGCGGAATACTTGATCACTTCCGATTCGGTGACCGCTTCAAGATCATCCGCCGTACCGACAATGTTGTAAGCGATGATGTGCGGCAAGTGTGAGACGATGGCGAGCACCTTGTCGTGATGCTCCGGATCCATCTCGTCGACCTTGGAGCCCAACGCTTCCCAGAACTGCCGCAGCCGCTTCAACGCCGTTTCGTCGGTGCCTGAGATCGGCGTGAAGATGCACCAGCGCCCTTCGAAGAGCCCCGGGAAACCGGCGTCCGGACCGGACTTCTCCGTACCCGCCAGCGGATGGCCGGGGATGAAGTGCACGTGCGGCGGCATGTGCGGCTGCATTTGCGCGATGACCGAGGCTTTGGTCGAGCCAACATCCGTTACAATCGCGCCAGGCTTCAGGCTGCTAGCAATTTCCTTCGCAACGCTCTCCGACGCGCCAACGGGCACCGAGACGACGACCAAGTCCGCATCCTTCACCGCCTCGGCCGACGACGTCTTGTAGCGGTCGCCGAGCTGCAGTTCCTCAGCCCTTTTCAGGGTATCTGCACTGCGCGTCGCGATAACGACTTCTTTTGCGAGGCCAAGCCGCTTGATGTCATGCGCAATGGAGGAGCCGATCAGGCCGATCCCGATCAGCGCTATGCGATCGAACTGCGCGGTCATGACTTGCGTCCCATAAACTCGCCGAGCGCTTCGATGACGCCACGATTCGCCTCCTCCGGGCCGATGCTCATGCGCAGCGCATTCGGAAATCCGTAGCCCTTCACCGCACGCAGGATGTAGCCGCGGCTGGTCAGGAACTCATCGGCTTCAGGCGCGCGTTTGCCATCGACGTCGGGGAAGTGGATGAGAACGAAGTTTGCGACCGACGGCGTCACCTTGAGACCGATAGCCTCAAGCGCGCCCGTCATCTTTTCGATCCAAATCTGGTTGAAGGAAGCCGCCTCCTGCGTGAAGGCCTGGTCGCGAATGGCCGCCGCGCCAGCGGCAATGGCAGCCGCGTTCATATTAAACGGGCCGCGGACGCGATTGACCGCATCGATGATATCTACCGGGGCATACATCCAACCGACGCGAAGCGCGGCCAGACCGTAGACCTTGGAGAAGGTGCGCGTCATGACAACATTCGCGTTCGACGAGACGATCTCGATGCCGGCCTCGTAGTCGTTGCGACGAACATATTCCGCATAAGCGGCATCGAGCACCAGAACGACATGCTTCGGCAGAGCTGCCTGCAGGCGGCGGATTTCACTGACCGGGACATAGGTACCAGTCGGATTGCCGGGATTGGCGATGAAGACGATCTTAGTCTTCGGCGTGACGGCGCCCAGAATGGCATCGACGTCAACGGTCGCGTCCTTCTCCTTGACGACAACCGGAGTCGCGCCGGCGCCCATGATCTGGATCTTGTAGACGAGGAAGCCGTGCTCGGTGATGATGCCTTCGTCGCCCGGCCCGAGATAGACATGGCAAAGCAGGCCCAGCAACTCGTCCGAGCCGTTGCCGCACATGATGTTGGCAGGGTTCAGCCCATGTACGGCCGCAATCGCCTCACGCAACTCCGTTGCTTGGCCGTCCGGATAGCGCTCGAGACTGCTGGCGGCATTGCGGAAAGCTTCGATCGCCTTCGGGCTCGCGCCGAGCGGCGTTTCATTTGAGGAGAGCTTGTAAACGCGTGCGACACCCGGCGCATGTTCCTTGCCCGGCACATAGGCTGCAATATCCAGAATACCGGGACGCGGAACGGGCTTGCTCTTCTCTTCGCTCATGAGATCGACCTTGGAAAAAACCGGGAAAAATTCGGCTGAAAACTGCCCTGTGGCAATAGAACGGAAAGGCAGCCTTGTCGAGTGCTGCGGGACCTCTAGGGTCCTGACCCTAGCGACTGCGTGTCGTTGGAACACCATGCGGCGCCAGAACCGGCACGAAGACGCGCCGCGACGCACGGGCGGCAACCGGCAGACCCTGATAGAGCCGCTTCTGCGCCTCGACGACGATCACGCCGGAAAATGCCGGCCACAAGGTGCGTCCCACACGATCGAAGAGGCCGCGCAGGCGCATCATGGTGCGAAGCTTGGAGGGAGGGAAGAACAATGCCTCGGCCGTCGCGCCTGGCGTGAAATTGGTTTCCCGCAGGAGACTTGTCAGCTGCCCACGCGAATAGGGTCGCCCGGAGCCGAACGGCGTATGCTCCATCCGTGCCCAGACGCCACGGCGGTTCGGCACGACGATGACCAGGCGCCCGCCTGGCGCCAGCACCCGCCACAGCTCCTTCAGGGTTTCCCGCGGGCTCTCGGCAAATTCGAGCGAATGGACCATCAGCACCCGGTCGATCGAGGAATCGGGCAACGGCAGCTCCTCGTCGAAGATCAGGGCCGTCGAGGAAAGCGCCCCCACAGGCCAGTTCACGGCACCCTGCCCTGCCGGCATGAAGGCAAAGGTTCTCTCCGTGTCGGACTGGAAGCGATCTAGGAAGGGCACGACGTAGCCCAGACCAACGAGACGCTCCTGCGGCAGCCGAACCCAAAGCGAGGAAAGCGCCATGGCGATCGACTGCTCGGCAATGCGTCCGAGGTCGGAATGATAGAACTGGCGTAGGTCGACGATATCAGCGTGCATCGAGGTAAATGTTATCAGTGGGCGGTTGGACTTCAAGGCAGGACCCTCTACATTCCCGGTATACCCGCGATAAAGAGGCTGCCTGAGACTATGAAACCTTTGGATTTAGACGTTTTTCTCTGCCGTACCGACAATTTCGGCGTGTTGGTCCACGATCCTGAAACCGGCTTGACCGCCTCGATTGACGCTCCCGATGCAGGCGCGGTCGAGAAGGCGGCAGCCCGCCGCGGCTGGACGATCTCACATATTTTTACGACCCATCACCATACCGACCACGTCGAAGGCAACCTCGCGCTGAAGCATCAATATGGCTGCGAGATTATCGGTCCGATCAACGAGGCGGTGGCGATCCCGGGTCTCGACAAGACGATGGCCGACGGCGATACCTTCCTGTTCGGCGACCACACGGTACAGGTCATCGAGACTCCCGGGCACACGGCGGGACATATCTGCTACCACTTCGCCGACGACAAGCTGCTCTTTGCCGCCGACACGCTGTTTGCACTCGGCTGCGGGCGTCTTTTCGAGCGCCCGGCCGCCGATATGTGGCACTCGCTGCAGAAGCTTGCGGTGCTGCCCGATGAAACGGCCATCTACTTCGGCCACGAATACACGCTCTCCAATGCCCGTTTCGCCCTGACAATCGATCCGGACAATCAGCGCCTGATAGTCCGTGCGGCCGAGATCGAGGCCCTGCGGGCCGAGAACAAGTTCACGATTCCGACGACGCTGGCACTGGAGAAGGAAACCAATCCTTTTCTGCGCGCGGCTGATCCTGCCATCCGCCGCAACCTGCTGATGGAAACCAAGACCAACGAGGAAGTCTTCGCGGAAATCCGCCGGCGCAAGGACAATTTTTGATGTCCCCGGACGATATCATTCGCGAACTTGGAATGGAGCCGCATCCCGAAGGCGGCTGGTATGTGCAGACATTCCGCGACACCGAGGGTGGCTCGCGCGGCCACTCGACGGCGATTTACTATCTCCTGAAGGCGGGGCAGCGATCCCACTGGCATCGTGTCCATGACGCTGCCGAGGTCTGGCATCACTACGCCGGGGCTCCGCTTGCGCTTCACCGCTCGCAGAATGGGAGCAGCAGCGAGACGCTGGTGCTTGGCACGGACATTCTCAACGGCGAGCGACCGCAGGCGATCATTCCGGCCAACTGGTGGCAGTCGGCCGAAACCCGTGGCGAGTATACGCTGGTCGGATGCACCGTTGCGCCGGGCTTCGAATTCGCCTCCTTCGAGATGGCGGCGTCGGACTGGAAGCCTGCTGGCTAAGGACTACTCCGCGGCGGCGCGCTGTTCAACCGCCGCGGACTTTCGGCGGAACATCTCGTTTGCCGCCAGCACGGCGCCGCCGGTCACCAACACGCAGGCGAGCGCGATGCGCCAGCTTGGCCCGGCAAAGCCGAACAGTGTCAGGTTTAACGTCGAGAGAAGCGGTGCTGCATAGCTTGCGGCGCCCAGAATCTGGATATCGCCATTCTTGACGCCGTAGTCCCAGGCATAGAATGCCGCACCGACGGGAAAGAGCCCGAGGCCAGCGACAGCCATCCACTGCGATACCGTTTCCGGCCAGACGGTCGTCTCGAGCCCGAGATGGCAAATGAGCGACAGGATCGAGGTCGCCATGCAAAAGCCGGTGACGACATCGGTCGACACTGCATCGAAGCGACGCGTCAGGAGCGAATAACCGGACCATGTGAAGGCGCAAAGGAGGGCTGCGCCATAGCCGACGGCAAAGGCGCCGTCGAAATCGATACCGTTGCGGCCAACGATCAGGAAGGTGCCGCAAAGGCCGGCCAGGGCGCCGACGATATGATACCAACGCAGGCGCTCTCCCGGCAGCAGCGCCGATCCGACGACGATCAGCAACGGCCAGAGATAGGCAATCAGCCCTGCTTCGACGGCCGGTGCGTTCCTGAGCGCCGTGAAATAGAGGAAATGGTATCCGAACAGGCCAGCAATCCCGACGATCCAGACCTTGGCCGGCTGCTTGAGCAGCGCCAGTCGCGACGGATTGAGGATCAGCACGACGATGCCGGGGATGCTGCCGATGGCAAAGCAGATGGCCGACAGCTGGAACGGCGGCATCGTGCCGGAGGCGGCCGTGAACAGTGCCAAAAACGACCACATGAGGATCGCCGTAAAGCCGATTAGCGTTGCCCGAAGCTTCACCTGTCCCCCTTTACGGAGGCTCCTGCTCCGTCAGCTTGCGCCGTATTTCACCGCGGTAATCGTCACCGGTCCGTATTGCGTCGGAATACGGACGTAGACCGGAGCATATACATTTGCCGCATCCGACTTGGCAAACCAGATTTCCATCCGGCTGCTCTTGCTCAGATAGTCGATGTCGCTGCGACCCTTCTTGTAGCCGGAGCGAGGGACGAACCGCACGCTGCATACGGTCGCCTTGCCGTTGAAACCCGCCGTCGAGAAGTTCTGCGCACCCTTGGGCGATAGCACCAGATCCATGCGCATTTCGCCATCGTAGATCGGCAGCTTCTGGGCGCAGACATTGGTGTCTGCGGGAAAGATCAGGCCCGAGATCGGATCGAGGACGGAGCGCATGTCGCTTGCCGGCACGCTGACCCAGTTATTCGGAGGTTTCCGAGGCGGCTTGACTGTCGTCGAGGTGATATTGCCGTTGCTGTAGCGCACCTCGTATGTGCGGGCGCGCTTGCCGCTCTTGTAGTAGAGATAGTAGCGGGACGCCTGCAGCCGGTCGCCGCGCAACACGCCGTCGACGCTTGTCTTGGCCGAGATATTGGTGACGAGATCGGCAAGGCCGGCCGAACTGATGTCGCCGGAGACCCTGTAGCTCTTGTCGTCCTCGATCTTCGTCAGGAAGGCGGCGCGGGCGATTGTCAGGATTCCTAGGGAAACCCTGTATTCCGTGCGATGCACGATCTCGCTTGCGCCGGCCGGAACGGCTATCAGCGCAGCTATCGCGGATATCAGAATGCGTTTGCCCGGATGAGCCATGAAATGAACCTTGTTCTGGCAGCTGGTAAAGCCGTTCATCACGGTCTATACGCCTGTCTCACAACGAAGCAAACACGAGCTTTTTGACAGAATTGCGGGAAATGCCAAGGTTTGGCTTGACGCGCCCGACCTGTCTGACTATAGAACCGCAACTTTCCAATCATGGCCTGTTGGATTGCTAACCCGGTTTTGCGCGGGCATGCAACCGATGGCCGAGAAAAACAAGAATAGGTGTTCCATGTCCCGCATGTGCGAATTGACCGGCAAGGCAGTCCTGACTGGTAACAATGTCAGCCATGCCAACAACAAGACCAAGCGCCGGTTCCTCCCGAACCTGTGCCAGGTTACGCTGATCTCCGACGCGCTCGGCCAGCGTTATCGTCTTCGCGTTTCGGCTGCTGCTCTTCGTTCCGTCGAGCATCGTGGCGGTCTCGATGCCTTCCTGATCAAGGCAAGCGAAAATGAACTGTCGATGCGCGCTCGTCTGCTGCGTCGCCAGATCGTCAAGAAGACTGCCGAAGCCGCTGCTGCCTAAGCTTCGACCGCTTCTTCTTCATACGGCTTCGAAAGGCTTGTACGGATGATCTCCGGACAAGCCTTTTGCTTTGCCGGTCTGTCCCTCCAACTGGTGGCATACCCCAGGATAAAAAAATGCTGACGACGCGCGCTACGCTTATCTATGTCGCACTGATGACGCTGGTCGTCGTCGCCTCGAACTTCCTCGTGCAGTTCCCGCTGAATGCCGAGTTCGCCGGCATCAATCTGGCCGACATCCTGACCTGGGGTGCCTTCACCTATCCGGTCGCCTTCCTGATCACCGATCTTACCAACCGTCAATTCGGCCCGCAGGCTGCCCGCAAGGTCGTCTTCGCCGGCTTCGTCGTCGGCGTGGCACTGTCCTTCTACACCTCGGTTCCGCGCATCGCGATCGCGTCCGGCTCGGCCTATCTCGCCGGCCAACTGCTCGATATTTCGGTTTTCAACCGCTTGCGCCGGCAGGCCTGGTGGCACGCCCCGCTCGTCGGCTCGCTGATCGGCTCGATGCTGGATACGGCGATCTTCTTCTCCTTCGCTTTCGCGGCCTTCTTCGTCCTCCTCGGCCCGAACGATCCCTTCGCGCTCGAATCCGCCCCGATCCTCGGCGTCTTCACCGCACAGGCGCCGCGCTGGATTTCCTGGGCAATCGGCGACTTCGCGGTGAAGATGATCGTCGGCCTCGTGATGTTGCTGCCCTACGGCGCACTGATGAACGTGCTGCGCCCGATGCAGGCCGCCACCGCCCGCTAGGCATGCGCGCCCGCCTAGAATTTCATTCCTAGGCTATTCGGCGGAGCTATCGCTCCGCCTTTTTTATCGGCAAGGACCCCGGGACGACTTGCCGAAAAGATACTCGCCGCGACACTTTGCGGCCACGCTCGAATGCAAAAAGAATCTATGTATGCCATGCACGGCGGTGGTAGTTGATGACGCTTTTATGACAGATAGTGTCGCAATCGCATCGAACCGGAGGACCAATCGTGAGCGAGAAGCGGAAGCGAGTTTATGAGGCGCTCTTGGACGGCGCGACGGAAGGTCTTTCCGGCAAGGCGCTTTTCGATTTCGTGCTGGAACGGTGTCCCAAAGCCACCAGCAAGAAGATCGTGCGTGCCTCTTTGCTGGCCCTGACCGATCCTGACGTCACCGACCGGAACGTTCTGCATACTATCTACGCGCTCGCCATCGCCCACCGGATGGATGAAGTAGGCTCTACCGGCGATCCAGACGGCGATGAGAATCCGACGGAAAAGACCCCGTGCTGCGGAAACTGAAGAAGAAGCGCGCATCCGCTTCGGCGCCAGCAGAGGCTAAGCAGATCTGAGCCGGGAGCAGCGGGGCGAGAAGAACGCCGATTGACCACCGAGCAGGATGCGCCGAGCGCCGCCTCTCCCCGCATCGCCTCCGAAGAGGCCGCCGCCGCGGCTGCATCGCGGGGCGTGCGCGCTATCGTCATCCGCCTGCCTCCGTCGGTTCATGGCGACGGTGACCACGGCTTCGTGCCGTTGCTGATCGGCATCGCCCGCGCGAAGGGCCTTTCGGTCTATGCCGGCGAAGGAGGCAATCTCTGGGCCGCCGTGCACAGACTGGACGCAGCCAGACTCTACAGGCTGGCGCTTGAAAAGGGCAAGGCGGGCATCCGCTATCATGGCGTCGCTGAAGAGGGCGTTCGCTTCCGGGAGATCGCCGAGGTCATCAGCCGCCGGCTGAACGTGCCGGTCGTTTCCAAGTCTCCTGAGGAGGCGGCCGTACACTTCGGCTGGATTGCGTATTTCGCGGCGATGGACAATCTCGCCTCGAGCAAGCGCACGCGCGAAGAACTGGGTTGGAAGGGCGCGGATATCGACCGGCCGGTCTATTTCGGCGGCTGACGCCGAGCGGTCATCTCTGCAGGCGAGCCGTGTCGCCGGCTCGCGGCTCCGTCAGCCGGAACTCCAGCATGAGATTGCGTTGCAGGATGGAGTGGTTGTCATCAGAGACGATCACCACATGCGTGGTCCCATCCTCGGCCGCGAAGACATCCAGGCCTTCCATATTGTCGATCTGATAGCTGAAGTCACCCTGCAACAATATCTCGCCGTCCATGACAGCGCCGGGGCGGATGTCGGCAGCCTTGATGCGGCGGATGCGCATTCCGATGCCTTCTACGACGTTGAACCGCCGCTCCAGCAGCAAGAGGTCGCCATTCGGCAGGAAGGCTCCGTCCGTCGCGTCGAAATCGCCATAGTGAGCGAGCGACAGCCGTCCCTTCAACGGCCCGTCCAGAATCGCGGCATAGGCATTGCCGTCCATGTCTAAGCTGCGTTCGGCCACGATTAACGTCCCGCCCTTGAGGGCACTGTCCACGGGAGAAACGGCGATGGTCTCAAAGCCGCGGTTGCCACGCAGCGATCGTTCGGGGAACGGAATGGGAATGGTGTCGATCGCACGCGATGTCTCGAAGCCGGGGTCGGGATAGACGTCGACGCGGTGGTCCTGCTCGAAGGAAACGAGAATCCGGTCGCCATGCAGCGCGATACCCTCGGCATCCATATACCCCTTGCCTTCAAAGCTCTGCTCGTCGCGATTCTTCATCGGGGTGATCACGACATCGGCGAGGCCGGACAGGCGCCCTTGAGGATCGCGCTCGATGCGCCCGGTCATCCAGTGGCCGGTGTCGAGCACGCCGACAAAATGCGTTCGGTCCGATCGAAAGCGGATCGATGACAGCGAGCCGAACAGCCGCTGCGGCGAGACCATTTCCAGCCCGCCGAGGAATTCGAGGGGACCGAAGCGAGTTTTGTCGGAACCGATCTTGAAATCGGTGATGACGCGGCCGCGGACCTCGACGTCACCATCGGCAAGCGCTGGCAGCGTGAGAGCCGCCAGGCCGAGGGCGACTGAGATCAGCCGGGCGAACGGCTTTCGGAGCATCCAGAAAGCGTCCTTTCGCGGTTAGCTGGCGCGACGGAGGCGACCGCCCCGCGGCTGGACGGACTTGTCTTCGAAGAGCGACGCAAGCTGCTCCGTCATGGCGCCGGCCAGCTCGTCTGCATCGACGATCGTCACGGCGCGCCTATAATAGCGCGTCACGTCGTGGCCGATGCCGATCGCCAGAAGCTCGACCGGCGAACGCGTCTCGATCCGATCGATGACGGCGCGCAGATGGCGCTCCAGGTAGTTGCCCGGATTGACCGACAGCGTCGAATCGTCGACCGGCGCACCGTCGGAGATCATCATCAGGATGCGGCGCTGCTCGCGACGGGCGAGCAGGCGATTGTGCGCCCAGATCAGCGCCTCGCCGTCGATGTTCTCCTTGAGCAGGCCCTCGCGCATCATCAGGCCGAGATTGGCGCGCGCCCGGCGCCAGGGAGCATCGGCGGACTTGTAGATGATGTGGCGCAGGTCGTTGAGGCGACCCGGCGTCTGCGGCTTGCCGCTACCAAGCCACTTCTCGCGCGCCTGCCCACCCTTCCAGGCCTTTGTGGTGAAGCCCAGGATCTCGACCTTGACGCCGCAACGCTCCAGCGTGCGGGCCAGGATATCGGCGCAGGTGGCTGCGACCGTGATCGGGCGGCCGCGCATCGAGCCCGAGTTGTCGATTAGAAGCGTCACGACGGTGTCGCGGAACTGCGTGTCGCGCTCCATCTTGAAGGATAGCGCCTGCATCGGATCAATGATCATGCGCGTCAGACGCGCCGGGTCGAGATAGCCTTCCTCGAGATCGAAATCCCAGGAGCGGTTCTGCTGCGCCATCAGCCGGCGCTGCAGGCGGTTCGCGAGACGGCCGACCGCGCCCTGCAGGTGTGCCAGCTGCTTGTCGAGGAAGGCGCGCAGACGTTCCAACTCGGCGGCGTCGCAGAGCTCTTCGGCGGTGATCGTCTCGTCGAATTCCTCGGTGAAGACGTGGTAGTCGACCTTCTCGTTGACGTCGTCGAAGGGAGTGTTCGGACGGCGGGTTTCGCCCGGCGTCTCTGAATCTTCCTCGCCTTCCTCCTGCATGTCGTCGTCGGAGATTTCGGCGCCTTCGGTCTCGCCGTCCTCCATTTGCTCGTCGGCGACTTCGCTGTCCTCTACCGGCGCGGCGTCGGAACCGGCGTCGTCATCGACTTCGTCCTGATCCTGCTCGTCGCCGTTCGGCTGGTTTTCCTGATCAGATTCGTCATCGGATTCAGGATCGCTGTCGTCGTCGCCATACTCTTCCGCCATCTCCATGGCCGAGAGCATGTGGCGGATCACCTTGGAAAAGGCCTGCTGGTCGCTGATGACACCGGGAAGGTTGTCGAGGTCGGATCCGGCCTTCTCCTCGATGAAGGAGCGCCAGAGATCGAGCACCTTGCCCGCCGATGCGGGCGGCGTCTCGCCGGTCAGCTTCTCGCGCACCATCATGGCGACGGCTTCGCCGATCGGCGCATCCTCCTGCCGCTCGATGCCGGAGAAATTCGCCTTGGCGTATTTCTCCTCGGTCATCGATCGGAGGTTTGCAGCAACGCCTTCCATGCGCAGCGCACCGATCGATTCCACGCGCGCTTGCTCGACAGCGTCGAAGATCGCCCGCGCGTCGGAGCCTTGCGGCGCCATCGTCGCGTGCACCTTGTCGTCGTGGCACGCAAGCCTCAACGCCATCGAGTCGCCAAGCCCGCGCGTTACCGCCAGCTCATGCATCGTCGGACGCTTGGAAAGCTCCGGCAGACGAATCCGCTCGGCAGTCATTCCAGGACGTTCGTTGGCGAAGGTCACCTCGACGTCGCCGTCGCCGGCAATCGCGCGAACGCTGCCTGATATCGCCCGGCGCAACGGCTCGACGTCGACTGGCGAACCCGGCTTTGCTTTCGAATTGTCACCGCGAGCTGCCATGATCGGTCGGCCTCAGGCCTCCAGAACGATGTTGGCGGCGCTTTCCTTCAGCTCGACGCCAAAAGCGCGCTGATAGTGCTCGGCCACCAGCGGGCGCTCCAACTCGTCGCACTTGTTGAGGAAGGTAACGCGGAAGGCGAAGGCGAGGTCGCCGAAGATCTCGGCGTTCTCAGCCCAGGTGATCACGGTGCGGGGGCTCATGACGGTCGACAGGTCGCCGTTCATGAAGGAAGCGCGGGTCAGATCGGCAACGCGGACCATCTTGGACACGGTATCGCGCCCATTCTTGTCCTTGCCGAAGCTCTTCACCTTGGAAGCGACGATGTTCACTTCATGGTCGTGCGGCAGGTAGTTCAGTGTCGTCACGATCGACCAGCGGTCCATCTGTGCCTGGTTGATCTGCTGCGTGCCGTGATAGAGGCCGGTGGTGTCACCGAGGCCGATCGTGTTTGCCGTGGCAAACAGCCGGAATGCCGGGTGCGGACGGATGACGCGGCTCTGGTCGAGCAGCGTCAGGCGGCCGGACGATTCCAGCACGCGCTGGATGACGAACATCACGTCGGGGCGGCCGGCGTCGTACTCATCGAAGACGAGCGCGACGTTGTGCTGGTAGGCCCAGGGCAGAATGCCGTCCTTGAATTCCGTGACCTGCAAACCGTCCTTCAGAACGATCGCGTCCTTGCCAACGAGGTCGATGCGGCTGACATGGCTGTCGAGGTTGATACGCACGCACGGCCAGTTGAGGCGGGCTGCGACCTGCTCGATATGCGAGGACTTGCCCGTGCCGTGGTAGCCGGAGATCATCACGCGCCGGTTATGGGCGAAGCCAGCAAGAATGGCGAGCGTCGTCTCGCGGTCGAAGAGATAGTCGGGGTCGAAATCCGGAACATAGGCGCTGCCCTGGCTGTAGGCCGGAACGCGAATGTCGGAATCAATGCCAAAGACCTCCCTGACCGAAACGGTGGTGTCCGGAATCTCCGAAATATCAAGGTCAATCTTGCTCATCATGTCTCCAAGGCGGGTGACCGACACCCGACCATACTGTCTCAGCCCATATCGCTACCATGACGCCGCAGATCAGGTCCGCGCCCGCTCATGTCGGAACGTCGGCGATGCTTCTCCGGGACTGAAACGAAACCTCGGGGGCGACAAAATCCATCGCTTGCGAGCATTCTTGAACAAAGTCCCGGACAAGAAACGCCGCGCCCGGAAGTGGCCGAGGCGCCTGTGGGACAAACGCAGAAAGTTATGCCGCGGTTGCCTGCGGCCTCAGCCGATTTGGGACCATACCTGATTGAAGACCAAGAGCAAGGACGGGAACTAACAAAAACCGTTCTGCTTCAATAATTGATAGGCCTGGATGACGGCGCGGAACCGCTCTTCCGAACCGCGGTCGCCACCATTGGCGTCGGGATGGTGCTTCTTGACCAGTTCCTTGTAGCGGCTCTTGATCTCCGAGGAGGTCGCGCTAGCATCGAGACCCATCGTGTCGAAAGCCTTAGCTTCTAGGCTTTTCAGCTTGCGCTGTTCGGGAAAGCGGGGACCGCTGCCCTTGGTGCCGTTGACGAAGCCGAAGGGATCTCGCACGCGATATGAACCCGACCGCAGATCGGAATGCAGCGGGCTGTTCTTGGCGGCCTTGTTCACGCCGACCGTCCAGGTCGGGCGATGTCCGGTAATCGCTTCCTTCTGGTAGCGCGCAATCTCGCCGTCGGAGAGGCCTGAGAAGTAGTTGTACCCCTTGTTGTATTCCTTCACGTGCTCGAAGCAGAAGAGAAAGAACTGCCCCTCGGCATTGCGTCCGACAGGAGCGCGATGCACGCCTTTCTTGTCGCAGCCATCCCACTGACAGGCGGGGGGGGCCTGTTCGGTTTCCTGCTCGCGTTTGCGGCGGGTGCGGATGCGGTCGAAATATTTGGAATCGAGTCTCATGGCGGCACTAATTATGGGCCTGTAGCGAGGCCACAACAAGAATTGACAAACCGGAATGTTGCTGGCTTGGTGGGAACCTTTTTCGCAAAGCAACGAGACCATGACCCTGCAGACCCGAATCGAAGAAAAGCTGACCGCCGCGTTCGCGCCCGAGCGCCTCAGCGTCATCAATGAAAGCCATCTTCATGCGGGCCATCAGCCTGACATAACGGGGACAGGCGAGACCCATATGCGGGTGCGCATCGTGTCCGCCAAATTTGCCGGCATGCCACGACTGGCGCGGCACCGTGCGATCACAGAGCTTTTGAAACCAGAACTGGATGCGGGACTGCATGCGCTTGCCGTGGAGCCCGCAGCGCCCGGCGAACCGGTGCGCTGGTAGGCGGCTGTCCCTATATAGGAAGCGCACCGCTCCTTCGGAAGAGCGCCGGACAGTTGTCAGCGGACAAGAAGTGCCGTGCCATAGAGCCCGAGCGCGAAGAAGGTATGGGCGACGAGATTGAGGACGCGCACCTTGTTCGGATTGGGCGTCTTTGAGGCGGCGACGCCAAGCCCCATGCCCGGCTGCATCAAAAACCAGCCGGCACCGACGGTGACGATGGCGAAGATCCAGGCCGGCAGGAAGGTCGGTGTGTCGAGCCAGGCGGAGCCGACGAGCAGCACGAGCAGCAGTCCGTAGATGATGCCGACGGCATAATGGCCGATCCAGCCGAGCGCCTGCTCGTGGCGATAGGGTTCGGCAGTATTGATGTCATCGTGGAAGACGCGCCCCTTGGCGACTTCCTTGAACCAGCGACCGGCCGGCGCCCAGTTCGGCAGGCCGCCGCCGGTTATCGCGCCGTAAATCACCGTCCAGATGTCCATGAGCGCGGTCGCGCCGATACCGACAATCACAGAACGCCAGATAATATCGAGCATAGGAAATCCCATTAAGAAATGCCGGATCGGCGGAAGGTCAGGCCGGCCCGGCCTCGTTTTCCTCCGCCGGCCGGATGCGAAGCTTCGTGATGCGGTTCTTCTCACGCTTCATAACGATGAAGCGCTTTTCGTGGAAAGTGAAGGCCTGACGCTCTTCCGGGATCGTCATCGACTCGTGAATGACAAGGCCGGCGATCGTCGTCGCCTCCTCGTCCGGCAGATGCCAGTCGAGAGCGCGGTTGAGATCGCGGATCGGGACGTTGCCATCGACCACGATCGAACCGTCCGCCTCCTGGCGCACGCCCTGTATATCGATGTCGTGCTCGTCGGCAATATCGCCGACGATCTCCTCGAGGATGTCCTCCAGCGTCACAATGCCCTGCACCTCGCCGTATTCGTCGACGACCACGGCAAAGTGCTGCTTGCGGCGCAGGAAGGCGTTGAGCTGGGCTTCGAGACTGGTGCTGTCAGGCACGAACCACGGCTTCTGGGCAATCTTGGCGATATCGAGATGTTCCGGCTCGGCATCGCGCTCGGCGAGCGCCCGCAGCAGGTCCTTGGAGTGAACCACGCCGATGATGTTGTCCGTCGAGCCGCGCCAGAGCGGCATGCGGGTAAAGGGGCTTTCGAGGATCGTCCGCACGACCACCTCAGGAGGATCGTCCGCATTGATCGCCCGCATCGCCATACGGTGGACCATGATGTCGGAGAGCTCGAGCTCGCCGAGATCGAGGACGCCGCCCAGCCGATCACGGTCTGCCTTGACGAATGATCCCTCGCGATGCAGCAGATCGACGGCGCCGCGCAGCTCCTCGTGGGCGGAGAGCATCGAGGTCTCCCGCGAGAGATTGATACCGAAGAGCGAGAGAAGCCGGCGCACGATCGCATTGACAAAGGAGGACAGCGGGCCGACGACCGCGACGAACAGCTTGACCGCATAGGCGACATTGAGCGCAAACCGATCCGGCGTCGAAATCGCCCAGCTTTTCGGCAGCACTTCGGCGAAGATGACCAGGATGACGGTCATTGCGAGAGTGGCAAGCGCCACGCCGGAGTTGCCGAAGAGGCCGAGAAAAAGGCTAGTCGCCAGCGACGAAGACAGGATGTTAGCCAGATTGTTGCCGATCAGCAGCGCACCGATCAGCCGGTCACGGCGTTCGATTAGCTGGCGCACCAGCCCCGCGCGCTCCTCGCCATTGGCTTCAAGCGTGTGGATGCGGCTGCGGGAGACCGCCGTCAGCGCCGTCTCCGAGCCGGAGAAGAACGCGGACATGAGCACGAGGGCCACGATGGAGACAATTTCCGGCCAGTATGCGGAAAGAAATGCCAACGTGCCGTCGAGGGTCATTGCGGGTGTTTCTCCTTGAGGAAGCTCAGCACTTCCGAGGCGGGAACATCATTGGCGACAAAGGACTGTCCGATGCCGCGGGTGAGGATGAAGGTCAACTTGCCACCCTTCACCTTCTTGTCCTGGGCGATCGCGTCCATCAGCACCTCGGCAGGTGGCAGCGTGCCAGGAATTTCGGCCATGCGCGTCGGCAGACCGACGGCCTTCAGGTGGCTTTCGACGCGGCGGGCGTCATCAGGGCTTGCAAGGTTCATGCGCGCCGAGAACTCGTGCGCCAGAACCATACCAATCGAAACGCCTTCGCCATGGACGAGACGCGCGCTGTCATAGGCGGTTGCCGCCTCCAGCGCATGGCCGAAGGTGTGACCGAGATTGAGGAGCGCGCGTTGCCCGGTCTCGCGCTCGTCGGCAACGACGACGTCGGACTTTGCCTGGCAGCTCGTAGCGATCGCCTCGATGCGGGCCGCCCCGCCGGCAAAGACCGCCTGCCAGTTGGCTTCCAGCCAGGCGAAGAAATCCGGCTTGTCGATCAGGCCGTACTTCGCGACCTCGGCATAGCCCGCGCGAAACTCCCGCGCGCTCAGCGAATTCAGCACGTCGGTGTCGGCGAGCACGAGGTCAGGCTGGTGGAAGACGCCGATGAGATTCTTGCCGTGGCGGCTGTTGATGCCCGTCTTGCCGCCGACAGAGGAATCGACCTGCGACAGCAGCGAGGTCGGCACCTGCACGAAACGCACACCGCGGCGCACGATGCCGGCGGCGAAGCCGGAGAGATCACCAATGACGCCGCCGCCGAGCGCGATGACATAATCGTTGCGCTCGATCCGCGCTTCGAGAACCTTGTCGCATACGGTCATCAGGTGCTCGAAGCTCTTGGTCTTCTCGCCCGCCGGCAGCACGAGGGTCGCCGAGGCGATGCCTGCCGCCTCGAGGCTTTGGACGAGCGCGTCAAGATAAAGCGGCGCCACATGCGCATCGGTGATGACAGCCGCCTTGCGGCCTTTCAGGCGTGCAGCGATCTCAGCGCCGGCGCGCGCGATCAGGCCCGGCCCGATTAGGATATCGTAGGCGCGCTCGCCAAGCGGCACGTGAACCTTGCGTTCGGAGGCGGAGGCAATCGCATTCATCAGGCTGCACTTTCGGTTCGGGAGTCGATCACGGCTTTCAGAACCTCCTCCGCCATCAGTTCCTTGCGTACGTCGCGCGAGAGGACGGTGAGGTCGGCGAGTTCGTAGATCGGATAACGCGCGTTCATCAGGCTTTCGAGGGTCTGCTTGGGGTTCTCGGTTTTGAGCAACGGCCGCGTATCGCGCTTGCTGACGCGCTCCCAGAGAACGTCGAGGTCCGCCTTCAGCCAGATGGAGACGCCGCCCTTCTTGATATGCTTGCGCGTCCGGTCGTTGATGAATGCGCCGCCGCCGGTGGAAACCACGCGCGGACCGTTCTTCAAAAGGCGCTTCATGACGCGGCTTTCAAGCGCACGGAACTCTTCCTCGCCGTAAGCGGCGAACAACTCGCTTATGGACATGCGAGAGACTTTCTCGATCTCGGCGTCGCTATCGACGAAAGGGATGCCGAGCTGATGTGCGACGATCCGGCCAACGGAGGATTTGCCTGCGCCCATCAATCCGACCAGGATCAGATTGCGAGAACCGAGCGCAGCACGAGCCCTGTCTTTCAAGCTTTCGGCAACGGTCAGAACTGGGTCGCTCATTGGTCCATTCACACTTTGTTTGCGAACGGTATCGACAAATGCAGGTGTAGCGTCAAGTCGCGGGCAAGGGAAACGTGGTTCAAATGCATCTTCTTGCACTTGCAAACATGCTTCTTCATAAAGAAGTAGAGCCATGGAGTTGTTGAATGCCGAGTTTGTTCCGTTTTCTCGCCATATTGGCGATCATCGCCGGTGCGATATACGGAACGATGTGGGCACTGGTTGCTTTCGTCGAGCCGCAGGAGCGCGACGTGACGATCCGCATTCCGTCCGAGCGGATCAACCCTCCGTCGACCGGCGCCATCAACCCGTCCAAGAAGTGAGCCGATGAAGGATCTCGGCTGGGTTCACGTCGAAGCCTTTCTGGAAATGATGAGCGCGGAGCGGGGCGCGGCGGCAAATACGCTATCCTCCTATGAGCGCGACCTCTATGATCTGCACGGCTTCCTGAATAGCAAGGGAGTGCGCCTGATGGACGCGGCATCAGCGGATCTTTCGGCCTACCTGTCCTCGCTTGCCGCCCAAGGGTTCAAGCCTTCCTCGCAGGCACGGCGGCTGGCCGCGATGCGCCAGTTTTATAAATTCCTTTATGCCGAGGGCCTGCGCACCGACGATCCGACTGGCGTACTCGATGCGCCGAAGAAGGGCCGGCCACTGCCGAAGACGATGGGTGTCGACGAGGTGGGCCGACTGCTGGAGCAGGCGGAAACCGAAGCTCATGACCCTGCCCCCGGCCAGCTTCAGCGGCTTCGGATGCTGGCTCTTCTCGAACTCCTTTACGCGACGGGGATGCGCGTCAGCGAGCTTGTTTCGCTTCCCGCCCGCGTGCTCGATCAGGATGGGCGTTTCCTGATGATCCGCGGCAAGGGCAACAAGGAGCGGCTTGTACCGCTGTCGCAATCGGCGATCGCCGCGTTGAAGCTCTACGGCCGCATGCTCGCCACCGAGAACGCCGCCGCCAAGGTCCCGCAGGAAAGCCCGTGGCTGTTTCCGGCAGCCTCCAGGGAAGGCTACCTGCCACGTCAGGTTTTCGCGCGTGACCTGAAAAATCTTGCGATCAGGGCAGGTCTCACCCCATCTATGATCTCGCCGCACGTTATGCGGCACGCATTTGCAAGCCATCTTCTCGCCAATGGCGCGGATCTTCGCGTCGTTCAGGAACTGCTCGGACACTCGGACATTTCTACCACGCAAATTTATACGCATGTGTTGGAGGAACGGCTTCAACAACTGGTCCAAACGCACCACCCCCTTGCCAAACAGGCTAAAAAGCAGGAATAGGACCGGCAACAAAGGGCGAGCTCATACTAAGCAGCCCCGGCAAAAGGAACGGAAACGCACCTCATGCACAACTATCTCGACTTCGAAAAGCCGATCTCCGACCTCGAAGGCAAGATCATCGAACTGAAGAAGCTCGCCACGGAAGACGAGAGCATCGACACGTCAGATGAAATCGGCAGGCTCGAAGTTCGCGTGCGCGAAGCGATGGTCGATATCTATTCGAAGCTCAACGCCTGGCAGAAGACGCAGGTTGCGCGCCATCCGCAGCGACCGCATTTCGTCGATTATGCTAAGACGCTGTTTCAGGAATTCACCCCGCTCGCCGGCGACCGCAAGTTTTCCGAAGACGCCGCGATCCAGGCCGGGCTTGCCCGCTTCCGCGGCCAGCCTGTCGCCGTTCTCGGCCAGGAAAAGGGCAACGACACGAAGAGCCGCCTGAAACACAACTTCGGCAGCGCTCGTCCCGAAGGCTACCGAAAGGCGATCCGCATCCTGGAAATGGCTGACCGCTTCGGCCTCCCCGTTATCACCCTCGTCGATACGGCAGGCGCCTATCCCGGCGTCGGCGCCGAAGAGCGCGGTCAAGCCGAAGCCATCGCCCGCTCGACGGAAATGTGTCTTTCGGTGAAGGTGCCGATCGTCTCGGTCGTCATCGGCGAAGGCGGCTCGGGCGGGGCAATCGCGATCGCCACCGGCAACCGCGTCTACATGCTGGAGCATGCGATCTACAGCGTCATCTCGCCGGAAGGTGCCGCCTCGATCCTCTGGCGCGATTCCGCCCGCGCCAAGGAAGCGGCCACCAACATGAAGATCACGTCCGAGGACCTGAAGGCGCTCGGCATCATCGACGGCATCATCAGCGAGCCGCTCGGCGGTGCGCATCGCGATCCGGACAGCGTGATCGCGGCTACCGGCGATGTCATTGCCAATGCTCTCGGCGAACTTTCCAACCGCACCGGCGAGCAGCTTCGCAACGACCGCCGGCAGAAATTTCTCAACATGGGCCGCAATTTGTAGTGCACAAACGCGCGGCTGCGCTGTGAATGAGGCCAAACCTTGGCCACAATAATGTTATCAATAACGTTCCTACTTGCGGGGGACGCGAGCGCGCTTCATAGGCTGCTAAGAGTTTGTGAACCATAGTCAGCCTATGATTCGCTCCGCGCTCGTCGCGGCCGGGTTGCATACTGTTGATGGGCTATTTTGAATGCGCATTCGTCATTTTGCATATGTTTCCCTGATGGCGCTGGCCCTGGCCGGCTGCAACGATGCATTGGAAACCGCCCAGGTCGACCTCTCGAGGGTCAAGAACAAGGTCGAGCAACCGCTCCCGCCGCGCATCCTGTCCGAGATCTCCGCCAAGGGCATGCAGCGCAATTCGCCGATCATGATCCGCATCTTCAAGGAAGAAGGCGCACTGGAGATCTGGAAGGCGAAGATCGACAATCGCTTCGACAAGATCGCCGACTACAAGATCTGCGCCTGGTCGGGCCGCCTCGGTCCGAAGGTGAAAGAGGGTGACCGGCAGGCGCCGGAAGGCTTCTATGACCTGACGCGCGCCAACCTCAATCCGAATTCGAAGTACTACCTCGCGATCAACACCGGCTTTCCGAACCGCTATGACGCCGTCAACGGCCGCAATGGCACCAATCTGATGATCCATGGCGCCTGCTCGTCGTCAGGCTGCTATTCGATGACCGACCAGCAGGTTCTGGAGATCTACGCCTTCGCCCGCGACGCCTTCGCCGGCGGCCAGTCGACGGTACAGCTTCAGGCCTTTCCCTTCCGCATGACCGCGGAGAACATGGTGCGGCATCGCCTGAACCCGAACATCGAGTTCTGGAATATGCTGAAGGTCGGCTACGACAACTTCGAGGTCACGAAGCGTCCTCCTGAGGTGAATGTCTGCGAGAAGAAGTATGTCTTCAACCAGCAGGCAACCGATAATGGCGCCTTCAACCCTGCCGGAGCGTGCCCGGCAATGTCGACGCCGCCAGCGCTGACCGCCGCCCTTGCCTCCTACGGCAAGACCTACGATGCCGACTACACCAAAGCCATGAAGAAGTATGACGGCATGGCCTGGTACGATCCGAGCGAGGCCGAACGCAAGGCCGTGGTTGCTAAGCTGCGGAAGGGTCGCGAGCTTGCCTACGCGCCGACCGGCACCTCGCTGGAAGCAGGCAAGATGGTCAAGGTCGCGGAGCTCGAAGAGATGATGTCGAGCAAGACCGCATCCACGGTCGCCGCCAATGCAGCGCCCGGTGCCGCGCCGGCAACGCCCGAAGCAAAGGAAATCGCCGTCGCCGCTGCCGTTCCGGCCCAGGTTCCGGTCCCCACGCCGAGCCCTCTGGCATTCGCGCCGGTGGAACAGCCGGAGCCAGTGGAGGTCGCCTCAAAGAAGCCGTTCTGGAAGTTCTGGGGCAAGGATTGATGGCGTGAGCACCGTTCTCTACGACCTGCGCGGGCTGAAATGCCCGCTTCCGGTGCTGAAGACGCGCCGCAAGATGTCCTCCCTGCAGAAGGGTGCACTGATCCGCGTCGAAACGACCGATCCGCTCGCCGGAATAGACATCCCTCATTTCTGCAGCGAAGACGGCCACGAGCTCATCGAGACCGAAAAGACTGAGGTCGGCCACCGCTTCCTCATCCGCAAGGGCTAGAGCCTTTCAGAACCGCATGCCCGGTACGGCAAGCGGATTGTCGTTCAGCGCCGTCCGATCCGGCGTATCGATGCGCGGCTTGCCGAGGAACGCATCGAACAGATCCTTGACGAAAGCTTCCGGCAAATCCTTGGTGATCAGGACCATGCGCGTGCGGCGGTCCTTAGGGTCCGGCCAGGCCGGCAGGCGCGACGGCGGATGGAAGATGCTCTGCACGCCATGAAGGACCAGCGGGCGATCGGGGCGATCCGATACCGCGACGATCGCTTTCATCCGCAGCAGTTTTTCGCCGTGCGCCGACCGCAGGAGGTCGATGAACATATCAAGCGCCATCGGGTCGATCGGCTTGTCCTCGACGATCGAGAAGGAACGGATCGAGGCATCGTGACGGTTCACATCATGCGGGTCCTGATGATCGTGTCCGTGATGATGGAGATGATGATGTCCGTCAGCGCCATGGTGATGGTGTTCATGGTGGTGGTGCGCGTCATGCGCATCCTCGTCCCGCAGCCAGCGGCCAACGTCGGCGATCTTGCTTGCCGGATCGTAGAGGCCGTTGACGAGGACACCCACCTGCCCTGCTTCGACGCTGTCGGCATCCATCAGCGCCGCGCGCGGATTGAGCGCATCAAGACGCGCTTCCAGCACCCCCGACACCTCCGATGAAGCCATCGTCCGCTTGGAGAGAATCAGCCGATCAGCGACCGCGACCTGCTTTACCGCCTCCTCGTGATTGTCGAGGGTCTGCGAACCGTTGATCACATCGACCACCGTCACGATGCCATCAAGGTCGAAATTGGTGGCGATGATGGGGTTACCCATGATCGCCTGCATGACGGGCGCGGGGTCGGCAAGACCCGTCGTCTCGATCACAACGCGCTTCACCGGCTTGACGCGGCCGGTCTGCACCGCGTCCATGAGGTTTGCCAGCGTATCGACCAGCTCGCCGCGCACCGTGCAGCACAGGCAGCCATCCGACAGCTCGATGATCGCGTCGCCAGAGCTTTCCACCAGCAGGTGATCGATGCCGATATCGCCGAACTCATTGATAATGACAGCCGCATCCTTCATCGCCGGATCCTTGAGGATACGGTTTAGCAGCGTCGATTTGCCGGCGCCAAGAAAGCCGGTCAGGATGGTGACCGGTATCCGATCGGAAGCAGCGCTCATCTCAAACTGACCTTAGAAGGAGGTGGCCGGACGTGGCAGCGGCACCGGCACGTTGGCAACGGTCCCTGCGGTCTCCGCGGTCGCCAGCTTGTCCGGCTGTGGTTCGTTCTGGCCCGGAATCAGTCCCGCGAAGACGAAGTTCGGCTCGTGGTCCATTTCCTGGATATAGGGCGACTGGACCTTCATCCGGCCGACCTCGTCGCGCGTTTCGCTGCGGACCTTGGCACCCTTGGCGCTGCAGATATCGGCGGAAATGTCGGTGACCTGATCCTGGCCCGGCCCATAAGGTCGCAGCGAGGCGAGCGTGTCGGGAGCGGAAAACTGCGAGGTGAAGCCCTTCTGCAGCAGGTCGGCGGACGCATCCGCACGGGCCGCAAGGCTGTCGGTGCCGAGGACGACGGAGATCAGCGTGCGGCCGTTGCGGGTCGCCGAGGCGATCTGGTTGAAGCCCGAGGCGCAGATGAAGCCGGTCTTCATGCCGTCGGCGCCTGCGAAACGGCCGATCAGGGCGTTGATGCTCGGCACATTCTTGGTGCCCGTCGTGATGCCTTCAAGCGAGAAATATCCGGCATATTGCGGGAACTCGCGGCGCAGTGCGACGGAAAGAACGGCAAGATCGCGCGCCGTCGTATACTGGCCCTTGCCCGGCAGGCCGTTCGGATTGACGAAATGCGAGTCCGTCATGCCAAGCTTCGCCGCCTCGGCGTTCATCTTCAAGACGAAGGCTTCCTGTGTGCCGGCGACCGCCTCGGCGACGGCGACTGCGATGTCATTCGCCGACTTGACCATCAGGATCTTCAGCGCGCTGTCGAGCGTCAGCTTCTGACCGGGCTTGAAATACATCTTTGCCGGCGGCTGGGCGGCCGCCCGCTTGCTCATCACGATAGGCGTATCGAGGCTGATCTGACCGGCGCGAACCGCATCGAACACCGTATAGACGGTCATCAGCTTGGTGAGCGAGGCCGGGTACCATTTGCGGAACGCCTCGTCGTGCTCCAGCACGCGGCCGCTCTGGACATCAACGAGAATATGCGGGTTCGCATAGGCTTGGGAGGAGGCCGAAAGAGTGATAGCGGCTGCGGAAGCTGCGATTGAGAGCGGCCGCAAGGCGGCAAGCAAACGATTCTGGCGCGTCGACACGGTTCGTCCTTAAAGATGTCCGGAAGTCTCGAAAGTTTCCCCTATTTAACGTATATGGCCATGACATGGCAAAGGGCCTTGACTAAGTTATTTCTGCGGCATCGTGTCCCCGCGACCGGTTCCGTCCCGTTTCGATTTCACGACAGGAAAGCTGACATGCCGATTTTGAACAGAGCCGCCGAACTTCAGGACGAGGTGACCGAGTGGCGCCGGCATATCCATGCGCGTCCCGAACTTCTCTTCGCGGTCGAGAACACCGCCGCTTTCGTGGCCGAGAAGCTCAAGGAATTCGGCGTCGACGAGATCGTCACCGGCATCGGCAGAACAGGCGTCGTCGGCCTGATCAAGGGCAAGGGCGAAGGCGCTCGCACCATCGGCCTGCGCGCGGACATGGACGCGCTGCCGCTCACCGAAATCACCGGCAAGCCCTGGGCGTCGACGACGCCCGGCAAGATGCACGCCTGCGGCCATGATGGCCACACTGCCATGCTGCTCGGCGCGGCGAAATATCTTGCCGAAACGCGCAACTTCAACGGCAATATCGCCGTCATCTTCCAGCCGGCCGAAGAAGGCGGCGGCGGCGGCAATCTCATGGTCAAGGACGGCATGATGGAGCGCTTCGGCATCGAAGAGGTCTACGGCATGCACAACCTGCCGGGTCTTCCGGTCGGGCACTTCGCCATCCGCAGCGGCGCGATCATGGCCGCCACCGACGAATTCACCATTACTATCAAGGGCCGCGGCGGCCACGCGGCACAGCCGCACCGCACGATTGACCCGATCGCCATCGGCGCGCACATCGTCAGCAACCTGCAGATAATCGCCTCCCGCAGCGTCGACCCGTTGCGCTCGGTGGTCGTCTCGGTCACCAAGTTCAACGCCGGCTTCGCGCACAACGTCATCCCGAACGACGCGACGATCGCCGGTACGGTGCGCACGCTCGACGAGGAAGTACGCGACCTTGCCGAAACCCGATTGAAGCAGATCGTCAACGGCCTCGTTGCCGCCCACGGCGCCGAAGTCGATATCAATTTCAACCGCAACTACCCCGTCACCTACAATCACGCGACGGAAACCGGCCACGCCATCCGCATCGCCGGCGAGATTGCTGGCGCAGGCAACGTGAATGCCGAGATTGACCCGATGATGGGCGGCGAGGATTTCTCCTACATGCTGAACGCCCGCCCCGGCGCGTTCATCTTCATCGGCAACGGCGATACGGCGGGCCTGCACAACGCCGCCTACGATTTCAACGACGAAACCATCGCCCACGGCATTTCCTACTGGGTGCGGCTCGCCGAACAGCGCCTCGGCGCCTGAAATCCGACTTTGTCCAACAGATACAAAAGAGCTTGGCTTCCGGCCAAGCCTTTTGTATGCATGACGCTCAAGTGGTCCCGTAGCTCAGCAGGATAGAGCATCAGATTCCTAATCTGAGGGTCACGCGTTCGAATCGCGTCGGGATCACCACTGTTTTCAAAGACTTACTTGGCATTACACCTCCCTGTCAGAGGGCAGAGGAAGCAGAATGTAATGACCGTGTAATGCGAAGTTCAGCTTTCCAAGCCCGACGGCTCTATACACAAGGGAAGCTTGCTTCTTTAAATGAGCTGCTCCTGACTGCAACTTGCCGTTCTCTTTCGCCAGTCGAATCACCTCTCCTCCGCTGAGGGCGGACAGGGGAGAAGCCCCGGTGGCTGCAATAGTGCATAGCACCCTGACATACGATCCAGCAAAGGACACGGCCAGCAAGGTCATTGATATCCTTTTCGCAAAGGGTCTTATTCCCCCGTTTTATGGCAGACGCAGTTCTCTTCCTTGAGATGCCTCCTTGAAAGCAGTGTTCCCGACTGGCAGGAATAAGTTGAGTGGTCATGGACAAGGTGCCACGCCAAAGGCAGTCCCTGATTACCTAACGGCCTATATGCTCCACATGACTGCTTCGACTCTTGTCTTCCTGACGACGGCAGAAGAAGAGCTTCCGTAAATGGAGATCAAAGACCTTGTTGGGCTAGAGAAACCAGCGACGCTGCTCCCTGGAAATTCCGTTCATCGGACGTTAAGCATGAGCATGCAATTCGTGCGATCGGCGGGGGGGGTTAACCTCGACGGAGGCACTATGAAGAAACTGGTCTTGTCCGTGGTCACCGCAGCGATAGCGGCCAGTAGCGTCCTTGCTGTGGCAGAAACAGCTGCGGCTCAAGAATGGCGTCAACCATATTACGACAGTCCGCCGCCCCCACGCAGACATCACCACCATGACAATGGTGCGGCGATTGCAGGCGGCTTGGCTGCCGGCGTGATCGGCGGCCTTATCGGTGGCGCGATCGTCAACAACAACAGCGGGCCGCGCTACATCGATCCGCCGCCTCCGCCACCTCCGCCGCCGCGCTGCTGGTTTGAGGACCGCGACGTTCGTAACGCCTATGACGGCGGCTGGCACACGGAAAGCGTTCGAGTCTGCAGCTAGTCGCTCGGGCGGCGAGCAAGGCCGGGAATTATTCCCGGCCCACGCGGCCACCTAAAGCCTTGTCAGAAACGTCTCCAGCTCCTCGGCCTCAACAGGCACGCGATGACGCTCCTCCGGATAGGCACCGCTGGCGATGTCGGCGGCGTATTCGCGGAATGCCGCGATCCGTTCGGCCTGGATCCGATCATATTCGGTCGCAAGGTTGCGATAGACCTTGGCATGGCGCGGACAATGCCCGCGGTTGAGGCCGAGCACATCCTCGGAAAAGAGATATTGCGCATCGCATCCGCTGCCGGCGCCCATTGAGATCATGAGCATGGAGGTCCGTTGCGAGATCGCCGCGGCCACTTCGGCCGGCACGACCTCGATCTCCGCGCAGAAGGCGCCGGCGGCCTCCAGATCCTTGACCTGCTTGTAGACGAGAGCCGCCGTTTCGGCCGTCTTGCCGACCGCGCGAAAGCCTCCGGTCCAGGTGGAGTGCGACGGAACGAGCCCCGTGTGTCCACAGACCGGAATATGCTCGTCGCGCAGCCGCCTGATCGTCTGCAGGCTTGCGGCGCAGTAGATGGCGTCAGCGGAAGCTGCCCGCATTTTCACGGCGCAGCGCAGGATCTCATCCGTGGTGGCGCCGCTTTGACCATACTCGCCGCCGGGGATGGCGAAGCGCCCGGGGGCGGCATCGCGAAATCGCGGATCGAAGAGGAGTTCGGGCGGAACGGAAATCAGATCGATGCCGGCAGCCTCGGCCGCTTCGGCCTCCTCGAGCGATACGACGCGCAGCATGCTGAGCTGCCGCTTGCCCTTCATCGCCAGGAGGTCGTGCACAGTCGGACGCACTTGTTTGCCCATTGCTAATACCTTGAGAATGGGGTCGCCAGTCAGGCGGCCAGGAGGGATTTCAGTTTGACGCTGCTTGCGACCAGTGCCGCCGGATCCGGATGCGCACGCGCCGCGATCAGCATCGCGGCAAGCCGGATATCGCGGGCGACCGCGTTGCCGCGACCGATGCCGCTGGCGGCAAGCAGCCGGCCGGCCTGGTCGAGATGGAAGAGAATGAAGGCGCCATCGCTGAGGTCGCGGCGCAAATGCTGGACGGCGCCCTCCGCCAAACCGGCGATCTGCAGCGTTACGTCATATTGGTCGGACCAGAACCAGGGCACGGCCGAAACGGCTTCGCCAAGCCCCATCATGTTGGCGGCGGCCAAGGCCCCCTGCTCCTGGGCGTTCCGCCAGGATTCGAGCCTTACACGCCTGCCGCCATAGATCGCCAGCGGGAAGGAGCAGCAGTCGCCGGCCGCGTAGACATCGGGCGCCGAGGTGCGAAGGAATTCGTCGACGGCGATGCCGTTGTCGATCTGGAGGCCGGCGCGAGCGGCAAGCTCCATATTGGGAGTGGCGCCAATTCCGACGAGCACGAGATTTGCCTCGACGATGTCGCCGTCGGCCAGTTGAATGGTGGCTCTTTCGTCGTCTTGCGTGATCGCCGTGATTGCCACGCCGCAGCGGATGTCGACGCCCTCGAGCGAATGCCGTTCGCAGATCACCCCTGCGACCTCCTCCGGCACACCGCGCTTCAACACGCGTTCCAGGCCCTCGAGAACCGTCACGTCAGTTCCAAGTGCACGTGCCGTCGCGGCAAGTTCCAAGCCGACAAAGCCGCCACCAATGATCACGATATGCTTTCCAGGCACCATCGCCTTGCGAAGTGCGACCGCGTCGGCATGGGTGCGCAGCAGACGGATATGCTTGCTATCCTCGGCAATTCCAGGAAACGCCCGCGCACGGGCGCCGGTCGCGAACAATAGCTTGTCATAGGCAATGGTACGGCCATCGGAAAGCGCAACGGCCTTTGCATCGGGATCAACGTCCTGAACCGTCACGCTCGTCAGCAGGCTGATGCCGACTGCGGCATATTTCTCAGGCTCGGCGATGAATTTCGGTTCCACAGCCCCTTCCTCAGTAGCTTTCGAAAGCGGCGGCCGCTCGTAGGGCGCGAGCGCTTCGCTTCCAATCAGCGTGATCTCGCCATCAAACCCTTTTTCGCGCAGGGCAAACGCCGCGCGTGCGCCGCATTCCCCTGCCCCGATGATCACGAAATGGGTCATGGCAGGCTCCTCAGATCGAAATGAAGACGGCGCCGTCTTCGACCTTCACGGGATAGGTGCTGAGATTGACGCAGACCGGCGCGCCCTTGGCCTGCCCCGTCTTATAATTGAAACGGCCATTGTGCTTGGGACATTCAATGATCTCGTCCATGACCAGGCCGTCGGCGAGATGGACGTGCTCGTGTGTGCAGAGGCCATCGGTCGCGAAAAATTCGTCGTCAGGGCTGCGATAGACGGCAAACGTCCTGCCTTGATGGTCGAACCGCATGACATCTTCCTCGTCGATGTCCTCGACAGCACAGACCTCGATCCAATTTCCGCTCATCTTGTCCTCCCAGAACTTCGTGTTTTGTGCTGCGCTATTGGGCGGCCGGCGTAAGCTCGGCGTGGAATTCCTCGCGATAGGGCCGCGCGGTCGCCGGCAGCTCGCGCCTCAGGAAATAGTCCTCATTGCGCAGCTGCCGTAGGAACGCCGGGATCATCTCGCGATAGCCGGACCACATCGACGGGTTTGCCGCCGGCAGATCGTGCTTGATCATTGCGTGCAGGCGCGGCAGCGCGTGATAGGGCACCATCGGAAACATGTGATGCTCGACGTGGTAGTTCATGTTCCAGTAGATGAAGCGGCTGACCGGGTTCATGTGGACCGTGCGGCTGTTCAGGCGGTGGTCGATGACATTGTCGGCAAGGCCGCCATGCTGCAGCAGGCCGGTCAGCACATGATGCCATGCGCCATAGAGCCGGGGCAGACCAATCAGCACCAGCGGCAGGATAGACCCCATCGCAATCGCCGTGGCGATCGTGACGACATAGACGGCAAGCCAGATACGGGCGATGAAGATGGCGCGCGGCTGCTCCATCTTGGGGATGAAGGTCTTCTCCTCCGCGCTGATGACACCAAAGGCATTGCGCAGCATGTCGACCATCGCATGCCAGACATCGAGAATGCCGAAAAAATTGAGGATCAGCCGCAGCAGGTCCGGCGGGCGCATCACTGCAATCTCGGGGTCGCGGCCAACAATCACCGTGTCGGTGTGATGGCGCGTATGGCTCCAGCGCCAGGTCACCGGATTGCGCATAATCATGAAGCAGGCGACCTGATAGACGGCATCGTTCATCCAGCGCGTCTTGAAGGCCGTGCCGTGGCCGCACTCATGCCAGCGGCTATCGGACGCCGAACCGTAAAGCACCCCATACGCAAGGAAGAACGGCACACCGAGCCAGGAGCCCCAGAAATAGATACCAAGTCCGGCAAAAACGATCATTGCACCGAGCCAGATGATCGTGTCGCGGATAGCAGGCGCGTCGGAACGCTGCATCAGCGCCTTCATCTCCTTGCGCGGAACATCCGTGTGATACCACTCCGCGGCCGCCAGCCCCATCTCGACGGCCGTCCGGCCGCTTTCGCCGAGCAGGCTGTAGTCTCGCTTCCTCGTCTGATCCGCCATCGCAACCTCCCGCATGCCATCCCTCCCGGCCTGTTCAAACGAGAATATGTTGACTTTCATACAGCGACAATGCAGCCTTGATGTATTCTATCAAAACCCATCATTAAGACCACATCACAATGATGGATTCTTGCAAGGATCAAATGGTGAAGCGACCAACGATACAGGATCTGGCGGATGCTTCCGGCGTCAGCGTCGCGACGGTCGATCGTGTGCTGAACGGTCGCCATCGCGTTCGCGAGGAGACGGCCCGGCGTGTCTATAATGCGGCAGCGTCGATCGGCTATCATGCCGTCGGCCTGCTCCGGCAGCGCGTGTTTCAGGACCTCCCGCATCACCGGCTGGGCTTCCTCTTACAGCGTCCGACGCAGTCGTTCTATCAAACGCTCGCCCGCGAAATCGAGCAGGCGGCCAACGCCAACACATCGTCACGCATCACCGCGCAGATCGAATATGCGACGGCGTCCACACCTGCCGCGATCATCGAAAAGCTCAAGCTTCTTGCCAGCCGCAATCAGGCGATTGCATTGGTCGGTCCGGACTATCCGGCCGTCACCGCCGAGGTCGAAGATCTGAAAGCCAAAGGCATCGCTTCCTTTTCCATTCTGTCTGATCTCGCCAGTGGCGTCCGCCAGGGTTATGTCGGGTTGAACAATCGAAAGGTCGGCCGCACGGCCGCCTGGATGATCGCAAAGGCCGCCAAGAGACCCGGCAAGGTCGCCTGCTTCGTCGGCAGCCACCGCTATCACGGACATGAGCTGCGCGAGATCGGCTTCCGCTCATACTTTCGCGAGAATGCGCCTGATTTCGAGGTCCTTGAGACACTGATCAACCTCGAAACCCCGGAGATAACGCACGAGGCCACCGTCAATCTCCTCAAGGAGCATCCGGATCTCGTCGGATTCTACGTCTGCGGCGGTGGCATGGAGGGTGCAATCTCCGCCGTCCGTGAAGAAGGCCTTGCCGGCAAGCTTGTCGTGGTCGTCAACGAACTGACACCGGACTCGCGCGCTGCACTCGCCGACGATGTGGTGACCATGGCGATCGCAACCCCCGTCAAAGGCCTCTGCAACGAGCTGATCACACTCATGACCTCTTCCCTTGGGTCGGAGAGTGATGCGGTTCCGGGGCAGTCGTTCCTGCCTTTCGATATCTACACTTCAGAGAACATCTAGCCGCTCGTCACGGCATTCCATACCAACGAACGGCATCGGTCAGCAGTAAGTGCATTCAGGTGTGTGTCAGTTTCATGACGCAGTAAGCCGCTGCTGCGGTGGACTAAATGTTCGCCCGTGCGAACAAACAGGCACCGAGGGCCGCCTTCTTGATACAACCGTCGCCTTATCGGCCAAGAATCGGCAGCATTTCGCTGTCCGCCATCACCGGGCTATATCTCGTCCTGTTTACGAACCGGACGTTCTGGGGCAAGGTCCACGCCGATCTCGCCACGACGCCGACAGCGGTCGCCGCACTTTACATTGCGATATCGGTTCTGTTCGTGGCCATCGTCACGGCTTTCTCGGCAAAATATGTCATCAAACCGGTTCTGATTCTCCTGGTACTCGCGGCGGCACTGGCAGCGTGGTTCACCGACACCTTCGGCGTGATCGTCGACAGCGACATGATCCGAAATGCGATGGAAACGACGCCTGCCGAGGCCAATCACCTGATTACGCCCGGCTTTCTCCTGCATGTCGTATTGTTCGCCGTCATCCCGATCACGCTGATCCTTTGGGTCAAGGTGGTTCACCGCCCCGTGCTACAGAAGCTCTTGTGGAACAGCGTGACGATCGTCGGCTGCCTGTTGGTATTCGGCGCCGTCGCGGGCGTCTACGCCAAGGAGTATACCACAGCGATCCGCCAGCACCGCGACATCGTGAAGAGCCTGAACCCCGTCACCCCGATTGTCAGCGCCACACGATATTTCATACAGGCCGGCAAAGAGGCCAGGCTCGTCGTCAAGCCGCTCGGCACCGACGCCAGGGTCGTCCCTGTCGTGGACGTGCACAAACCACGGGTGACGATTATCGTTGCCGGCGAGACGGCGCGGGCGATGAACTTTTCGCTCGGCGGCTATCACCGCGACACCAACCCCGAGCTTCGGAAGCAGGGCGTCATCTATTTCCCGCAAACGACGAGCTGCGGCACGGCGACGGCAACGTCGATACCTTGCATGTTCTCGCAGTTCACGCGCGCAAGCTTCACCCATAGCAAAGGCATCGAGAACGAAGGCTTGATGGATGTTCTTGCCCACGCAGGCATCGACGCGACCTGGTTCGACAACAACACCGGCAGCAAGGGCGCCGCAGCGCGCATCAATTATGTCGACCTCGCAAAATCGACGGATCCGCGGTTCTGCAGGGACGGCGAATGTCAGGACGGCATTTTTCTGGACAAACTGGACGCATGGCTGAACGGCGTGACCAGGGATAGCGTGCTTGTGCTGCATCAGATCGGCAGCCACGGGCCGGCCTATTATCTGCGCTACCCTAAGGAATTCCGGAGGTTTACGCCTGAGTGCGAGACGGCGGAGCTCGCGAACTGCAAAGACGACATGATCGTCAATGCCTATGACAACTCCATCCTCTACACCGACCATTTCCTTTCGACCGTCATCGACAGGCTCAAGGCCCGGAGCGACAAGATCGCCAGCGGTTTGATCTACATGTCGGATCACGGTGAGTCGCTGGGCGAAAAAGGCCTCTACCTTCACGGCGCACCCTATATCCTCGCCCCGGAGGAGCAGACTCACGTTCCGTTCCTCGTTTGGCTCGACCCGGATTTCACCGCTTCGATGGCGCTCGACAAGGCATGTCTTGCCCAGTCGACGGCACAGCCGACATCCCATGACAACCTGTTCCACAGCGTGCTCGGGATGATGAATGTCTCGACACGCGCCTACAACGCGAAGCTGGACGTCTTTGCCGGCTGCAGGACAGGCCGGACCTCCTAGCGGCTAAGAGCGCGCCGCCCACGAAAGGCCGCGACGAAGAATGAGGCGCATGTAGGGATGATCGAACTCGCTCGCTACATGGCCAAGTGCCGAGTAGAACACGCGTCCCGAGCCGAACTGGCGCTTGAAGGCAACAGGCATTATGACGTTCCGGGCGGCCGCATCATACTCGCCTGAAAAGCTCGTCGTCGCCAGAATCTCGACCGACGGATCGTAGTGAAGATAATACTGCTCGGACCGATAGTCGAAATCGGGTACCCCCTCCATCACAGGGTCGTGCTGGCGCGTAATGTTGACGCGAAAATCGATGATGTTGCCTGGATGGGCGACCCAGGTCACCCCGGAGACATAACGGAACGGCGCGCTCTCTTTGAACGAGGTCGCAAGTGCGCCGTGATGTCCACCGAGCCCGAGACCGCCGCGCACCGCTTCCACCAAGCCATCAGCATGTGCTTTCTCGATCTTCTCGCCGGTAATGACGGGCACAAGCAGATCGGCCTTCGCGATCGCGGCTGAGCCGAAGATGCTAAGGTCGCCGGTCACCTCGACGGCAAAGCCATCCTCCCGCAACAGCTCCCCGACGCGGTGCGCGCACGCTTCAGGTTGGTGACCGCTCCAACCGCCCCAGACGATGATCGCTTTGCGCATACGCACCTCCCTTGCCAAAAGCATCGGCCGAGGAGTTCACACAGACGGCCGACCTTCTCCTTACGACAGGACGGCCGATAGAAGCCAGTGCAAGCCTTTGCCGATCACATTTTCTGACCGTAATCCGAAGCGGGAACTTTCCGACCTAAACGGCGTTGGGGGATAAAGAGAGGAGCGCTCGCCATGCGCATGAAACTGACGTTGCTTGCATTCGCATATCTCATCGTCAGCGGCCTGTTGCTCGCGACCGCCTATAAATCGACAGGGCCGATCACGACGCCCAAGACGGACAGGGTCGCGGTTTTCGAGATGGAACGCTTCGCGGGCTGACATCTCACTGCGCTATCTTGATTTCATTGCGTACCGGCGTCGTCCCGGCGATTGCCTGTGCGACAGCAGTCGCGCGCTCAATCTCCGGGGCTGTGGCAACGATGCCCGTCAGCACCACGGCATGATCGTCCAGAGTCACCTTCACATCCGCGGCATCAATCCCACCGGCTACAGCCAGGGCATTCGCCACGGCCTCCTCGAGCGCTGCGTCCTGATCCGCCCCAGTCTGCGGTTCGTAGGGCTCGCCAAAGAACGTCGGTTGCTTGAAAACCATTCTTCCTTCCTCCTGTCTCGATAGTTGCAAAACGCGGCAACTGGCCAGTTGGTTTCGCCCCGAACCACCCGACAGACGAAAGCTGCTGACATTGAGACGACTGCGTGATTTCTGCTGCGCCGCACACTTGCCGCTTATTTCAATCCCCTGTACAGCCAGAGCCAATGCAAGTGTTTTGGCGAAATCACCGATGATGGCAGGCGGAAGCGCGCCCAGGCGCCTCAGTATTTTTGGCTCAACCGGCTCGATCGGACAAAATACGCTCGACGTCGTCGAGCAATTAGGCGGACGGGACTGCTATGAGATCTCCGTCGTAACAGGCAACGAGAACGTCCGGCTTCTGGCGCAGCAGGCCAGGTCCGCGGGTGCCAAGCTTGCGGTTACGGCCAGCGACGGCAAGTATCACTCTCTGAAGGAAGAACTGTCCGGCAGCGGCATTGCCGTGGCCGCCGGCATATCCGGCCTTGCGGAAGCCGCAGACCTCGATGCGGATTGGGTCATGGCCGCCATCGTCGGCACCGCGGGACTGGCGCCGACGCTTGCCGCCGCCCGCAAGGGCGCCACGATCGCGCTTGCCAACAAGGAATGTCTGGTGTCGGCTGGCGACCTCTTTGTCGATGCCGTGGCAAAGGGCGGCGGGCGGCTGATCCCTGTCGACAGCGAACACAGCGCGATCTTTCAATCTCTTGACGAAGACCAGCGGCACGCTGTCGAACGGATCATCCTGACAGCTTCGGGTGGGCCCTTCCGCACCTGGTCACGCGCCGACATGGCGAATGTGACCGCAGCGACGGCGCGAGCACACCCCAACTGGTCGATGGGGCTGAAGATCTCGGTCGGAAGTGCCTCGATGTTCAACAAGGCGCTGGAGATGATCGAGGCAAAGCATCTCTTCGGCGTTCATCCGCACCAGATCGAAGTGATCGTACACCCGCAATCGATCATTCACTCCATGGTCGGCTACACGGATGGATCGATCATCGCCCAGCTCGGCAGCCCCGACATGCGGACGGCGATCGGCTACGCCCTCGACTACCCGCGCCGACCGACATTAAACGTCGAGCGGCTGGATTTCGCCAAGCTCTCCCGCCTCGACTTCGAGGCGCCGGATGAAGAGCGCTTCCCGGCGCTGAGGCTGGCGCGTACGGCGCTGGAACGTGGCGGCCTACAGGGCGCCATCATGAATGCGGCCGAGGAAGTTGCGTTTCACGCCTTCGTCGAGGAGCGGATCGGCTTCCTGGCCATGGCCGACATTGCCGAAGCGGTCATGGATAAGATGATCGCAACGGGCGAGGCGAAGACGATGGACGACGTCTTTGCCGCCGATGCGGAGGCCCGCAGGCTTGCCGCGGAACTGGTAACCCTCAACGAAAAGGCCGCCTGACGGCGGCCTCACTTTCCCGGATAATGCGTTTAGGCCACGTGCCGCGCCAGGGCGC
>NZ_AKKA01000021.1 GCF_000282035.1 Rhizobium sp. CF122
GCGGCAGAACGGCTGCGCATCTTCGTACGCGGATGGAAAGCTTACTTCCGGCTGGCGCAAACACCTCGGGTCTGGCAAAGGCTGGACGAATGGATGCGTCACCGTTTGAGGGCTATCCAGCTCAAGCAATGGAAGCACAGCAGGACTATCTTCCGGGAACTGACGGTTCGGGGGGCAAAACCCGATGTGGCCCTACAGGTGGCGGCAAACGCCCGCCGCTGGTGGCGCAACAGCGGCAAGCTCATCAACGCCGTTCTCACGATCAAATGGGCCGACCAACTCGGAATGCCCAGGCTCGCATAACCTCAATCCCTCGAACCGCCCGGTGCGGACCCGCACGCCGGGTGGTGTGGCAGGGGAGCGATCAAATAAGATCGCCCCCTATGCCGATTGCGGATTGGTCAAAGTCCGCAGGATTTGTCAAATCGCAGTATGGTTTTCTGCAGCCGATCGATTTGCATGAGGTTCAGACATGAATGGCGAAACGGCATGGGCCCTCTACGAGGACCGTCTGCGACGGGTATCGGCCTATATCCATGATCATCTCGACGAAGAGCTCGACATGGACAGGCTTGCCGAGATTGCCTGCATGTCGAGCTACCACTGGCACAGGATCTATCGCGCGGTTTACGGCGAAACACTCGCGGCGACCGTCAAGCGGCTGCGCTTGCATCGCGCCGCCGGCGACATCGTGCGCACGGGTCTTTCTGTCGGTGAAATCGCAAAGCGATCAGGCTATCCCAACCTCCAGTCCTTCAACCGTATCTTCAAATCGGTCTACGGCATGCCGCCAGCTCAATACCGGAAAGAGGGAAGCCATAAAGCCTTCGAACCCTCACCTAACGGAAAGACCGCAGCCATGTTTGGCGTCACCTTACGGAAGATTGAGCCAATTCAATTGCTTGGCGTGCCGCACATCGGCTCGTACATGCAGATCGGCAAGGCGTTCGAGACCTTGTTTGGCACGCTGTATGCGCGCCGGCTTGCCAAGCCTACGATGCGCATGGTCGGTGTCTATCTCGATGATCCCGATCTCGTGCCGGCCGAAAGGCTGCGGTCGATCGCATGCGTGACGATGGAAGACGAGATCGCCGCTGCACCGCCATTCGAACATCGTACCCTCGACGGTGGGGAATATGCCGTGCTGCGTCACAGGGGGCCTTATGCCGACATGCACAAGGCCTATCAGTGGCTCTATGCGGAATGGCTGCCCGCTTCAGGCCGGCAGCTTCGCGACAGCGTGATGTTCGAGGAGTATCTCAACAACCCACGCGATGTACCGCCTACCGAACTCTTGACCGACATCCACATGCCGCTTGCCTGAGCCTCCGGTCGCTACTTTGCGGCCTTCATGGCCTCGTCATCGATGGAGACGGCCCGCTTGTAGGCCGGGCGATCGGTGACGCGGCCGAGATAGTCGACAAAGGCCTGGCGCTTCTCGATGGTGCCGAATCCCAGGCCCCAGCCAATATGTGAACCGACGTAGACGTCGGCTGCCGTGAAGCGATCTCCGGCAACGTAAGGTGTGGCACTGACGGCGCTCTCCAGCGTGTTCATCACATCGGCGAAGCTGCCATATCCCGCCATCCGGGCCTTGTCGGGCGGGGTTTCAAAGCCCAATGCCTTGTTGGTCGCTGCGGCTTCGAGCGGTCCGGCGGTAAAGAACATCCAGCGATAGTAGCTGCCGCGTTCATCCGACTTTGGAGCGAGGCCTGTTTCGGGGAAGGTGTCAGCGAGATAGGCGCAGATCGCTGCGCATTCCGTCACGACCGTCTTGCCGTGCCGGACCGCGGGAACCTTGCCCATCGGGTTGACGGCAAGGTACTGCGGCGACTTCATGGTTTCGCCAAAGGTCAGGATCTCTGTTTTGTAGGGTACGCCCGTCTCCTCCAGCATCCAGCGGGCGATGCGACCACGCGACATAGGGTTCGTATAAAATACCAGTTCGTCTGCCATGCACTCCTCCTCATTTTCTTTTTACGCTCCGGGATCTGAACGCAGTGTATTAAGGCCGGCCATCAGGAAGATAGGACAGAGAGGTCCAGCGCAAAGTCCGTAACTATTTAAAGTACCTTGCGATATTGGATGAAGCCGGATCGCTCGGCGATCCTGTCGTAGAGTTTTCGCGCCGTGGTGTTGGTTTCGTGCGTCATCCAGTAGAGCCGGCCGGCTCCGTTCTCACGGGCGAGATTGGCGACGGCATCGATGAGAGCCGCGCCCGTGCCGAGACCGCGCTGTGTGTCGTCCACATAGAGGTCCTGCAGGTAGCAGGTCCACTTCGGCAGCCAGGTCGAGCGATGGAAGATGGCGTGGACGATGCCGACGAGGCGGTCGCCTTCGTCGAAGGCGCCGAGCGCGTGCATGTCTTCGGCCGGATCCTGGAAACGACCCCAGGTCAGATCCGTCGTCTCCGGCGGAATGACGACCTCGTAGAAGCGCTGATAGCTGGCCCACAGCGGTTCCCAGGCGGCCCGGTCGGAAGGCTGCAGCGGACGGATTGTCGTGGTCATGCTTGTTGTTCCCCTACTTGTCGCTGAAACGAAAACGGCGGGGAAATCCCCGCCGCCCATTCCGCTATTGTTTCTGGCTTATGCCATCGCCTTCTGCAGGTTCTGATCGATCTTGTCGAGGAAGGCGGTGGTGGAGAGCCAGGGCTGATCGGGACCGATGAGCAGTGCCAGATCCTTGGTCATGAATCCGGCTTCGACCGTATCGACGCAAACTTTCTCCAGCGTTGCGGCGAACTTTGCGAGTTCGGCATTGTCATCGAGCTTGGCGCGGTGCGCGAGGCCGCGTGTCCAGGCGAAGATCGAGGCGATCGAGTTCGTCGAGGTTTCCTGGCCCTTCTGGTGCTGGCGGTAGTGGCGGGTAACCGTGCCGTGCGCGGCTTCGGCTTCGACCGTCTTGCCATCCGGCGTCAGCAGAACCGAGGTCATGAGGCCGAGCGAACCGAAGCCCTGGGCAACCGTGTCGGACTGGACGTCGCCATCGTAGTTCTTGCACGCCCAGACGTAACCGCCCGACCACTTCAGCGCCGAAGCGACCATGTCGTCGATCAGGCGGTGTTCGTAGGTGATGCCCAACTCCTTGAACTGATCCTTGAATTCGGTCTGATAGACTTCTTCGAAGATGTCCTTGAAGCGGCCGTCGTATGCTTTGAGGATGGTGTTCTTGGTCGACAGGTAGACCGGCCATTTGCGCATCAGGCCGTACATCATCGAGGCGCGGGCGAACTCGCGGATCGACTCGTCGAGGTTGTACATAGCCATGGCAACGCCAGCGCCGGGGGCGTCGAACACGTCCTTTTCGATGACCTGGCCGTCTTCGCCGACGAACTTGATCGTCAGCTTGCCCTTGCCGGGGAATTTGAAATCGGTGGCGCGGTATTGGTCGCCGAAGGCATGACGGCCGACGACGATCGGCTTCGTCCAGCCCGGAACCAGGCGCGGAACGTTCTGGCAGATGATCGGTTCGCGGAAGATAACGCCGCCGAGGATGTTGCGGATCGTGCCGTTCGGGCTCTTCCACATCTGCTTCAGGTTGAATTCCTTGACGCGATCTTCATCAGGCGTGATCGTCGCGCACTTGATGCCGACGCCGTGCTTCTTGATGGCGTTGGCTGCATCGATCGTCACCTGGTCATTGGTGGCGTCGCGGTTTTCAACGGAAAGGTCGAAATAATCGATCTCAAGGTCGAGATACGGATGGATCAGCTTATCCTTGATGAGCTGCCAAATGATGCGAGTCATTTCATCGCCGTCGAGATCGGCGACGGGATTGGCGACCTTGATCTTCTTCATGTATCTGCCTCGTTAAGCTAAGAAGGGACCGGTGTCCCGGGTGGGTGATGTGAAATCCCTGGCGCTATAGCATTGTGCGCCGGGAGTGCAAAGCCGGAAGCAGGAGAGGGCGGTGTTTTTGCGGCCATTGCCAAGCGTCGGAAAATGGCTAGTCTCCGCCGCGAAACCATTGCCCGGATATTCGTCATGAAGAAGATTTCCCTTGTCCTAGCGGTCCTTCTCGGTTCGACCTCGCCAATGCTTGCTGGCGACGTTACGGCGCCGGTCAAGGAGATCATGGACGCGACGATCAAAAACTGGTCGGGCGCGGATAGCGACTGGATCGACATCTTCGATCCGAGCAAGCTTTCGCGGCTATACAGCAAGGACTTCGTGACCAAATACCAGGCAGCCATCCAGAACCCGGCTGCCGACGAGGACGGCATTTCGCCTTTCGACTACGACGTGATCGTCAACGGCGAGGATGCATGTCCTCTCGCGGATCTGACTTACACGCCAAAGCAGGCCACCGACGGAGCGACGGAAGTGATTGTCACTTTCAAGAAGGCGACATGCATGGACGACGGGTCGGACAAGCAAGCCGTGACCACCGTGCGGTTCGAGATGCTCGACGAGGCCGGCAAGGCTGTGATCGACGACATCGTCACTGAGGGTGATCCTGGGCAGCCACCGAACTCGCTCAAGAACACCATGGTGCAGATCGCCAAGGGTCAGTGATGGCGGTGACGCTCGGCCGGGCACCCTTCCCGGAAACGGCCTTCGCGCCAGCTTTGGACATTGTGCGCCGACGAGCCCGAGGGATGTCCTAACGTCGCCGGGACGCTTGACCCTTGCCGTTTCAGCCTGGCTTGGCTATTGCGCCCGTAGCAAAAGGATCCAGCGTCATGGCAGGCACGAACAGCGAGCGGCGACTTCTCACAGAAGGCCCGGTTATTATTCTCGTCGAACCGCAGATGGGAGAAAACATCGGAATGGTGGCGCGCGCCATGGCGAATTTCGGCCTGGCGGATCTCAGGCTTGTCAATCCGCGCGATGGCTGGCCGAATGACAAAGCTCAGGCTGCCGCGTCGAAGGCGGATCATGTGATCGAAGGCACCAAAGTATTCGAGACGCTGGAGCAGGCGATTGCTGACTTGAACTTCGTCTACGCGACGACGGCGCGCGAGCGGGACGGCTTCAAACCAGTTCGCTCGCCTGTTGTCGCAGCGGAGACGCTACGAGCAAAATTTCGCGCGGGCGAGGGCACCGGCATCCTGTTCGGACGTGAACGTTGGGGGCTCAATAACGAGGAGGTGGCGCTTGCCGACGAGATCGTGACTTTTCCGGTCAACCCCGCTTTCGCGTCGCTCAACATCGCTCAAGCCGTGCTGTTGATGTCCTACGAGTGGATGAAGTCGGGCATGGAGGATGTCGCGGCCGTTCCCTTCCAGGCAATGTCGCAGACGCAATCCACGAAGGAACAACTATTCGGGCTCTACGACCAGTTGGAAGAGGCACTGGAGGCGCGCAATTATTTCCATCCGCCCGCGAAAAAGCCGAAAATGGTGGACAACCTGCGCGCAGTCCTGTCCCGCCGCGCCTTCACAGAGCAGGAAATCAGCGTGTTGCGCGGTGTAATCTCCTCCCTCGACCGCTTCTCGCGGAAATATCCGCGCGGGAGCCGGCCACCCGTAGACGTCAAGGAACAATCGGAAGATGACAGCAGCGCCGAATGAGCTGAAACCGGTTCTGGTCTTCGATTCCGGCATCGGAGGGCTGACCGTGCTGCGCGAAGCGCGCGTGCTCATGCCGGAGCGCGGTTTTATCTACATCGCCGATGATGCTGGCTTTCCCTATGGCGGCTGGGAAGAGCAGGCGCTGAAGGAGCGGATCATCGGCCTGTTCGCGAGGCTGCTTGCGGATTATGCCCCTGAGGTCTGCATCATCGCCTGCAACACGGCCTTTACGCTGGTTGGCGCCGATCTTCGCGCGGCTTTTCCGCAGATGACCTTCATCGGCACGGTACCGGCGATCAAGCCGGCGGCAGAGCGGACACGCTCGGGGCTCGTCTCCGTCCTGGCGACCCCTGGTACGGTGAGGCGTGCCTATACGCGCGACCTTATCCAATCCTTCGCGCAGCAGTGTCACGTGCGCCTGGTCGGGTCCGAAAATCTGGCGCGAATGGCGGAGGCCTATATCCGCGGCGATGCGGTATCCGACGAGGCCGTGCTGTCCGAGATCGACCAATGCTTCGTGGAGAAGGACGGTCGCAAGACCGACATCGTGGTGCTTGCCTGCACGCACTATCCCTTCATGGCCAACGTCTACCGGCGGCTCGCACCCTGGCCTGTCGATTGGCTCGATCCAGCGGAGGCAATTGCGCGGCGCGCCCGCAACCTCGTGCCGCAGGTCGCCGATGGCGTGCACCCCGACAGTTTCGACTTCGCGGTCTTCACGTCAGGCAATCCCGATTTCGCGACGCGCCGGCTGATGCAGGGATTTGGCCTCAAAGCTTGACATCAGGCACACGCGCGACGCCGGTCTTGTCTTGATGCAATAGGGGCTATCGCAAAGCCAAGCGACTGCGCAGACTGTGAGATGTGATTCGTCCCGCCAGGCTCCGCATGTCCTTCCAAAAGCTCGTTATGGCTATCTTTTTCCTGCAGCCGATCGCATTCGGCAGCTGGTTGCCGCGCATCCCCGAAATCCAGGCTCGTCTGGAGCTCGGTCCGGCCGATCTTGCGCTGGCTCTGCTCGGCATGCCGGTAGGCATTCTGTCGACGTTGCCTTTTGCGGGAAGAGTGGTCTCTCGCATTGGGGGAAAGACCGCGGTCATTGCGGGTTTTTTCGTCTTCTCGGTAATTGTCTGCCTTCCGGCCTTCTCGCGCGCGCCGGTTGAATTGTTCATCGCTCTGGCCTTGCTTGGCGTTGCGATGTCGATGCTGGAGCTCGGGTTGAATGTCGAGGCAGATCGTGCCGAAAAGGATACCGGCTCGATCATCATGAACCGCTGCCATGGCTTCTGGAGCCTTGGCATCATGGCGGGCAGCCTGCTTGGTTCCGCGATGGTAGCGGTTGCCGCGCCGGCCGGATGGGCAATCCTGGCGGCGGCTTTTATCGTGCTGCCGTTTGCTGTTGCGGCAAGTCTCCGCCTGCCGCCGGATCGCGAAGCCGGTTCGGCTCCGCCGCACGCGCCGTTCAAACCGCCGAGTGTGACACTGCTCGGGATCTGTGCCTTCGTCTTCGGCATTACCACGACCGAAGGGGCGATTGCCGACTGGTCGGCGGTCTATCTCAAGGATGTCTTCCAGACCGATGGCATGATGACCGGTATCGGCTATACGATCTTTGCCCTTATGGTGGCGGCCGGGCGCTTCAGCGGCGACCATCTGAAGCAGCGCTTTGGCGCGATTTCACTAGCCCGAGGCTGCGGCGCGGCTGCTCTTGCGGGCATGCTGATTGTCGTCTTTGCTTGGCATAGCCTGGTGACGCTGGCGGGCTTTGCGCTGGTCGGTATCGGTGTGTCGGTCGGCTTTCCGCTGGCGGTTACCGCCGCGGCGAGCCTCCGGGATCGGCCGGCGGCAGCCAATGTCGCGATGCTGTCTTTCATGGCGCTCACCGGCTTTCTGATCGGACCGCCTCTGATCGGATTCATCGCGGAGGCGTCGGGGTTGCGCGTCGGGTTGGCGGTGTTGCTGGTGCCGCTCGCGATCAGCCTGGCGTTCACGCGGATGCTGAAGGCTAGGTTCTGACGTTTTTCTCCTGTGGGTTTGTGCGGGCGTGTTGCCAAAGACACGGCCAAACCTGCTAGGACGCCGTGTTCGAATTGAAAGAGGAATGTGACATTGCAGGTTGGTATCGATATGGGAACGGCGTCGGGAGGCAATCCGGCCAAGCTCGATATCGAGGAGCTTCTGGCTACCCGTCTTCTGGTGCAGGGCAATTCCGGCTCCGGCAAGTCGCATCTGCTTCGCCGCCTTCTGGAGCAATCTGCACAGTGGGTGCAGCAGGTCATCATCGATCCTGAAGGCGATTTCATCACTCTGTCTGACAAGTTCGGCCACGTCGTGGTCGACGGCGAGCGGACGGAGGCCGAATTGGCCGGCATTGCCAATCGTATCCGCCAGCATCGCGTCTCCTGCGTTCTGACGCTTGAGGGGCTGGATATCGAGCAGCAGATGCGGGCGGCAGCCGCTTTCCTCAATGGCATGTTCGATGCCGACCGCGAATACTGGTATCCGGTTCTTGTCGTGGTCGACGAGGCGCAGATGTTTGCGCCTTCGGTCGGCGGCGATGTTTCCGAAGATGCCCGCAAGATGTCGCTCGGCGCCATGACGAACCTGATGTGTCGCGGCCGCAAGCGCGGTCTTGCCGGAGTGATCGCAACGCAGCGTCTGGCAAAGCTTGCGAAGAACGTTGCCGCGGAAGCCTCGAACTTCCTGATGGGCCGCACCTTTCTCGATATCGACATGGCGCGTGCGGCCGATCTCCTCGGCATGGACCGTCGTCAGGCGGAAATGTTCCGCGATCTGAAGCGTGGTAATTTCGTTGCGCTCGGGCCTGCCTTGTCGCGTCGCCCGTTGCCGATCGAGATCGGCAACGTCGAGACTTCGGCACGCTCGTCGAGCCCGAAGCTCATGCCGCTGCCGGATGCGCCTCAGGACGTCGAGGATCTGATCTTCACGCCGGATCCGGAAGAGTTTCAGAGGCCAATCGTTCGTCGCGCTCCGGCAGCGCCACGGCCAACTACAGATATTCTCGCCGAATTGTCGCGTTCGGCTCCTGCCGCCTCGGCTCCTCCCTCAGAGACTCGCGCAGCTCAGCCCGAGCTATCGACGGAGGAGCGCGAGGAGCGGCTGACGGCTGTGCTCCACGAGATCCTGGACGACCCGGGGTCCGGCTTTCGAACGGATTCGGTGTTGTATCAGGACTTCCTCGTGCGGCTTCGTATGCGCCGGGTTCCGGGTTCTCCGATGTCTCTTCCTGAGTTCCGGCGCCGCGTCGCGATTTCGCGCTCCGGGGTGGACGCTGCAACAGCCGAAACGGAAGCCTGGGCGACAGCGCTGTCGCTTTCGGCCAGTGTCACCGACGATCTGCAGGGCGTCTTTCTGATGATGGCAAAGGCTGCCGTCTGCGGTGAGCCATGCCCGTCGGACGCCCGGATTGCGCGAGCCTACGGCACCCATTCGGCACGGCGGGCAAGGCGCCTGCTCGGGTACTTCGAGGAGCAGGGCACCATTGTGGTGCACGCGGATTTCTCGGGCAAGCGGATTGTCGCCTTTCCCGACATGAACTGCCAAACGGCGCCTGGCGATGCAAATGCGACCGACGCCGATGACGTCCGCCCCGCGGCGGAATAGCAACGCTGCTCGAGATGAGACGTTCCGCCTGCCAGAAAGCAAGCTGCCGGGTATGGATTGTGATTGACATTCCAGCGACTTCGCCCTAAACACCGCGCCAGCACCGGGCAGAGATGTCCGGTGTTTCATTTGACATGTCCCGTGGATTTGTCCCGTTCGCGTAATGGGATGATCCTGTCGGATCCTCGAAAGAAGATCAAAGGAGGGCGTGTTTCCTTCACGCGGTTTGGTAACAGACCGTCCTAACTTTCTGAAAGGAAATACGATGAGCAAGCGCGAATCGTCTAAGTACAAGATTGACCGCCGTATGGGCGAAAACATCTGGGGCCGTCCGAAGTCCCCGGTGAACCGCCGCGAATACGGCCCGGGCCAGCATGGTCAGCGCCGCAAGGGCAAGCTTTCGGACTTCGGTGTGCAGCTGCGCGCCAAGCAGAAGCTCAAGGGCTACTACGGTGACCTGCGCGAAAAGCAGTTCCGTGCAATCTTCGCTGAAGCCGCCCGCCGCAAGGGTGACACCTCGGAAAACCTGATCGGTCTTCTGGAGTCCCGTCTGGACGCGATCGTTTATCGCGCCAAGTTCGTTCCGACCGTTTTCGCTGCCCGCCAGTTCGTGAACCACGGCCACGTGACCGTGAACGGCGTCCGCGTCAACATCGGTTCCTACCGTTGCAAGGCTGGCGACGTCATCGAAGTTCGTCAGAAGTCGAAGCAGCTCGTTTCCGTTCTGGAATCGGTTGCTCTGGCTGAACGCGACGTTCCGGACTACATCGAAGCCGACCATAACAAGATGGTTGCTACCTTCGCCCGCGTTCCCTCGCTCTCCGACGTCCCGTATCCGGTCGTCATGGAGCCGCATCTGGTGGTCGAATTCTATTCGCGTTAACGCATAACCCCGACAATCGAGTTTCGATTGTCGGAAAGGCTTATGCGTCTCTTTAAGGGCTACTGCGTTCTTTGCGCGTCTTCAACACGTGGTGCAGTAGGATGCGAGGCGTTTTCGCATACGGAAAAGCCGCCTCTTGGGGCGGCTTTTTTGTTATCTGGGGAGATACGATGACGGACTTGCAGGCAGTTCTCGACAGCATCCACATGGAGCTGGCACCCCGTATCGGCGAGGGCAAGGTTGCGGACTACATTCCGGAACTCGCCAAGGTCGACGCGAATCAGTTTGGCTTGAGCGTGGTGACCATAGACGGCAAGGTCTACAGCGTCGGCCATGCGGATGTCCCGTTCTCCATCCAGAGCATCTCAAAGGTCTTCATGCTGACGCTTGCGCTTGGCAAGGTCGGCGAGGGACTGTGGAAGCGCGTCGGCCGCGAACCTTCGGGCTCGGCGTTCAACTCGATCGTCCAGCTCGAGCACGAGCAGGGTATTCCGCGCAATCCCTTCATCAACGCGGGCGCAATCGCCGTGACCGATGTCGTCATGGCCGGCCATGCGCCGCGCGAGGCGATCGGTGAGTTGCTGCGCTTCGTTCGCTATCTCGCGGATGATGAGTCGGTGACGATTGACGACCGTGTCGCAAAGTCCGAGACGCAGACGGGATACCGCAATTTTGCGCTCGCCAACTTCATGCGGGCCTATCGCAATCTCGACCATCCAGTCGATCACGTACTCGGCGTCTATTTCCATCAATGCGCCCTGTCGATGACCTGCGAACAACTGGCGAAGGCGGGGCTGTTCCTCGCTGCACGTGGCAGCAATCCGATGACCGGCCACTCGGTCGTGTCACCGAAGCGGGCCCGGCGCATCAATGCGCTGATGCTGACGTGCGGTCATTATGACGGCTCCGGCGACTTCGCCTACCATGTCGGCCTTCCCGGCAAGAGCGGTGTTGGCGGAGGCATCTTTGCGGTGGCGCCCGGCATTGCCTCGATTGCGGTCTGGTCTCCGGGTCTCAACGAGGTCGGCAACTCGCAGCTCGGCGCTGTCGCGCTCGAAATGCTGGCTGCCCGGACTGGATGGTCGGTTTTCGGCGATTGATGCTGGGTTGTCGTGGCGCTTTCTGCTAAGGCGGAGGCAGACTCTGATTGGACGAGAGAATGAACATCGCAGCCAACATCGCCGATGAGTTGGAAACGCCGACCGCGGACGACGCCGTCGCACACGCGCTCTTTGCCGATGCGCCGAACTCGGTGTCGTTCAACAAGCTGCGCAAGCGGCTGCTGCGCAACGTCAGGCAGGCATTCGACGATTTTGCGATGCTGAAGGGCCAGAAGCGTTGGCTGATCGGCCTCTCTGGCGGCAAGGACTCTTATGGGCTGCTGGCTCTTCTGCTCGACCTGCAGTGGCGCGGCCTGCTTCCGGTGGAACTGGTCGCCTGCAATCTCGACCAGGGGCAGCCGAACTTTCCCAAGCATATCCTGCCTGACTATCTCACGAAGATCGGTGTCAAACACCGCATCGAGTATCGCGATACCTATTCGATCGTGAAGGAAAAGGTTCCGGAGGGCGCGACCTATTGTTCGCTCTGTTCGCGTCTGCGGCGGGGCAATCTCTACCGGATCGCCAAGGAGGAGGGCTGTGACGCATTGGTGCTCGGCCACCACCGCGAGGATATTCTCGAGACCTTCTTCATGAACTTCTTCCATGGCGGGCGGCTCGCGTCGATGCCGGCCAAGCTGCTAAATGACGAGGGCAACCTCATGGTTTTGCGCCCGCTCGCCTACTGCGCCGAAGACGACATGGCAAAGTTTGCGGCGGCCATGCAGTTCCCGATCATTCCTTGTGATCTCTGCGGCTCCCAGGACGGGCTGCAGCGCAATGCGATGAAGGAGATGCTCGCCGATTTCGAGCGGCGCATGCCGGGCCGCAAGGATACGATGCTGCGGGCGCTTGCGCATGTGAACCCGTCGCATCTGCTTGATCCCAAGCTTTTCGATTTCGCCGGCCTGATGGCCGGAGAGACCGCGCCGAAGAGCGAATAGTCGGCGCTCACGCCAAAGAAGGAAAGTCCATGAGTTCCACGATAGATGTAGCGACGCTTGCCGATCTTCTGAGGCGGGCGGCGAAGGCAGAGATATTGCCGCGTTTCCGTCGACTTGGGAGCGATGACGTGCGCGCCAAGAGCGAGGCGACCGATCTGGTGACGGAGGCCGACCTGCAGGCCGAGCGGATGATCAAGGCGGAAGCAGCCACGCTCTGGCCAGATGCCCTGTTCATCGGCGAGGAGTCGGTCGCCGCAGATCCGGCGCTGCTCGGCAAGCTCGAGGGTGCGGATCTTGCTATCGTCGTGGATCCCGTTGATGGGACGTTCAATTTCGCATCGGGCATTCCAGCCTTCGGCGTCATGGCGTCCGTGGTGTCCAAGGGCGAAACGGTTGCCGGCATCATCTACGACCCGATGGGCGACGATTGGGTGATCGGAGAGAAGGGCAGTGGCGCATGGCTTCGGCGTCCTGACGGGGAGGCGGAACGGCTTTCGGTCGCAGCACCTGTCGCGCTGGAGGAGATGGTCGGTATGGCATCGACCGGATTCCTGCCGAAACCGAAGCGTGGCGAGATCCTTGCCAACCTCGCCAAGGTTCGGTTTCTTGCCAACTATCGCTGCGCGGCCCACGAATACCGCGCCTTTGCGAGCGGTCATGTGCACTATCTCATGTATAACAAGCTGATGCCCTGGGATCATCTTGCAGGCACGCTTCTCAGCATCGAGGCCGGTGCTTATGCAGCGCGTTTTGACGGCTCGCCCTACCTGCCGCATCACACCAGCGGTGGTTTGCTGATTGCGCCTGACAAGGAGAGCTGGGATATCCTCCGGCGCGAGGTTTTCACGGTCTAGCGCCAAGCGAGCGAACCTCGCGACTCCCTTGGAGAAGACGTGAAATACGTCTTGTGCAGAAGTGGCAGCTAGTCTGCGCGTTTGGACCGACGGTGCGCCGCATCATATCGGCTGCCGTCGCTCCATTCGGTTTCCTTATGAGAAGCTGACCCGCTAGTGGCAAGGGCCATTCGATGGTGCTTGCACACAAACATACAAGACAAGAGTGTGCGCCAGGCCTAGAGGTTCTTTCGTCTTTCGAGAACCACGTGGAGAGGGGCGATGGATACCGCTCAGGCGCTGGCCTTCCTGCTGTTTGCATTCATCGCGGCGGTCACGCCGGGGCCAAGCAACACCATGATCCTGTCCACCGGTGCGACCGTCGGCACTTTGAGAGGCATTGGCTGTCCGCTCGGTGCGTCACTGGGCATGGGAGTGATGATCGTTCTAAGTGCCTTCGGTGTCGGAGAAATTGTCGCCGCTGTACCAGCTATCGTAACGGCGATGAAAGTGGCCGGTTCTCTGTTCCTGCTGTGGCTTGCCTGGAAGATCGTCAATGCCGGCACTTTTGAGGCGGATAGCCCGGCACAGGCGGCGGGATTTCTGCAGGCTTTTCTGTTCCAGTGGTTGAACCCAAAAGGGTGGCTGGTCGCCCTGAGCGCGGGCAGCACCTATCTTGTGTCCCCGCAGCATGCCCAAACCAGCGGCGCCCTATGGATGGGGACGCTGTTTGCTGCTGTGGCTTTTCCGGCCGGGCTGCTATGGCTTGTCTTGGGCGCACTCATGGCCCAACTTCTCCGGGCACAACGTTCGGCCAAGCTTTTCAATATCGCCATGGCATCGGCACTGGCTGTATCGGTTGTTCTAGTGTGGCGCTAACTCCCTGAGGCAGTGGCGCCCGCAACGGCATGTTGCGGGCGATACGCTATGCGTTCAAACGGGAGAGACAGACCGGTCGGCTTCTAGAAGTGGCCGGCGCCGGAATCGAGCTGCGGGCTGTCGCCAGGATGCGTGAAGAGCTTGCCGCCTTCCGCCCAGAGCGTTGCCGCGATGCTGATCGCACCGAACACTGCGAAGCCGCCGAAGAGCGGCTGGACCGTGCCGTTGAACAGCTGGCCGACGGTGCCACCGAGGATCGCGCCGATGGTCGTCGACACGAAGCCGGTGATGGCGGTTGCCGTGCCGGCCAGGTTGCCCATCGGTTCCAGGCTGATTGCCGTGAAGTTGGTGGCTATGACCGCAAACATCATCAGCAGGATCGTGAAGAGCGCATAGGCGAAGGCGAAATCGGGGCGACCGCCGAGTGCTTTGACATAGCCGATCGCTGAAACGATCGTGAACAGGATCATGGCGACGTGCGAGATGCGGCGCATGCCGAACTTGCGGACGAAGAAGCCGTTGGCGAAGTTTGCTACCGCGATACCTCCCGCCGTCGCCGCAAAGGCGATCGGCAACCAGTCGCCGAGACCATAGACCTCGCCGAAGACCTGCTGGACCGAGATCACATAGGCGCTGATGACGCCGGTGAACATGGTCAGGCCGATCATGTAGCCGCAGGTGATCTTGTTGGTCAGGACGGTCTTGAAGCCGTCGACGACGGAGCCGACCGACAGGGGGATACGTTCTTCCTTCGGGAGAGATTCCTTGAGACGCAGCAGTGCCCATAGAAACAGGATGGCGCCAACGAGGCCGAGCAGGATGAATATCCAGTGCCAGTTGGCATAGGTGATAATCAACTGACCGACCGAAGGTGCCACGATCGGAACGATCATGAAGACGATCATGACGTAGGACATCACGCGCGCCATTTCGCGGCCACCGAAGCAGTCACGGACGATCGCCATCGTGGTGATGCGGACGGCTGCGCCGCCGAGGCCCTGAACGAAACGCATGATCAACAGCATTTCGAAGCTGCCTGTGGCAGCAGCGGCGAACATGGCGAGCACGTAGACCGCCAAGCCTCCAAGCAGGATGTTCCGGCGGCCGAACGTATCCGACAAGCTGCCGAAGATGATCTGCGAAACGCCGAAGCCGAGGAAGAAGACGCCGATCACGAGCTGCGCGTCGTTGGCGTTGATAACGCCGAATGAATGGCCGATCGCGGGCAGGGACGGCAACATGCTATCGATCGCCATGGCGACGCTGGCGGTCATGATGGCGATGGTGATGACAAATTCGACGAAGCCCATGCCTATTCGGCCGGAGCCCTGATTTTCAACATGTGGTTTATGCAGTGGCGTCATAATGGAAATCCTGAAATACGAGGCGGGTGACCCGATCAGACCGCGGGATTATGCGGCTGGAAGAGACGCCCCTTTTCTGCGATCAAAACGAAGATCAGGCCGATGATCGAGACGGTGAAATAGCCCGCGACCATCGGCAGAGCGGTACCGTTGAAAGCTTGGCCGATGCCGGCGCCGATCAGCGCGCCCCCGACGGTGCTCATGAAGCCGAGGACGGACGAAGCCGTTCCCGCAACATGGCCGAGCGGTTCCATGGCAAGCGAATTGAAGTTGGAGCCAATCCAGCCGAACTGGAACATCGCCAGGCCGAAGAAGCCGATGAAGAGCGGGAAGGGCATCGGGTGCGGACCCAGCAGAAGGGCCAGAAGCCAGATGGTATTGATCGTGATAAAGCCGGCCAATGCACCATGGGAAAGCCGCCGCATGCCGAACTTCCCGACAAGCCGCGAGTTCAGGAATGACGAGAGCGACATGAAGACGGCGACGCCGGCAAAAGCGAAGGGGAAGTAGACGCCTAGCCCGTAGATGCCGACGTAAATCTGCTGCGCGGAATTGATGAAGCCGAACAGTGAGCCGAAGATGAAGGTGCTGGCGATCGTGTAGCAGAGCGCGATCCGGTTCGTCAGCACGAGCTTGAAACCACCGATCACTGAACGGGCGGTGAAGGGGCGAACGTTCAAGGGATGCAGGGTCTCGGGAAGGCGAAGATAGGCCCAGCCCGAAATCAGTGCAGCCATGACGGCGATGAATACGAAGATCAGATGCCAGCTGCCGAAGAACATGATGATCTGGCCGCTGCCCGGCGCGATGACGGGGACGATCATGAAGACCATCATGATCAGCGACATGACCTCCGCCATCTGCCGGCCGCCGTAGATATCACGAACGATGGATATCGTGATGACGCGGGTGGCCGCCGAACCAATGCCCTGAACGAAACGAAGCGCAAGCAACCCCGCAAAGGACGGTACCAGCGCGATCCCGAGCGCGGAACAGATATAGATGACGAGGCCGATCAGGAGCGGCAGGCGACGGCCGAAGCGGTCTGAGAGGGGGCCATAGAAGAGTTGCGCCGAGCCGAAACCAAGCAGATAGGCGGAAACGACGAATTGACGGTGATTTTCGCTTTCGACGCCGAGGCTTGCGCCGATCTGCTGAAGCGCCGGAAGCATGATGTCGATCGCAAGCGAATTGACCGCCATCAGGAAGGCGGCGAGCGCAATGAACTCCCCTTTGCCCATGGGCAATTGGCCCGCGTGCACGGCTTGTGATGAATCTGTCACAATGGAATTCCCATAAACGGGCCAAGGCGCTGTTCAGCACAGCGCCTCGGACTCAAAATACAAGATTTGGAAACCGGGCGGACGCCCGGTGACCGGACAGGTCAGGCGGCGCCGCGAACGGTGACGCCGTGTTCCTGCAGGTGCTGCTGCAATTCACCGGCCTGGAACATTTCCCGGACGATGTCGCAGCCGCCGATGAACTCGCCCTTTACGTAGAGCTGCGGGATCGTCGGCCAGTTTGAATAATCCTTGATGCCCTGGCGGATTTCGGAGTCAGCGAGCACGTTGATGCCCTTGTAGTCGACGCCGATGTAATCGAGAATCTGCACGACCTGGCCGGAGAATCCACACTGCGGAAACTGCGGCGTTCCCTTCATGAAGAGGACGACGTCGTTGCTCTTGATTTCGTTGTCGATGAATTCGTTGATACCGCTCATAGGGACCTAATCCTTTCCACAGGCGAGTTAAAGGCCCGCCGTTTCAATCGTTAAGCTTAGATAGCATGTGATCGCCGGAATTCCAGCAGGCGCCGGCAAAAAAAGAGCACCCTATCGGTTTGCAGACGGCGGATTGTTGCGCTTGCGTTACGCCCTCCACTGAAGCGATACGACGAGGTACGAGTGGCGCGCGTTTCGCACGGGAAATTACCCGGATTTCGCCACAATTCTCGCCGATTGCGGCGCAGCAATTATCTGCCGTGCCCGCGGCAAAGAAAGAAAATAATGACAGTGATTTCGAAAAGGGTCGTTCTCCATTTTCCGGGGTTCGAGCCACTTGACGGGCGTGCTCACATCGCTCGCTACCAACGCTCAGCAAAGCAAAGTGCGGCTGTTTGGGATTTCTCAGTGCTGACAGGTGAACCGGAATACGGACCGGATTCAACGAGCTTCAAGGTGAGGGCGAGCGCGGATGGCTGGGAAACCAACAGCCATATCCATGTCTTCGACCACGACGCTCTCGTGGAAAAGCTTAGAGCTGGCAGCCGGGCGACACAGATCCTCTCAGGTTTTCGGAGCGCTTTGCAGGTCATCGCCTTTGGTGGGATGGCGGGTTATTTCAGGCATGCCTGGCGATTCGGATTGTTCTTCATCTTTCCGTTTCTGATGATGATTCTGGGCTTTGCGCTCAGTGCGACGATCGCTGTTATACCGATCGGTACGGAGTTGCCCGCCCTTCATCTTCTGTGGAGCGTGGCACTAGCGTTATGTTTCTTCATCTTTGCGTTTCTGCCTTTTGCCGAACGTTTCTACACATTGCATCTTTTCGCGGACTGGCGCATGGCGGTGGCTCTTGCTCGGATGAGCGATCCAGAATTCAATCAATGGCTCGATCACTGCGCCACTGCCGCCCGGGCAGCCTTGTCGGAGACTGCGGACGAATACGTCATCTCATCTCACAGCATGGGCTCCAGCGTTGCTGCGCATGTGATCGGCACACTTCTCGAGCGATATCCGGATATTTTCGCCGGCAAGAGGGTGATCTTTGCGACGCTCGGGTCAGCAATCCTTCAGTGTGCTTTGTTGCGTCCCGCGCAATTGCTGCGGTCACGGGTGGGCCTGATTGCGCGATGCGACAACGTTTACTGGCTCGATGTCCAGTGCCTGACCGACGCAATCCATTTCTATAAAGTGCCGGTGGTGGCGGTTTGCGGGCATGGCTATCTACGGCCTGCCAGGATGGTGTTCATCCGCGTCAAGCAGATGCTAACCGTTGAACACTACAGGAAGATCAAGAAGGACTTTCTGCGCGTGCATCGGCAGTACGTCCTGGGGCCGGACTTGCGGGCTCCCTTCGACTTCACGCTGCTGACCGCCGGTCCACGGTCGGGCTCGGTCTTTGCAGAAGGTGGCTACAGCAAAATGCCCGGCTTGTGACCGGGCATTTTGCATTCGATATCAATCAGGTGCCGATGTCTGCAGCGCCAGGGCATGCAATATGCCGCCCATGTTACCCTTGAGAGCCTCGTAGACCATCTGGTGCTGCTGCACGCGGCTCTTGCCGCGAAAGGCTTCCGCGACCACCTCAGCCGCATAATGGTCGCCGTCGCCGGCGAGATCGCGGATGGTTACCTTGGCGCCGGGGATGCCGGCCTTGATCATGTCTTCGATATCACCGGGTTTCATAGGCATGATCGTTACTCCTTGCGCATTATTCCGTGGCAGCGAGCGTGCCATGGCCTTCCATGTAATCAGGGAACCATGATTCATGGGCGTCGCGCAATTGCTGAATTGGCAGCGATAGCAGATCGTCGACGACAAGGCTGTCACCCTCGACCGTGCCGAGACGGCGGAAGGGTATGCCCGCACCTTCGGCATTGGCGCAGACGAAGTTTGCCACATCCGCTGGCAGCGTCAGAACATAGCGGGCCTGATCTTCGCCGAACAGCAGCGCATGCGGCGCGCCCCTGCATTCACCGAGGCTGATCTTGAGGCCCTTGCTGGACGCCATCGCCATTTCGGCGAGAGCGAGTACGAGGCCGCCCGAAGAGATATCGTGGCAGGCCGTTGCCAGGCCGTTGCGGATCACCGAGCGCACGAAGTCGCCGTTGCGGCGCTCTGCCAAGAGGTCGACTTCCGGAGCGGGGCCTTCAGTGCTGCCAATAACATCACGCAGGTAGACCGAGGAACCGAGATGGCTGCCGTCCGTACCAATCATGATCACCTTGTCGCCATTCGAAGCGCTGCCGATACGAGCCATCTTCTTCCAGTCGGGCAGGAGGCCAACGCCGGCGATCGTCGGTGTCGGCAGGATCGCAACACCATTGGTTTCATTGTAGAGCGAGACATTGCCCGATACGATGGGGAAATCGAGAACCCGGCAGGCTTCTCCGATGCCCTTCACGGCCTGGACGAACTGGCCCATGATCTCGGGCTTCTCGGGATTGCCGAAGTTCAGGTTATCGGTGGCTGCCAGCGGCTCTGCGCCGGTTGCCGTGATATTGCGCCAGCATTCCGCGACCGCCTGCTTGCCGCCTTCGAACGGGTCTGCCTCGACATAGCGTGGCGTGACGTCAGAGGAAAAAGCGAGAGCCTTGGTCGCATGGTTTTCGACACGAACGACGCCAGCATCACCGCCCGGAAGCTGGAGCGAGTTGCCCTGGATCAGCGTATCGTACTGCTCGTAAACCCAGCGGCGGCTTGATTGATTGGGAGAGCCAACGAGTTGCAGCAGCGCCCGACCGTAGTCAGCCGGTGCGGCAACGAGGTTGGCAGGCAATGGCGCGCGCTTGTCGGACTCGCGCCACGGACGGTCATATTCGGGCGCTTGGTCACCGAGATCCTTGATAGGCAGGTTGGCGACTTCTTCGCCCTGGTGGACGACGCGGAAGCGCAGGTCGTCGGTGGTCTTGCCGACGATCGCGAAATCGAGGCCCCACTTAACGAAGATCGCCTTTGCGACGGCTTCCTTTTCCGGCTCCAGGACCATGAGCATGCGCTCCTGGCTCTCGGACAGCATCATCTCATAGGCCGTCATCTGCTCTTCACGCACTGGCACGGTGTCGAGATCGAGCAGGATGCCGAGATCGCCCTTGGCGCCCATCTCGACGGCCGAGCAGGTGAGGCCGGCAGCCCCCATGTCCTGAATGGCGATGACGGCCCCGGTTTGCATCAGCTCAAGGCAGGCTTCCAGCAGGCACTTTTCGGTAAAGGGGTCGCCGACCTGTACGGTCGGGCGCTTTTCCTCGATGGATTCGTCGAATTCAGCCGACGCCATGGTCGCACCGCCAACGCCATCACGGCCGGTCTTGGCGCCGAGATAGACGACCGGGAGACCGACGCCCTTGGCTTCTGACAGGAAGATCGCGTTGGACTTGGCGAGACCCGCGGCAAAGGCGTTGACCAGAATGTTGCCGTTGTAGCGGGCGTCGAATTCGACTTCGCCGCCGACGGTCGGTACGCCGAAGGAGTTGCCATAGCCGCCAACGCCGGACACAACGCCGGAGACGAGGTGGCGGGTCTTCGGATGGTCCGGCTCGCCGAAACGCAGCGCATTCATCGCTGCGATCGGGCGGGCGCCCATGGTGAAGACGTCGCGCAGAATGCCGCCGACACCCGTCGCCGCGCCCTGATACGGCTCGATGTAGGAGGGGTGGTTGTGGCTCTCCATCTTGAAGACGACGCAGTCACCGTCGTCGATGTCGACGACACCGGCGTTTTCGCCGGGTCCCTGGATGACGCGCGGGCCTTTGGTCGGCAACGTGCGCAACCACTTCTTGGAGGATTTGTACGAGCAGTGCTCGTTCCACATGGCCGAGAAGATGCCGAGCTCCGTGAAGGTCGGTTCGCGGCCGATCAGGTCCAATATCCGCTGATATTCGTCTGGCTTCAGGCCATGGGCGGCGATCAGTTCGGGGGTGATCGGGCGGGTATTGGAAATGGTCATGAGCTCTCGGAAGTCCCTGCCGTTGCGCGATTGCGGTGTCTTTAGCCTAACTGAATGAAACGCGCGACAGGAAAATGGCAGCTGCTAACAGACGGCGGGTATACAGGGAGCCAACTGCGCCGCTTAAAACTTGTAACCGACCTGATGCAGGCGCGCGTCATGCCGTTGCTCGGACCGTCGCAGAGATTGGTATGGGACGAATGGGCGTACCATCGATGATCGTTGGGTAAAGCGACTTTTGCCGACCGGCGCTGTTTTGTCGCCGGTCAGCGGCCCCGTCGCCGCAATCTCAAATCTCGCCGTCGTAGCCAGCGCCGCCGCTTTCCAGCAGGCGTCGCAGCGTCATCAATCCCGCAACCATATCTTCCCGGTTGCGCGGCGAGGAGAAGCCTATCCGTACGCGATGATAGACTTTCTCTGCTCGAGCTGCCTTGAACTCATCCTCGTCGTCGATCAGGACACCATCCCTGTAGGCGGCGTTCTTGAAGGTTCCAGAGAGCCAAGGATCGGGCAGCTTCAGCCAGAGGAATGGCACATGCGGATGCGATACGAAGTCGTATCCCTGCAACTGTTCCCGCGCGAGCCGTTCACGTAACGTCAGTTCCGCCGCACTGGCCTTGCGGATTTCGTGTGCCTGGCCGCTCATTACGAGACGGGCGCAAGCCTCGGCCAGAATGAAAGGCAGCCCGCCGGTGATCATCTTGTGCGTCACCTTGATCCGCTGCGCAAAATGCGGCGGGCAGGCGACCCAGCCGCCGCGCACTCCGGCAGCCACCGACTTCGAAAGGCCGCTGATCAGGAACGTGCGATCGGGCGCGAGCGATGCGAGCAGGGGATTTTCGTCTCCGGTCATTCCGCCGTAGAGATCGTCCTCAATCAGCCAGACGCCATGCCGACGCGCAATTTCCGCGATGCTTGCCCGGCGGTCGCGGGGCATCGTGGCCAGCGTGGGATTGTGTGCGGTGGGCATCAGGAACGCAAGTTTCGGATGCTGCTGAAGGCAGAGGCGCTCGAAGTCATCGGGGATCACACCATTCTCGTCGGACTCGACAGTAATGGTGCGGCGACCGAGAATGCGCGCGCTGCGACTGACCTGCGTGTAGCTCAGGTCTTCGAATACGATCTTGTCACCAGGCGATGACACGGCCGAGATGACCGCAACAGCCGCCGCATGCGCCCCAAGGGTAGGGACGATGTTTTCTGTTTCAGGCGTCCAATCGTTTCTGGCGAGCCAACGCCGGCCAGCCTCGTACCAATTTTGCGGGAAGACACGGGAATAGGACGAGATTTCGGAAAGCTTTTCCTCGCCAATGGCGGCGAGCACGCTGCCGATGATCTTACCCTGACCGAGATCCGGAGCCGCCGTGGTGTCAAAGCGTATCTTGCCGGCCGGCGCATCGATAGCGCGCGTGCCGCCGAGCGCGATGGTTAACGGATCCGGCTGATTGCCGGGTGCGGTCTCGGCGCGATCCAGCACGTAGGTTCCGCGGCCGACTTCACCGGCGACGAGGCCGCGCTCGTGCACCAGCGCGTATGCGCGGCCGATTGTCCCGATTGTTACGCCAATGTCGTAGGCGAGGTTTCGTTGCGGCGGCAATTTGCTGCCTGCAGGCAATGTGCCGCTGGCGATGGCTGATTCAATGCTGTCCGCAATCCGGAGGTAGACCGGGCCGGAACCACGCGAAACGTCTGGGAGCCAAGTTGTCATGATGACAATTCTCTATATTGTCACCCTTTATTCGTCAAGATTATCTGAATGACAGATACAATTCCGTTTGGAGAAAGATATGTCTGCCGTTCCAGAGAACGAGTCCCCGATTGCACCTTTGTCTTCTCAGGTGCAATCGATGCAATACCGTGTTCGGCAAGACTCAGGCGGCGTATCGCGCGCTCAAGCCTTACTGCAGTCCGTATGGCATCGGCTATCGTCGTGGCATCAGAAGCGCGAGAGCCGCAGGGTGTTGCGCGATTTGACAGACGCCGAGCTAATAGACATCGGCGTTACGCGTGCGGATGCACGCAGGGAAGCCAGTAAGTCATTCTTCTGGGATTGATCAGCTGCAAGCTTTGCCGCCGGATGCCCAACGGGTGACGTCCTTGACGATCCGCGGTCCCGTGGCGCTTTGCATCATCGGACCAAAGGCATCGAGCTTGGAGGGGGTGCCTTCAGCCTGAACGACGAGCAATGGACGGCTCTCAGGGCTTCCCTTGTGCACGACGAGAATGCGTGGACGGCCGGAGAAGGAATTCAGTTCCGGCGCCAGCCTGTAGGCTGCGAAGGCGGCATCGCCCGATTTGAACCAACAGGCATTTGCGCCAAGAGCAACGCGCTCCATGGTGGAAAGCGCGCTGCGATCAGGCGCCTTCGCCGGCGTGTTTGATTGGCAGGAGGCGATCAGCGCCGCCGTTGCGGCAATCGCGAGAACACGTGTCGTCGTAAGGCGAGGGCGCATCAATCTTGCTCCAATGGACCGGATGAATGGCCTCTTACGTGCCGAAGGTTAAGCAGCGATTACCTCGAGGGCAGAAGCGAACAGACCGCGGCCGTCGGAACCGCCGTGTGCTGCTTCGATGAGGTTTTCGGGGTGCGGCATCATGCCGAGGACGTTGCCCTTGTCGTTCAGGACGCCAGCAATATCGTTGACCGAGCCGTTCGGATTGGTGCCCTCCGCGTAACGGAAGACCACCTGACCATTGCCCTCGATCTTCGCCAGGGTTTCGGCGTCGGCGAAATAGTTGCCATCGTGATGCGCAACGGGGGAGCGGATCACCTGGCCCTTGGAGTAGGCACGGGTGAAATCGGTGTCGGCATTGACGATTTCGAGCTTGATCTCGCGGCAGACGAACTTGAGCGAGGCATTGCGCATCAGTGCGCCGGGCAGCAGACCTGCCTCGAGGAGGATCTGGAAGCCGTTGCATACGCCCAGAACCTTGACGCCCTTGTTCGCCTTTTCGATGATTGCCTGCATCACAGGCATGCGCGCGGCGATGGCACCACAACGAAGGTAGTCGCCATAGGAAAAGCCACCAGGGATGACGATGAGGTCGACGTCCGGAATGTCCGTTTCCGTTTGCCAGATCGTCACCGGTGCGCGACCGGAGATTTTCGTCAGTGCAGCGATCATGTCGCGATCGCGATTGAGGCCCGGAAGTTGAACGACGGCTGATTTCATGAGTGCGACTAAAACCTTGTTTGTGCTTCTGCAAGTTCTCTAAGTACGAGACGCTTTTCAATGCGTTCCAGCCGGCCTTCGTGCCGGCCAAGGACACCGTAAATACTATGTATTTCCTGCTGCATCGAGCTCATTGTGTCGCGCATGCAATGCATTTCGCTCCGGATGTCGTCAAGCGACGCATCCAGTGTGTCGATGTGCTCGTGCATTTTCGTCAACAACTCAAGCATGAGCTCTTGCGTCAATTCAGCCATCGAGTGCGCTCCACGACCAGATTAGTCGACGGAAATATTATAGTTCTCGATCACCGTATTTGCGAGGAGTTTCTCGCACATTGCCTTAAGGTCGCTCTCCGCTTTAGCCTTGTCGGCGCCTTCGAGTTCGACGTCGAAAACCTTGCCCTGACGGACATGGCCGACACCATCGAATCCGAGCGCGCCGAGGGCGCCCTCGATGGCCTTGCCCTGCGGATCGAGAACGCCGTTCTTCAGCGTGACGGTTACACGAGCCTTGATCACTTTATCTTCCCTGTCTTGCTGGCCTGAAAGTCTTACTTCACGAGCACCGGACCGGTGCCGCGCACGGGTTCGTTCTCGTTGATGATACCGAGGCGGCGCGCAACTTCCGAATAGGCTTCGAGAAGTCCACCCATGTCACGGCGGAAGCGGTCCTTATCCATCTTCTCGCGGGTATCGATATCCCACAGACGGCAGGAGTCCGGCGAAATCTCATCGGCGAGGATGATGCGCATCATGTCGCCTTCATACAGGCGCCCGCATTCGATCTTGAAATCGACGAGCTGGATGCCGACGCCGAGGAAAAGGCCGGTCATGAAGTCGTTGACGCGAATGGCGAGCGCCATGATGTCATCGAGCTCGGCGGGATTTGCCCAGCCGAATGCGGTGATGTGCTCTTCCGAGACCATCGGATCATCGAGCGCGTCGGACTTGTAATAGAACTCGATGATCGAGCGCGGCAGCACAACGCCTTCCTCGATGCCCAGGCGCTTGGACAGAGAGCCGGCGGCAACGTTGCGTACAACGATCTCGAGCGGGATCATTTCCACTTCGCGGATCAACTGCTCGCGCATGTTGAGGCGGCGAATAAAATGTGTCGGAATGCCGATCTTGTTCAGATGGCTGAAGATATATTCCGAAATGCGGTTGTTCAGAACGCCCTTGCCATCGATGACTTCGTGCTTTTTCTTGTTGAAGGCGGTGGCATCGTCTTTGAAGAACTGGATCAGCGTGCCCGGTTCCGGGCCCTCATACAGAATCTTTGCCTTGCCCTCGTAAATACGGCGGCGACGGTTCATTGCAATTGTTCTCTATCGTTGGCGCTCTTGGGATAGCGCGAGTGGATCGATCTCGTGGCGTCCCCTTAAAGGAAAAGCGAGGGTTTCACAATCCGCCTGTCACTCCTTCCCCGGAATCCGGGATTGCCGGAGTGCCGCTAAGAGAATCGAAGACTTTCTGCAAAGCAGTCTACAGGTTTTTTGCGATCAACGGAATGTGAGGCGTCCCTGTCGGGGCCGTCATGCAGGCCTTTATCTCTGGCCGGAGCCGTTGACCGACTTACGCAGATCCTGCTGGAGACCGCGGGCAGGGCCTTCCACGCCCCGCCAAGACGCGGTGCGTACAAAAGGCGCTATCTGCAGCGCGGGCATCGGACGGGCCAGCGCGTAGCCCTGAAGCATATCGCAACCGAGGTCACAAAGAATACGGACGTGGTCCATCGTCTCGACCCCCTCCGCCGTGACCAGAATGTTCAGCGAACGGCCGATATCGATGATCGAGCGGACCAGTTTCCGCTGCTCTGCCGAATGGGGCAGCAAGCGGATTAGTTCGCGGTCGATCTTCAAGGTTTTCGGACTCAGCTTCAAAAGGCTGACAATGGACGCATGGCCCGTGCCGAAGTCATCGATTTCTATGTCGATGCCAAGGCGGCGTAGGTGCCGGAGATTGGCGATCACGGCGTCATCGCAATCGTCCAGCGAGATCGATTCAAGCAACTCGAACGAAATCGTGCGTGGTTCGATCTTCAAGCCGCGAAGCTTCTTCGCCAGGTTTGGATCTCCGAGGCGACGCGACGATACGTTGACCGCAATTTTCGGGATGAGGAGCCCCTCATCCTCCCATCGCTTCCGGTCAGCCAGCGCTTGCTCGAGGATGAGGCCGTCGATCGTGGAGACGACATCCAGATCCTCGGCGATCGCCAGGAAACGATCGGGCGCCAGTAAACCGTGCTCCCGGTGCTGCCAGCGAGCCAGCGTCTCGACTCCGGCAACATCGAGCGTTCGGGCATGGAACTGCAACTGGTAGAACGGAACAAACTCCCCCCGTTCCAGCCCCAGTAGGATTTCGTCCGCCAAATGCTTGCTGGCGATGATGCGGCGTCGCTCATCGGTCGAGAAGAATTCGTGCCGGTTGCGTCCGCCGCTTTTTGCGCGGTAGAGCGCTATATCCGCATTGAGCAGAAGTTGCTTGGCATCGAGCGCCGGACTGCTTTCTGTGGCAATGCCGATGCTGGCCCCGAAACGGCAATCATGGCCCTCGTAGCGAATGGGCCTGCAGAGCTTGCGGATGATGCGCTCCGCCAGATTGGAGATCTTCTTCGGCGTGACATCGAGTGTACAGAGGACCACGAATTCGTCGCCACCAATACGGGCGACAAAATCGGTCGAACGGACACTTTCCTTCAGCACTTGCGCTGCATGCTTCAGCATCGCGTCACCGGCGCGGTGGCCGAGAGTGTCATTGATTTGCTTGAAGCGATCGAGATCGATGTGGAGGATCGCGAGCGCCAGGCCGTTCCGGCGACATTGCGCGGAACATTCGTCCAGCATACGGTCCAGGTATCGGCGATTGGGCAAGCCAGTGAGATAATCGTGCAACGCCAGGTGCTCGATGTTCTCCTTGGCGCTTTCGAGCTCCCTGTTTCGGGCTTCCGCGAGATCCTTGGCGCGCTGCAGTTCGTTGTTGAGCCTAACTTCGGCCGTAACATCCCAATTCGCGCCAATCAGCTTGCGACGCCCGTCGCTGTCAAGAAAGAAGGCCGCTTTTGCGCGAATGACGCGCTCGATGCCGTCCTGCCTGATGATGCGGAATTCGTGCTGGAAATCGGTGTTATTGGTGACGCACTCATCGATCGTTGCCAGTACGCGGTCCCTGTCGTCGGGATGCAGCGAGGCCTCCCAGGCGTTGCCGGTGTTGGCCGGCGACGTGTCGGTAATGCCGTAGATCGCCAGAAGGCGGTCGTCCCAATCGACCGTTCCATTCTCGATGTCAGCCTCGAAGACCCCAATATCGGAGATATCAAGGGCAAGATCGAGGCGCCGCGACACGTGCGCAAGCCGCTCCTCCGCCCCCTTACGCGCGGTGATGTCGGTATCGGTGCCGACGAGCCGGGCAGGGATACCGTTTTCGTCCCATTGAACACAGGCGCCCCGGCACTCAATCCAGATCCAGTGGCCATCCCTGTGGCGCTCGCGATACTCGAAGATCTGATAGTCGGGATCGCCGGCATTTTGCCGATCGACGGCCTTTACGACAAAGTCCCGGTCGTCGGGGTGGATGAGTTCGATCCACGTGTCGTAGTCGCCGTCTGCATCCTCGTCGGGCGCCATGCCGCGCATGATCTTCCAGGTATCGGAATAATAGCGTTTGCCAAGACGAAGATTGTGATCCCAGACGCCGAGACCCGATCCGACAAGCGCGTAATTCCAGCGGCTCTCGCGTTCCAGGAGTTCAGCACCGTTCAGTGGCGCCGTGTCGCCGTCAAACGCTGCGGCTTCGACCTTGGTCTTCGATTTAACCCGTTTATCGGGAGTCGCTTGCTTCAATCTGCATACTCGCTCTTTTAGCGTGTATATATTTTGCATTCATTGAATTAAATAGCCCTTAATGTCATAAAAATAATATTCTATTAAAAACAAACACGTAGGATCTATCGGCTTTTGTGTGCCGCTCTATATGCGTGTAACTTTTCCGTAACGTGCATACACTTGGCTGACTGCGCCCTATATCGCGTTGATGGGGGAGGGACCAACATGTCTCCAGAATGGCCAATGTTTATACTGCAATGCATAGTTCTTGTGGGCTTAGCGGGCGTTCTCTTTATTCGCGGCGAGGGCGACTGACGGATAGTCGCAAACAGTCAGCGGATCTCCAGGGAGTGGCGGTCGAACCGGCATCCTGATCAGCGGCGATGCTGCGAGGTTGCTGGTGGCGAGGGTCGAGCGCCTCTAGGACGGCTTTAGGCGGCTCAGGAACTGGGCAAACACCATTGTTCCTTCCGGCCATGGTCCGTGGCCGGACTCGCTGTTGATGTGCCCGGCCTCACCGGCGTCGATGAGGAGCGATCCCCAGCTGGCAGCGATGTCGTCGGCATGCTCATAGCTGCCGAAAGGATCATTGCGACTCGCGATCGTGATCGTCGGGAATGGCAATGGATCTCGTGGATACGGGCCGAATGTCATCAGGTGCTTTGGCCGTATCGCGGGATTGGCGACATCGGGCGGTGCAACGAAGAATGCCCCTGCCACCTTGTTGCGGAAATGGGGAATGGCGTGGATGGCGGACGGAATGCCAAGCGAATGCGCGACCAGTATGACTGGTCGCGTCGCAGCGTTCACCTCTTCGGAGATGCGCTTTACCCAATCGTCGCGGACCGGCTTCGACCATTCGGCCTGTTCGACACGGCGAGCGGTGCTGAGCTTGGCCTCCCAGCGGCTTTGCCAATGGTTGGGACCGGAATTCGTATAACCGGGGATGATGAGGATTTCGGCGTCTGAAGCTTTCATGATGGCGCGGATGTGAGAAAGCCTGGCGGCGATGTCAAGGGAGGGGTGGGACAAGGCCGCGAAATTTGTTATGTTTTTCCGCAGTGCCGGTTGCGTCTCGTATCGGCGTCGTCGCCGATCCTTTCGTTGCCGGCTATCTTGGCTGAGGAGGAGAAAGCCATGACGGCATTCCATGTTATGTCGGGTGCAAGCGATGTCTATACACGCCCGGTCGTCAACAAGATCAGCGTTGCGGATGTCCTCGATGCGCTACGGCGCGGGCTCGACGATTTTCGAGAAAAACCATCCCACTATGTATTTCTATGCTTGATGTATCCGATTGCCGGCATTTTTCTTGCAGTCGCAACATCAAGTGCCAACCTCCTGCCGATGATTTTCCCGCTGATATCAGGTTTCGCGCTGATCGGCCCCATCGCAGCGATCGGGCTCTATGAAATCAGCCGCAGGCGTGAAGCCGGTATGGACACCTCGTGGAGACACGCTCTTGAGGTAACGAGATCGCCGGCGTTCCCGTCGATCATTGCCGGCGGATTGCTGCTGTTCGGCTTCTTCGTCGTCTGGCTCGTCGCTGCGCAGACGCTTTATTCCAACGTCTTTGGGGATGTTTTCCCGCGGTCGATCTCAGTGTTCCTCTCGGAGATCTTCGGCACGCCTGAGGGGATACAGCTGATCATATGGGGGCATCTGCTTGGCCTAGGCTTTGCCATCATCGTTCTGGCCACGACCGTCGTGACCTTTCCCTTGCTGCTGGATCGGGACGTTGGGCTCGTCTGCGCGATGGAGACATCGGTCAGGGCGACTGTCGCCAACCCGGTGCCGGTCTTCTGCTGGGGGCTGATCATCGCCGTTTCTCTCATGGTTGGCACGATCCCACTGTTCGTCGGGCTTGCCCTGGTCATGCCGGTGCTCGGTCATGCCAGCTGGCACCTCTATAGGAAGCTCGTGGCACCACCGGTTGTCTGACGGCTGCGGACTGGAACTGCACCACCTCCCTTGGAGTTTCGCTGAGGGGATACCCCAGGGAGGTCACATATGGCTGCGCCGCAACATCTGTTTACCCGCTTTGCCAGCAAGACGTCTGAATGGGCAGGGAAGCCAGCGACTTTTGTCCTCGCTGTCGCGCTCGTCGCCATATGGGCAGCGACGGGGCCACTTTTCGATTTCTCAGAGACTTGGCAGTTGGTCATCAATACCGGAACGACCATTATTACGTTCCTGATGGTGTTCGTGTTGCAGAATGCGCAGACGAGGGATGCTCGCGCTGTCCAGGCCAAGCTCGACGAGATTATTCTGACGAGCCACGCCGAGAACAAGTTCATCGGGATCGAGCACCTCGATGACGAAGACCTGAAGCACTTGGACCGCCTTGTCGCCAAGGCCGCAAAGGGAGTGCGCGAGGGGCGGACAAAAGGAACGCCGAAAGCGACAAATTCCACTGATGAGACGAACGAAAAGAGGACATCGGCGAAGCCCCGGAAGCCGAAACGGAAAACGGCGCCCTCGAAGGCGCCGTCCCGGTAGTCCAACTTAGGCAGCGCCGAAAACGCGCCGGAAGATCGTATCTACGTGTTTGGTATGGTATCCGAGATCGAACTTCTCGCGGATTTCTTCTTCGGATAACGCGGCACGGACCTCTGCGTCGGCGAGCAATTCCTCGAGGAAGTCCTTGCCCTGTTCCCAAACCTTCATCGCGTTACGCTGAACGAGCCGATAGGCATCCTCACGCGAAACACCAGCCTGCGTCAGCGCCAGAAGTACACGCTGCGAATGCACGAGGCCACGGAATTTATCGAGATTCTTCATCATGTTGTCGGGATAGACCACAAGCTTCTCAATGACGCCGGCCAAACGGTTGAGGGCGAAGTCGAGCGTGATCGTCGTGTCGGGACCGATGGCGCGCTCGACGCTGGAATGGCTGATGTCGCGCTCGTGCCACAGGGCGACGTTCTCCATGGCCGGAACGACCGACATGCGCACCAGGCGCGCTAGGCCGGTGAGGTTCTCGGTCAGAACCGGATTGCGCTTGTGCGGCATGGCAGAAGAACCCTTCTGGCCAGGCGAGAAGTATTCCTCGGCTTCCAGCACTTCAGTCCGCTGCATGTGGCGGATCTCGATCGCGACGTTTTCGATGGAGGAGCCGATGACGCCGAGGATCGCGAAGAACATCGCATGGCGGTCGCGCGGAATGACCTGGGTCGAAACGGGCTCCGGGATCAAGCCGAGCTTGGCGCAGACGTGTTCCTCGACGCGTGGGTCGATATTGGCAAAGGTGCCGACGGCGCCCGAAACCGCACCGGTGGCGATTTCGGCACGCGCAGCCACGAGACGCGCACGGTTGCGGCTCATCTCGGCATAGAAGCGCGCCAGCGTTAGTCCCATCGTCGTCGGCTCGGCGTGAATGCCGTGGCTACGGCCGATGCGGATGGTGTCCTTGTGTTCGAACGCGCGTGCCTTGAGTGCCGCAAGCAGGCGGTCCATATCGGCAAGCAGAATGTCGGCTGCACGGACGAGCTGGATGTTCAGCGTGGTGTCGAGAACGTCCGAAGAGGTCATCCCCTGGTGGACGAATCGGGCATCCGGGCCGACGATTTCTGAAAGATGTGTCAGGAAGGCGATGACATCGTGCTTGGTGACGGCCTCGATTTCATCGATCCGCGCAACGTCGAACGTCGCAGCGCCGCCTCGCTCCCAAATTGTCTTTGCAGCGGATTTCGGGATGACGCCCAGTTCGGCGAGCGCATCGCAGGCGTGAGCCTCGATTTCGAACCAGATGCGGAATTTGGTTTCGGGCGACCAGATGGCGACCATCTCTGGTCGGGAGTAGCGCGGGATCATGGCTTCCTGCTTTCGTTCATAAAAAGAATGCTGGCGCCCCTGTAGCAAAGACAGGCGGCAATCTCAACGCATGCGTTTGGCAAGCGCAATACTCGTGCCGAAAAGGCAGAGAAGGCCGAGCGGAAGAAACAGGCGAATTCCCAGCACGGCAAACTGATAGACCGCGCTGGCTCCGGTAAAGACGAATTGGAACACCCATGTGCGGGATCCAAAAGAGGCGTGCCACGCGGAGTAGAAGACCCGGTAGTCCATGGCGAAGAGAAAGGCCGTCATCAAGATGGTCCCGGCGGCAAGTGCAACGAAGAATGCTGCAAAGCGTGTTTTCAGGGATCGTCGATGCGCAAGGAAGCGGCCCAAGGGCAACATGAACAGCCAGGCCAGTAAACCGCCCGCAAAATAGAGCATTGCGAGATCGCGGACATGTGCCGTCTCCATCCCATTTCTGAGATAGAGCGCGGCCATTGCGGATGCCAGCATCTGGGTGCCCCAGAGAATGGCGCCCACGAAAAGATCGGGGAGGGGCGGGCGAGCCGCCCGAAGCCGCTCGGAAATCAAGGGCGGCCTGCTTTTATCACGACTTGGATTGACCTTCGGCGGCATTTCGTAGAGCGCTGATTGCTGTCTTGTAGGCCTCGAGCGAACCGCCTTTGAAAATCGCCGAACCGGCCACGAGAACATCGCCGCCAGCCTTGCCGATGATCGGCGCGGTTTCGACCGTCACTCCACCGTCAACTTCAAGGTCGATCGGTCTGTCACCGATCAGTGACCGCGCTGTGGCGATCTTGTCGGCCATCGCCGGGATAAATTTCTGCCCGCCGAAGCCGGGGTTCACCGACATGATGAGGATCAGGTCGATGTCGTCGAGCACGTTCTCGATCGCCGAAAGCGGCGTTGCTGGATTAATGGTAACGCCGACCTTCTTGCCCAGCCCGCGTACCGTCTGAAGCGAGCGGTGGAGATGCGGCCCGGCTTCAGCATGGACGGTAATGCGATCGCAGCCGGCTTTCGCGAAGGCCTCAAGGTACGGGTCGACCGGCGCAATCATCAGATGGCAATCGAACACTGCATCCGTATAGGAACGCAGCGACTTGATAACGTCAGGGCCGAAGGAAATGTTCGGCACGAAGTGACCGTCCATGACGTCGAGGTGAATCCAATCGGCTCCGGCGGCCGTTACGTCGCGCACTTCCTGGCCGAGTTTAGCAAAATCGGCAGCAAGGACGGATGGCGCGATGCGAATGGGCGTAGTCATTGAAGTCTCTCCGTAGAACGCATGCCGCAGCGTCAGATCTATTCGATCGGAGTGCTTGGCGGCACGAACGAACCGGCATGCCACTGCAGCATGCGGTAGGGATTGTCGGCCAGTTCATGGCCGGCGTTGAAAGCAATTTTTCCGATGACCGTCTCAAAGGAGGTGCCGCCGATGTGCTGCGCGATGGGCCTGTCGTCCGCGCCGGCATCCTGGGCTGCCTTCGTGGCGATTTCCACCGCCGCATAGGCAGGTAGCACATAGCCCTCCGGCTCGACGCCACTCGCGCGGAACGCGTCGACCACCGGCTTCGCCTCCGGGCGCGCGGCATAATCAGGCAGAACAACGGCGAGAACGCCATCCGCGAGTGCAAGCGGCTGGTCAGCAGCGCGCATGGCGTCGCCACCAAGAATATCGAGGTGAGCTTTTTCCGCTGCGGCATCGCGTGCGATGACGGCAGCGTCGCTACGATCTCCGCCGACAAAGACTTTTGTTGCCCCGGCTTTCTTCAGTCGTCGCACGAGAGCGACCTGCTGCTCCTGGCCCGGTCGATAGGTGTCGGTGAAGACGGGCTTGAGGCCTTTTTCCTCGAGTGCGTTACGGATTGCTTCCGTAAGCTCCCGACCATGGATGGTGCCATCCTCGATCAGTGCGATCGGCGAGGCTGCCCACTCGCTCACGATTGCCTCGATGATCTTTTCCGCTTCGGCGCCATCGGCTGGCGCCATCCGGTAGAACGGCCAGCCATTCTTCAGGGCATCTTCCATGAGAATGCGTGAACGCACGGAGACGGTGATCGCCGGGATATTTGCGTCCTTGAGCTTCGGCAGCGCGCCTTCGAGCGTTTCGCTGCAGAGAAAACCGACGGCCACCTGGACCTTGGCATTAATCAGTGCGTCGGCGATTGCCGCGCCGCTGTTTGCCTCGCAAGTCTCTCCGACCGTAACAATCGTGTTACCATCCTGCTGGACCTTGGCCGTCGCGCCGGCAATGACCTGCGCGCCGATTGGCGCGAGGTTGCCACTCTGTGGCGCTACGACACCGACTATCAGGCCCGCGGCATGGCATTCTGCGGCCGCAAGGAGCAGCATCGGCAGAAGTGCTAGGCCACGCAAAGTATTCATAAAAGCTGCAGGTCCCTGTCGTTTGTCCTGCTCTTTTATCCGTCCGACATCGATCGTCAAAGAAAAACGCACAATCGGGAAGCTTTTCGCCTGGCTTTTGTAGAAAAGGTAACCGATCACCTTCATATTACAGGAAACAGCAAGCCGGTGACGCCGGATGGAGAATGCCTTTGTTGAATAAACAACCGATCGATCCGCGCCTCTACCGAGATGCGATGAGCCGCTTTGGAGGCCATGTGCAGCTCGTGACGACGGCAATCGGCGAGGAGCGCCGCGGCGTGACGATCACTGCCGCTTGCTCAGTATCTGACGACCCTGCAACCGTTCTTGTGTGCCTGAACAATAGCAATCCGAAGAACGACATCTTCTTCCGGAGCGGCATCTTCGCCCTGAACACGTTGGGCGCGCACCATCAGGCGCTGGCCGATGCCTTTTCCGGCCGCACCCAGCTCAGCAACGACGAACGTTTCGCGACGGGTCGGTTCGACAAGCTCGTCACCGGTGCACCCATTCTTCACGACGCCCTTGCCTCCTTCGATTGCCGCGTGAGTGAAATCAAGGAAATGTCGACGCACCATATCATTTTCGGTGAGGTCGTGGCGGTCCGCTACAACGAGGCCAAGCCCGCGCTTCTCTATATGAACCGCGACTATCACACGTTATAACTTCCTGAAAAAGGGAGAAGACATGCCGGATCAAGCGCATCTGCCGCTGCCGTCGTCGATCGACGAGACGATCGCGATGCTGGGCGATCAGGACTATCTGGCTGGGCGGGCACTTGGCACGGTGCTTTTTCTCGCCCTGAAGATGAGGCGTCCTCTCTTCCTGGAGGGTGAGGCCGGTGTCGGGAAGACGGAGATCGCCAAGGTCCTATCAAAAGCCCTGGGGCGGCCGTTGATCCGCCTGCAATGCTACGAAGGCTTGGACATCGCCTCGGCCGTCTACGAATGGAATTACCCGGCGCAGATGCTGGAAATCCGCCTTGCCGAGGCGTCCGGGCTTACCGACCGGGACAGGATCGAGTCGGACATCTTCTCCGAACGCTACCTGATCCGCCGGCCGGTGCTTCAGGCTCTATCGAGCCCGGATGGCCGGTCACCAGTCTTCCTTATCGACGAGCTAGACCGTACCGACGAGGCATTCGAGGCCTTCCTTTTGGAGGTTCTTTCCGACTTTCAGGTAACGATTCCCGAGCTCGGCACGATCCGGGCCGCCGAGCCGCCGATCGTCATCATCACCACGAACCGGACGCGCGAGGTCCACGACGCGCTAAAGCGGCGCTGCCTCTACCACTGGGTCGATTATCCCGATGCCGCGCAGGAGCTGGAAATCATTCGACGCAAGGTGCCGGGCTGCAATGCAGCCCTGTCCACACAGATCGTCGCCTATGTGCAGAAGCTTCGTGCACTGGATCTTTTCAAGAACCCGGGCGTTGCCGAGACGATCGATTGGGCGACAGCGCTGACGGAACTCGACCGGCTGGCGCTCGATCCGGATACGATCTCCGACACGATCGGAACACTGCTGAAATACCAGGACGACATTGCACGCATTCAAAGCAGCGACGGCGCAAAGGTGCTGGAAGATGTCAAGAGCGAGCTGCAGGCGGCGGGATAGCGCATGGATCCGAGAAGCGGACAGGATGGGATCTCCGTTCCACCGCCTCCAGTCGGCGACGGTCGATTTGCAGACAATATCGTCTTCTTTGCCAGAGCATTGCGGAAGGCCGGCATGAAGATCGGGCCGGCGGCGATCGTCGACGCGATCGAGGCGGTCGAGGCAATCGGCATGGGGTCGCGGGAGGAATTTCACGCCGCACTCTCGTCCGTCTTCGTCAAGCGGCATGAAGACAAGGCGGTCTTCGACGAGGCGTTTCGGCTTTTCTGGCAGTCGCGAGATCTCGTCGCAAAAATGATCGCGATGATGTCACCACGCGCGCTGGACACGCGTGACAAGGAAAAGGCGAGGCCCGGTGAAAGCCGCGCCGCCGACGCCTTGCTCGGCGAACGAAGGGACAACAAGCCGCCGCGTGATGAGCCCGACATCGAGATAGACGCACGCTTCACCATGTCTGGCAGCGAGGTCTTCCGGCGGATGGACTTCGCCCAAATGTCAGCGATGGAGATTGCCGCCGCCAAGAAGGCGCTCACGAAACTGCAGTTGCCTCTGGACAAGGTGCGCACTCGGCGCTTCCGGCCGTCGCATGTTCATTCGCATGTCGACCCGCGCGGGACGATGCGGGCGGCATTGCGCAGCGGGGCCGATCTCATTCTTCCGCGATACCGTGAAATCCGGGAGGTCCAGCCGCCCTTGGTCGTTCTCGCCGATATTTCCGGCTCCATGAGCCAGTACACGCGCATCTTTCTGCATTTTCTGCATGTGCTGACGGAGAAGCGCCGGCGGGTGCATACCTTCCTCTTCGGGACGCGCCTTACGAACGTCACCCGCCAAATGCGACACAAGGACCCTGACGAGGCGATGGATGAATGCGCTGCGGCCGTAAAGGATTGGTCGGGAGGAACGCGGATCGGTGAAACGTTAAAGGAATTCAATCGCCTGTGGGCCCGGCGCGTGCTGGGCCAAGGCGCGGTCGTGCTGCTTATCACCGATGGCCTGGAACGCGAGGGAACGGAGCTGCTCGCAGCCGAGATGGACCGCCTGCACCGCTCCTGCCGGCGACTGATCTGGCTCAATCCGTTACTGCGCTTCGATGGCTTCGAGCCACGAGCACGTGGCGTGCGCGCAATGCTGCCGCATGTTGACGAATTCCGACCGGTTCACAATCTATCATCCTTGAGCGACCTCGTGGAAGCACTCGGCGCGACTAGGTCGACCACGTACGACCCGCGCCGGTACCTCGAAACATTGAAAGGCATCGCATGACAGGGACATCTTTTGACCTTGATCCGCTGATGACGGCAGAAGGCTGGCGGAAAGGCGGGCGAGACGTGGCTGTTGCCACGGTGATCGAGACGTGGGGATCGGCGCCACGACCGGCGGGGAGCCATCTGGTGATCGATCGAGACGGCAATTTCGAAGGGTCCGTGTCAGGAGGCTGCGTCGAAGGTGCCGTCATTGCCGAGGCCCTGGACGTAATCGCCGACGGCAAGGCGAAGATGCTCGAGTTTGGCGTCGCGGATGAAACCGCGTGGCGGGTCGGCCTTTCCTGCGGTGGCCGCATTCGCGTCTATGTCGAAAGGCTCGATTGATGGATGCCGCAAATCTTGCGCGTCTCAATGACGCCCGACGCGCTCGCCGGGCCGCGATACTGCTGACTGATCTTGAGAACGGCAACGATAGCGTCGTTCTCGAGGGAGATTCCGTGAAGCCTTGGTTGGTGCCTGCCGTTGAAGCTGCGTTCCGCTCGGGCAGATCGACGTCGATCGAGGTCGACGGGCACCGCTATTTTTTGAACGCGCATCTGCCCCCGGCCCATATCGTGATCATCGGCGCCGTCCACATCAGCCAAATTCTGGCACAGATGGCCTCTCTTGCCGGCTTCGATGTTCGGATCATAGATCCGCGCACGGCTTTCGCTACACCCGAACGATTCCTCGGCATCGATCTGACGGCGGATTGGCCAGTGGACGTACTCAAGGATCGTCCGCTGGATGCCTATACGGCGCTGGTCGCGGTTACGCATGACCCGAAGATCGACGATTTCCCGATTGCCGAGGCGTTGCGGATCGGTTGTTTCTACGTCGGTGCGCTCGGCAGCCGCAAAACGCATGCAACGCGCCTGGAGAGGTTGCGTACCGATGGTGTGGACGAATCCGCGCTTGCCAGGATCAATGCACCGATCGGGCTCAAGATCGGTGCGGCGAGCCCGGCAGAAATCGCGGTCGCCATTCTCGCGGAAATCGTACAGACGTTGCGAACCCGCGACATTTCACCGGCTGGTGACAGGAAATGAAATTTGGGTCTTTTTCTATCGATGATGCCGACGGCGTGGTCCTCGGGCATGCGGTGAAGCTTGCAGACGGCAGCTTGCCCAAAGGGCACAGGATCGATGCCGCTGACATCGACAGGCTCCGCAGCGAGGGTATAGAACATGTCATTGCGGCGCGCATCGAGCCGGGGGACGTCGGTGAGGATGACGCGGCGGGACGACTTGCGAGGGCTGTCACTCCCGACCACCTCCGCTTCTCAGAGGCGTCCACAGGGCGCGTGAACGTGTACTCGACGGTCGACGGGCTGTTCGTCGCAACCCGAAGTGCCGTCGATCGCCTGAACAGGATCGATCCCGGCATAACGCTCGCCTGCCTCAACGACCATGTGCCTGTCCGGAACGGCGACATGGTCGCAACATTCAAGATCATTCCGCTCGCCGTCTCAGGCGCGAAACTCGACGCCGCATGCGAAGTGCTGCGGGCGACGTCGGCATTCGAGGTGAAACCCTTTGCCGGCAGATCTGTCTCATTGATTGCGACGGAGCTGCCTTCGCTGAAGCCGGCGGTGATGGACAAGACGGCGCGTGTGCTTTCCCGCCGGCTCATCGCATCCGGCAGTCATCTCGTTAGAGAGGCGCGGGTTGCTCATCGTGTAGAGCCGGTTGCAGAGGCACTCCGAGACGCATCAGGTTCGCCCGACAAAGCACCGAAGCTGATCATTCTTTTCGGCGCGTCTGCCGTGATCGATGACGAGGACGTGATTCCCGAGGCGATTCGACAGGCCGGAGGCGAGGTGGTGCAGGTCGGCATGCCTGTCGACCCGGGTAACCTGCTCGTTCTCGGCCGCATCGGCGATATCCCTGTGATCGGGGCACCGGGATGCGCGCGCAGCCCCAAGGAGAATGGCTTCGACTGGGTGCTCGATCGGATCCTGGCGGGTGAAGAGCCAAGTGCACTCGACATCAGCGGCATGGGTGTCGGAGGTCTTCTGATGGAAATCCAGGCGCGGCCAAGCCTTCGTGAACAGGAGGCGCAATTGGTCCCCGCGGATAACGTCGTGGCCATCGTTCTTGCCGCCGGCAAGGCCAGCCGAATGGGCGAGGGCGGGCCGCACAAGCTGCTGGCGGAGTTTGACGGCGTGCCGCTTGTCAGGCGATCGGTGAGGACGGCGATCGGCAGTCGGGCGTCGTCAGTCATTGTCGTGACGGGACATCGCAAAAACGACATCGAAGCGGTGCTGTCCGGGCTGAATGCGATGATAGTTCACAATCCGGACTACGCCTCGGGCATGGCCTCGTCGCTCGCGACAGGATTTTCCGTCGAGCAAGCGCGGGACGCGGATGGAGCTTTAGTCATCTTGGCCGACATGCCGGGCGTTTCTAGCAGCGATCTCGATAAGCTGATCTTGGCGTTCCGACGATCGCATGGCCATTCGATCATCCGTGCCGTGTCGCACGGTAAGCGCGGCAATCCTGTGATTATACCGAAATCCCTGTACGATGAGGTCTTGCGGCTGGAGGGTGACGTCGGTGCGCGGCACATCCTTGAGACATCGGGCGTGCCTGTGGCCGACATCGAAATCGGCGACGCTGCGCATCTGGATGTGGATACGCCGGAGGCCGTCATCGCGGCAGGCGGAGTTTTGAAGGGCTAGGGGATGGATGCGGCGGCGATTGAAGAAATGTTTCAGGGGCTTGGCCCCGTCACGATCAAACGGATGTTCGGTGGCAAGGGCATCTACCATATGGGGCGGATTGTTGCGGTCGAGGTGCGCGGCGAGATGCTGCTGAAAGCCGACGAGCAGAGCGCGCCCGAATTCGCTGCAGCCGGGGCGACGCAATGGGCATACGAAGGCAAGAAGGGAAGTCCGGTGAAGATGCCATACTGGTCGATCCCCGACGATGCCTATGACGACCCCGACCTTATGGCGCGATGGGTGCGGCTTGCCTATGAGGCAGCGCTCCGGGCGGAGTGAAACCCTAGAGGAGTTCGTCGGCTTTCAGCCTGTCCATGGCGGCGGACGCGAATGCGGAGAGCGGTTGCGGGAGGTCGGAACGGCTGAACCAGCCGAAGTCCGAGAGCTTTTCCGGCTCAGTGAGCTTCGGTTCGCCGTCGAACTCGGACGCAATATAGAGCAGGGAGACCCAGTGCTGTTCGTCCGCCTTGCTGATAACTTCTGCGGGGCCGAGGAGACTGACGCGGCCAATCGATAGACCGGTTTCTTCTTCGGCTTCACGGCGCGCCGCCTGCTCTGCCGGCTCCATATGATCGACTTTGCCGCCCACAATGCTCCAGTGGCCGGCCTCCGGCGCGCGGAGACGCTTGTAAAGGAGGATCTTGCGGTCACGCAAAATCACCAGACCAACGCCAACGCCCGGAAAATCGATGCCCGGCGTGCCCATGATTCGTTAGATCTTGGCGTTGGCCGTGATCAGCATGAAGGCTGGAATCTCATCGCCGAAACCGACAGGCGTCGGGCCGTCGTCGTGGTCCCGGTAGCGGCGGCGGTCACGATTGTCATCGTTTGCCGGATAAGGACGAGTGGCGCGCGTGCTGTGCTGCGGCTTGTGTTGTTCTGCTTTGCGCTCTTGCTTCACGCTTTCCACCTTTGCTGGTGCTGCTGTTTCCATCGTCTCGACGTCATTATCTGCGACGGCGATATCAGATTTATGACCTCCACGGCCCTTGCTGCGACTGCGGTCCTTGTCTCGACCCTTGCGGCGGGAACGATCGTCCTCGCGGCCGGGCTCAGGAGGGGGCAAGGCGGAAAGGTCGCCGTTCAACCACTCGACTTTCTCGCCGATCAGCTTTTCGATCGCGTCGGCGTGTTTTTGGTCGTGGCGGGTGACGATAGTGAATGCAGCGCCGGAACGGCCTGCGCGGCCGGTGCGGCCGATGCGATGAACATAATCCTCGGAATGGATCGGAACATCAAAGTTGAAGACGTGGCTGACGTCAGGAATGTCGAGACCGCGAGCGGCGACATCGGAAGCCACGAGAAGCTGGAGGTTGCCGTCCTTGAAGTTCTGCAGCATGGCCATGCGCGAGCGCTGGTCCATGTCGCCGTGCAGAGCGCCGGCGGAAAAGCCGTGGCGGTCCAGGGACCGAAAGAGCTCGGAAACGTCCTTCTTACGGTTACAAAAGATAATTGCGTTCTTGAGATCGGTCTGCGCCTTGATAAGGTCGCGCAGAACGGCGCGCTTCTCGTAGTCCTTGCCGTGCGAGGCGACGAAACGCTGCGTTACGGTTTTTGCCGTCGACGCCGGCTTGGCGACTTCGACGCGTTCCGGATTCTGCAGGAAGCGATCCGCAAGCTTCTGGATCTCAGGCGGCATGGTCGCCGAGAAGAACAGCGTCTGACGGGTAAACGGAATGAGCTTTGCGATACGCTCGATATCGGGGATGAAGCCCATGTCGAGCATGCGGTCGGCCTCGTCGATAACGAAGATTTCGACAGCGCTCATCAAAAGCTTCCCGCGCTCGAAGTGATCGAGCAGGCGGCCGGGCGTACAGATCAGAACATCGGCGCCGCGCTCAAGCTTGCGATCCTGATCTTCGAAGGACACGCCGCCGATCAGCAGCGCGACATTCAACCGGTGATTCTTGCCGTACTTTTCGAAGTTCTCCGCAACCTGCGCCGCGAGTTCGCGGGTCGGCTCGAGGATCAGCGTGCGCGGCATGCGAGCGCGGGCACGGCCCTTTTCCAGCAGCGACAGCATCGGCAGAACGAAGGATGCAGTCTTGCCTGTTCCCGTTTGCGCAATCCCGCAAATATCGCGTCGCTCGAGCGCAAAAGGGATCGCACCAGCCTGGATGGGAGTTGGCGTCGTGTAGCCCGCGTCGGTCACAGCGGAAAGCACTTTTTGGCTCAAGCCAAGATCAGCAAATGTCGTCAAAGGGAAAACTGTTTCCGTTCCGGTTCGGCCGTACTCTGATTGAGTCGGCATGATTGCGTGCCGCAATGCAGCGCGACATAAGCCGAAACTGCCCTTAAGTCAAGGAATACAGGCCTTGCGGCTAGTGCACAGGTAAAGACGTGGTTAGTGCACGTAGTTACTTCATGTAACTGGCAAGCTTCAAGCCCGCATTCATGAAATAAATGGGGTCGACTGCCCGGCCGTCCTGGCGGACCTCATAGTGCAGATGCGTACCGGTGGACCGGCCGGTGCTGCCTGCAAGGCCGATCACGTCATTGCGGTCGACCTTGTCGCCGACCTTCACCAGGATTTCCGACATGTGACCATAACGGGTGGAAATGCCGTTGCCGTGGTCAACCTCAACCATGTTGCCGTAGCCGCCGGTCCAGCCGGCCGCAATCACCTTGCCAGGCGCTGTCGGGCGAACCTTCTCACCGGGCGCAAAACGAAAGTCAATGCCGGAGTGCAGTGCCAACCGCCCGAGGAACGGATCACGCCTGTTGCCGAACGAGCTGGTGATCTCCTTGCCAATGGCCGGGTTCTGGAATGGCAGCGATTCCGCTGTGCTCCGTACGGTCTCAAGGCGGGTGAGGGCATCGTCAAGCTGTGATAGCGAGCTATCGAAATCATCCGCGCCTTCAGGCTCGACATACGGTCCGCCGACTGCGCTGTCATCCTGCTTCGTGCGCTCGGCCGGTACCGAAATGCGGAAACGCGTCAGGACCTTCGATATGGCATTGGCAGCACCACCCGCGTCACTCGTCAATTGCGCGATGCGATTGCGCTGCTTCTGCTCGATGTCTTTCAACGACAGCGTCACCTTGGAGAAAACGCGGTCGGCGCGGTCGCCAACGGTTTCCTGTGCCGGGACGTCGGCGAGCGTAGCGTTGTCGGTCGTCACGTCGGCCGGTTTGTCAGCTCCGGCAAGCTGATTTTCGATTGCCTGAACTGCACCGGAAAGCGAGGCGTGCTTGTCTTTTGCTTCGGGAGCGTAAGACTGGAGCGTCGTCGTCTCCTTGCCGCCCAGCCCTGAATTCTCCGCGCGATCAAGAAGCGAGCCGAGCTTGCCGTGGCGCGAGGTAAGCGCCAGCTGCTGCTCCATGAGCTTGTCGACCTTGTCTTCGACAACTTGCTGATCAAGCAATTGACGTGACGTAACCCGGTCGACCTGGGCGCGCAGAGCGGCGATGCGGTCTTCATAGTCATGCTGCATGCGCGCCTGCCTTGCCATCGTCGCACCAATCAGGTCGTCGCGCAGGACGAGATAAGAGGTCGCCAGGAGATAGCCGATCGCAAAGACGCCGACGAAGCAGAAGGCAAGTGCCGCCATCCACGGCCTGACCGTCAGATGACGGACCCGGTCACCGCTTGCCAGGATCAGTATATGCTCTTGTCTTTTCTGACCGAATACGCGGCTGTGCTGTGCATGCGTCACGGAGAATCTCCCAATTGACGGCCGATGCCTCAATTGCCGCAATTACGCATGATTATGGTTAATATTTACTTAGGTCAGCATGGCTGTCGCTATAAGATCAGGCGTTGCTCGTCGATGTCAGTGACCGATAGAAGGACGGCGTCAGGCCGGCTTCGGCCCGCGCGATGTCGTTGAAGGGAGGCTTTAACGGACCGCGGAAATTGGCGCGTACCAGTTCGTGGAATGTTCGTGCCGGATCCCGCCTTTCGCGCGCGCAGAGAAAACGGAACCATTTGGCGCCAATCGCGACGTGCCCCTTCTCATCGTTGTAAATGACATCGAGTACGGCTGCGCTCTCCAGATCGCCGGTTTCGCGCAACTTGGCCTGTAGCGACGGCGTGACGTCCAGCCCGCGAGCCTCGAGGATGAGCGGCACAACGGCGAGGCGCGCCGTTAGGTCATTCCTTGTCGAGTGCGCCGCCTGCCACAGGCCGTCGTGGGCGGGCAGGTCACCATAGTCTGCATCGAGGTCTCTCAGGCGGGCACGCACCATGCGGAAATGTTTTGCTTCCTCGGAGGCAACCTGCATCCAACCGTCGAAGAAAGAGTTAGGCACCGGTTGAGTGGCGAATCGCGCAACGATATCAAGCGCCAGATCGACAGCGTTGAGTTCGATATGGGCAATAGCATGCAGCAGCGCGATGCGGCCCTTGACCGTATGCAAGGAACGCTTTTCGACCTGCGTCGGCGGTATCAGATCTGGCTTGTGCGGACGGCCCGGTCTGTCCGGCAACGGCGCGTCGAGGGGCGAACGCAGAGACAGCTTGCGATCGAACCAACGCGTGGCAGTCTCCTGAGCAAGCGTCGTCTTCTCATTGAGATCGGTCGCACCGATAGCGTCGATCGCGCCGCCGCGCAGGGATGTGATGGAGCTAGGCGTCATCGCGACAGGTTCTGGACGGCTGCAAGCACGATTTCTGCGTGGCCGGGCACCTTCACCTTCTGCCAGATCGTGCCGATCGTCCCATCCTCGCGGACTAGAAAGGTCGTTCGCTCCACGCCCATGAAATTGCGCCCATACATGGTCTTCTGTTTCCACACGCCATAGGCCTCAAGCGTCGTCTTCTCTTCATCAGACGCCAAGACAACCGCAAGGTTGTGCTTCTTGATGAATCGGTCGTGGCATTTCACGGAATCGGGAGACATGCCGATGACGCCAGCGCCAGCCTTTTCGAACTCATCCGCAAGTGCTGTGAAGGCGAGCGATTCCGCCGTGCATCCCGTCGTGTCGTCCTTGGGATAGAAGAAAAGCACCAGCGGTTTTCCGCGGAAATCACGAAGCGAAATGCGCCCTCCGCCATCTCGCGGGAGATCAAAGTCAGGCGCCGTCGTACCGATGCTGATATCCGCCATGGAGAGACCTTTCTTTTGCCGGGTTTATGGATAACAGGTGATTTGCCAGATATATATTGGACGAACAATCGTCCAGCCAGTCTGGTCCAAACCACAAGTTAGGGAGTTAGGCGAGACGCATGTCGGCGATCCGCGGCGAGAAAATTACATTCCGCAAGAAAGATATCGTCGCACTGCATGAGCTTCCCTCGGCGCAGGCCGAAGATCCCATCATCGTCAGTTGCCCGCCGACACGTTCGCGCATGCGCAGGACGGCCGGTGTCATGGGTGGCTGCGTTGCCGTTATTCTGTTCGTGCTCGCGGCAATTATCTTCACGGTGGAAAGCGGCATGTTCGACGCGCCGCTGTCGCGGCAGGCGCAGGCTGCGCTCAACTCGGCCATCGGACCGCGCTATCGCGCCGAGGTCGGCTCTACGGTCATCCGCTTCACATCGAACCTGCGGCTTGCGCTTGAGGCGCGCGACGTTAACATGATCGACGAAGAGAGTGGCCAGCACCTGTCGACGACGCATGCATTGCGCATGGCGCTCGACCCGCTGCAACTCTTTCGTGGTCGCATAGCGATCGCGCAGATCGAGGCAGAGGATATCGCGCTCGACACGGCGTTGCTGCCGTCCGGAAAACCGCTCAAGCTCGATGATGTCAGGATCGACGAAATCCCGGCCGCGATGGAAGCTGCATTTGCTCAGCTCGACATGATCGACAGTTTCGTGGAGCGCGGCGGAACGCGGTCAGTCAAGCTCTCGGGCATTGACATCAAGCTCGCCGATACCGCAAACGGTCCACTCTCGATCGTGGTTGACAACCTCGCCTTCTCGAGGACACGCCAGGGCGCGCTGGCGCTGGATGGCGAGGTCGCGATCAACGGCAGGCCGGCAACGCTCAGCGTCGTCACACAACGGGCCAGCGGACGCACCTCGAAGTTGACAGGGCAGGTCGCGGGCGTCGATCTGGGACCGTTCACGCTCAAGCGGAACGTCGAGGGCCGAATCCGGCAAGGCATCAATGGCTCTGGTGACTTGACGATCTCGGCCTTTCGCGCCGGCGATCAAGACCCGCCGGCGCTTGGCGCCTCGATCGAACTGAAGCCGGGGCAGTTCTATATGGATGGCGACCAGCAGGAACTGAGCGGCGGCCGCATCAACCTCGCTTATGACTTCTCGAAGCAGACGCTGGAGATTGCCAAGTCGCGTGTTCAGTTCGGTGCAACATCCGTGCCGCTCAGCGGTGCCCTCATAGACCTGGACAAGATCGATGCTTCCGCAGGAAAGGGCTTCGGCATCGATCTGCTCGTCAGCGGCGGCACCGCGGCGCCAGTTGGATCCGGAGAGCAACCACTTGCCTTTGACATAAATGCGACTGGTCGTTACCTCGTTGCCAGCCGCGAACTGCAATTTGCGAACATGCAGGTTTCGAGCCCAGCCGGAGGCCTCTTCGGCTCGCTGCACGTCCGTTTCGGCGATGCGTCACCGGAGATCAGCTTTGCCGGTCAGTCGCAACATTTGCAGACAACGGCGGTCAAGCAATTGTGGCCATTCTGGATGGCGTCGAAGGGCCGCGAGTGGGTTGAACGCAACCTCTTCGGGGGAACCGTCAGTGACGCGTCGATTTCCGTTTTCATTCCATTTGGACGCTTGGACGAGGCTGTCGGCAAGGGGCTGAAACTCGATGAGCACCAGATCCGGATCGCCTTCGACATCGCTGGCACGCGAATGAATGTGGCCGGCGACATCCCGCCGATCCGTGATACGAATGCGCATTTTGACTTGAGTGGTCCGCGTGCGACGATCTCCATCAAGAGCGGGACGGCGTTCTTCCCCTCGGGACGATCGGTAAACGTCGGCGAGGGAACGTTTGTCCTGCCGTCGACCTATGACAAGCCGCTCATGGCCGAACTCAATCTTCCCATTTCCGGCGCGGCGGACGCGGTCGGCGAATTGCTGACCTATAAGCCAGTACAGATACTGCAGCGTGCAGGCTTCGTGCCTGAGGACCTCAAGGGCAAGGTGTCGGCGAACGTGCAGGCGCGCCTCGGGCTGATCTCGTCGCAGAATCCTCCGCCGGCTGAATGGAAGGCTGTGCTGCAGCTGCAGGATCTCGATATCGCCAAACCGATTTCGGGCCGCAAGATCACGGATCTTGACGGGGTGCTTAACGCCGATCCGAAGCAGGTAAGCGTTGACGGAAAGGGGCTGATCGACGGCATTCCCGCTGGCATCAAGCTTGTCGAGCCGACAGACAAATCTTCGGACGTTCAGCCACAACAGACCATTACCGCCACGCTCAACAACGATCAGCGAGAAAAGGTGCTGCCCGGCCTCAACGACATCATCGATGGCAGCATAGACATCGAGCTCAATCGCATCGATCAGGACCGACAGCAGGTCTCGGTCGATCTTGGAAGGGCGCGGTTGTCCCTCCCATGGATCGGTTGGTCGAAGGGAAGCGGTATCGGCGCGACTGCTGCGTTCGAGGCATCCGGGCCCGTCGACAACACGGAGTTGAAGAACTTCGTCCTCAAGGGCGACGGCTTCGGAGCAAATGGCTCGCTTGTCATCGGCAAGGGCAATCTCATGAAGGCGGATTTCGACAGTGTCAAACTGTCGTCGCTGGATGATTTTGCCGTTTCGGTGAAGCGCAGCAAGGGCGGGCTTGATGTCTCCGTATCAGGCAACAGCGCCGACGCTCGCCCGATCATCGCCAGATTGAAGTCCGGCGGTGGCGGCGGCGAGACCGACCGCAGCGGTAACGTATCGGTTCGGGCCAAGCTCGGTCGCATCATCGGCTTCAATGACGAGAAGATGCGGAATGCTGACATGCTGTACGTTTCCGCAGATGGCAGGTTACAGGCACTGAATTTTACCGGTGTCACCGACAGCGGCGAGGCGTTCGTTGCCCAGACCAAGGGCAATGGCGTTATCAATGTCACCAGCGGGGATGCGGGCTCTGTTTCGCGCTTCGCCGACCTCTATCAGCATATGATGGGTGGCTTGCTCAATCTGCAGATCCGCCTCGGCGCAGGCGACCGCTGGGACGGCTCGATCGACATCAGGCGCTTTTCTCTGGTCAACGAGCAGCGCCTGCATTCAATCGTCTCGACGCCGGTCGGTCAGGAGCAACGGAGCCTGAATTCGGCGGTCAAGCGGAGCATCGACACCTCGGCACAGCGCTTCCAACGCGGCTTTGCCCGCATTGTTTCGCAAAACGGCGTGATCGGCATTGAGAACGGCGTGGTGCGCGGCGATCAGGTCGGCGCCGTGTTCCAGGGTATAGTACGTGACCCGCGCGGTAGGATGGACATGACGGGCACCTTCATGCCTGCCTATGGCCTCAACAGGCTGTTTGCCGAATTACCCCTGATCGGTATCATCCTAGGCAACGGCACCGATCGCGGCCTGATCGGCATCACGTTCAAGCTGACGGGGAAATTGGAAGCGCCCGATCTGATCGTCAATCCGCTGTCGATCATCGCCCCCGGCGTCTTCCGCAACATCTTCGAATTCCAATAGGCACGAAAAAACCGGCGCGAGGCCGGCTTTCCTTTTCCGATGTTGCTAGAACTTATGCCGCGCGGCGGATCAAGATGTGCTTCTTCTTGCCGAGCGAGAGCTTGATGACGCCATCGGCGGTGATCTCGCCGCTTCCGACAACCTTGCGCTCGTCGCTGACAGCCTGATCGTTAATGCGCACCGCACCGCCCTGAACGTGACGACGGGCCTCGCCATTCGAGGCGGCAAGGCCGGCGCGGACGATCAGCGACAGCAGACCGATGCCACCGTCGAGCTCGGCAGCCGGCACCTCGACCGACGGAAGGTTTTCGGCAAGGCCACCTTCCTCGAAGGTCTTGCGGGCGGTTTCGGCGGCCTGTTCGGCCGCCGCGCGGCCGTGTAGGATCGCGGTGACCTCAGTCGCCAAGATCTTCTTGACCTCGTTGATCTCGGAGCCGGCGAGCGCCGACAGGCGCGCGACCTCGTCCATCGGCAACGTCGTGTAGAGCTTCAGGAAGCGCGAGACGTCGGCGTCTTCGGTGTTGCGCCAGTACTGCCAGAAATCATAGGCCGAGAGCATGTCGGCGTTGAGCCAGACGGCGCCGGTCGCGGACTTGCCCATCTTGGCACCCGAAGACGTCGTCAGCAGCGGCGAGGTGAGGGCGTAGAGCTGTTGCGTCCCCATGCGGTGACCGAGGTCGATGCCGTTGACGATGTTGCCCCACTGGTCCGAACCGCCCATCTGCAGACGGCAGTCGTAGCGCTTGGCGAGTTCGACGAAGTCGTAGGCCTGCAGGATCATGTAGTTGAATTCGAGGAACGACAGCGACTGCTCGCGATCAAGCCGCATCTTGACGCTGTCGAAGGACAGCATGCGGTTGACCGAGAAATGCCGGCCGACATCTCGCAGAAACTCCAGGTAGTTGATGGAACGCAGCCACTCGGCGTTGTTGATCATCAGTGCATCTTTGGGGCCTTCGCCGTAGGTCAAGTAGTTTGAGAAGACCCGCTTGATCGAAGCAATGTTGCTCTCGATGGTGTCGATCGTCATCAGCTGGCGGGCTTCGTCCTTGAAAGAGGGGTCACCGACCATGCCTGTGCCACCGCCCATCAGTGAAATAGCGCGGTGGCCAGTTGCCTGCAGCCAGTGCAGCATCATGATCTGGATGAGCGAACCCGCATGCAGGCTGGGCGCAGTCGGGTCGAAGCCGATATAGGCCGTTACCGTTTCCTTGGCGAAGAGTTCGTCGAGGCCCGATTCATCGGAGATCTGATGAATGAAGCCGCGCTCTTTCAGCGTGTGGAGGAAATCGGATTTGAACTCGGACATGACCTTTTGCTCTCGGGTGCGGATTTTCGGATTGGCTATTGTTGAAGTGACGCGGCGCGTTTAGCACTGTTTTGCCGAACAGTCACCATTTGGCAGGAATCTTCCAGCGAGGGGTCATGGAGAAGATCAGGACCGCGATCGGCTTGATGAGCGGAACATCGATGGACGGTATCGACGTGGCGCTGCTGCGTACCGATGGCCGGGCCGTCGTCGAGCGCGGACCGTTTCTCGGCGTTCCCTATGAGCCAGCCTTCCGTGATCGGTTGAAGCTGGCACTGGAGCAAGCGAAGACCATTACCCAACGTGAGCAAAGGCCGGGTGATCTCGCCGCGATCGAGAGTGAACTGACGTTACGTCATGCAGTTGCCGTTAGGGAATTTCTGGCTGCGAATACGCTCGATACGGCTTCGATCGATGTCGTCGGCTTTCACGGGCAGACGGTGCTGCACCGTCCGGACGAGGCGCTGACGGTGCAGATCGGCGATGGGGCACTGTTGGCGCGCGAGACGGGCATTCCGGTGGCCTACGACCTCCGTGCCAACGACATGGTGCATGGTGGCCAGGGTGCGCCACTGGTTCCGGTCTATCATGCAGCACTTGCCGCCAACGTCACGAACGCGGCTTTGCCGGTCTGCTTTGTCAATATCGGCGGGATTTCCAACCTCACCTATGTCGGCGAGGACGGCGTCATCGTCGGCTACGACAGCGGGCCGGGCAATACGCTGATCGATCAGTGGGTCGAGACCCATGCGGGCGTGCCGTTCGATCAGGGCGGCATGATTGCCTCGGAAGGTCGGATTGTCGCGGAACTGGCGGATCGATATTTGAACAGCCCGTTCTTTACCGCGGAGAAGCGACGCTCGCTCGACCGCAACGACTTTCCTCCGCCATCGGGCGAAGATGCAGAACTTGGCGACGGTGCGCGCACTCTTGCGTATGTCGCGGCCGCCTCGATCATCAAGTCCGCCAGTCACCTTCCGGTGAAGCCGACGCTTTATGTCGTTTGCGGTGGCGGTCGCCTCAATCGCGTGCTGATGCAGGATTTGAAAGACATTGCTCATGGCGCGAAGGTGATAACGGCGGAGGAGGCGGGCTTCAACGGCGACTCCATGGAGGCCGAAGCCTGGGCTTATCTGGCGGTGAGGTCGTTGGATGGCCTGCCGTTGACGTTTCCGGGGACAACGGGTGTGCATGCGCCTGTCAGCGGCGGTGTCGTGGTGAAACCGTGATGCAACAGGTCATTCTGGAGACACCGCGCCTGGTCGCTATCTGTGGGACCCCGACGATGCGGGCCTGATCCAGGAGCTCCATTCGACGATCGAGGCGACGCGATATCTTTCGGGTGCTGCCCCCCGTGGTCGCGTGAAAAGGCTGCGGTTGCGCAGCTGGTTCGGCGAGCAGGCGCGGGACGCAACCAAGAAATACAAAATCCTCAGTCGCGATGACGGCCGCTTCATTGGCCCGCGGGGTTCTCGCTATTTGGCGGCGAGCGGCAGGATTTCGAACTCGGCTATTCGCTTCGGCAGCAGAAATGGGGCAAGGGCTATGCGACGGAGATTGCCGGCGGGCTTGCCGATTGGTTCTTTGGACGGAACTTTGCGCAACAGTTCATCGCGTTCACCCATCCGGACAATGCCGCATCCCAGCATGTCCTAACGAAAATCGGCATGCGAAGCCGCATGCCGATGATCATCGACGGATTGTCTTGCCCGACGTTCGAATTGACCGCCGGGATGCGGTCAGCCTAGCGGATGCGCTTGGCGGCCGGCTCCGGCACCAGTTCGCCATTCAGGCGGCGATCGAGGTAGTCCTCGCACTCGCTCATCAGGGTCTCGACCTGGCCGTTGAAGAAGTGGTTGGCACCGGGCACCGTGCGGTGCGTGATCAAGATACCCTTCTGCGTCTTCAGCTTCTCGACGAGGCCGTTTACATCCTTCTCGGGCGCGACCTTGTCAGCTTCGCCGTTGATGATGAGGCCGGAAGACGGGCAGGGCGCAAGGAACGAGAAGTCATAGGTGTTCGGCTGCGGCGCGATCGACATGAAGCCTTCGATTTCGGGACGACGCATCAGGAGCTGCATGCCGATCCACGATCCGAAGGAATAGCCGGCAACCCAGCACGTCTTCGAATCGGGATGCAGGCTCTGCACCCAGTCGAGCGCGGACGCGGCATCCGAAAGCTCGCCGGCGCCGTGGTCGAACTCACCCTGGCTGCGGCCGATTCCCCGGAAGTTGAAGCGCAATGTCGTGAACCCGCGCTTCTGGAACATGTAGAAGAGCTGGTAGACGATCTGGTTGTTCATCGTGCCACCGAACTGGGGATGCGGGTGCAGAATGAGGGCAATCGGCGCGCTTTTTTCCTTGGAGGGCTGGTAGCGGCCTTCAAGGCGGCCTGCGGGGCCGTTGAAAATGACTTCGGGCATCGGTACTCCGGCGTTTATTTCTTCGCGTTCACGCTGCGCAGACTTGACGAACGTTGTCAGCTTTTCTAAAACGCAGTTTAGAACAATTCGAAACTTGCATGGCGATCCACGCATTGTGGGATGTGTCATAAGGCAAGCCCGGCCGAAATTTCAAGGAAAATGAGCCGAGGCGTCGTGCAAGCTTAAAGCGCAGGACAAAGATCATGGCGCCGCCACGCCTTTATCTCGATTGGAACGCGACTTCGCCGCTGCATCCGCATGCGCGCGACGCGGTTCTGCGTGCAATGGATCTGTTCGGCAATCCGAATTCGGTGCATGGCGAGGGCCGGGCCGTCCGCGCAGCCATTGAAAGTGCGCGGCGCCAAGTGGCAACGCTTGCGGGCGCCGATCCTGCGCATGTGATCTTCACGAGCGGCGCCACCGAGGCGGCCAATATGGTGCTGACGCCGGAATTTAGGATGGGGCGGACGCCGCTGGCAATCGGTCAGCTCTATTATTCCGCGGTTGAGCATCCTGCAGTTCGCGAAGGTGGGCGCTTCCCGAAGGAACGGACGACGGAAATTCCGGTGACAGAGGCGGGCGTCGTCGATCTCGATGCGCTTGGCGCCTTGCTTACGGCGCATAACAAGGCGACCGGGCTGCCGATGGTCGCCGTCATGCTGGTCAACAACGAGACCGGTATCGTTCAGCCGATTGCCGACGTTGCGAAAATCGTACAGGCGCATGGTGGCCTGCTTGTCGTCGATGCGGTGCAGGCGGCCAGTCGTTTGAGGCTCGACACCAACGCACTTGGCGTCGACTTCATGATCGTCTCATCGCATAAGATCGGCGGTCCGAAAGGCGCCGGTGCGCTGATCACCCGTGGCGAAGTCCTGATGCCGCGGCCGCTGATCCATGGCGGCGGCCAGGAGAAGGGTCACCGCTCGGGGACAGAGAATTCGCTTTCGGTGATCGGCTTCGGCGCTGCTGCCGACGCAGCTGTTGCGGAATTGGATGCGCGCAATGAAGTCGCGTCGGCTCTACGTGATCGACTGGAAACCGGAATGCGAGGCGCTGCGCCTGACGTCGTCATCTACGGCGCCGAAGGCCAACGTGTTTCGAATACGACTTTTTTCACGCTTCCAGGGCTGAAGGCCGAGACTGGCCAGATCGCCTTCGATCTCGAAGGTGTGGCGCTCTCTGCCGGGTCCGCCTGCTCATCCGGCAAGGTCGGCGAAAGCCATGTTCTGGTTGCCATGGGGCGTGACCCCAAACTCGGTGCTTTGCGCATTTCGTTGGGCTTTGCAACGACCGAGGACGAGATCGACAAGGCGATTTCGGTCTTTGCGAAAATAGCCGCTCGGCGCAAGCTGGCCGGGGAGGCGGCGTGACCGCTTTATAAATTTGCGGAAACGCAATTTTCCGCTTGCCATTCGGGCTGAAAAGTCCCTTTTGGCCACCTACATACGGGGCAAACGATACTGCCCGAACGACAAGCTGCCGGACCTTTTCTCCGGCGAGATTGGAGAATGACATGCCCGCCGTCCAGGAAACGGTTGATCGCGTCCGCGAGATTGACGTCGATCAGTATAAATACGGTTTCGAGACCATCATCGAAATGGACAAGGCACCCAAGGGCCTGTCCGAAGACATCATCCGGTTCATTTCCGCCAAGAAGCAGGAGCCGGAATGGATGCTCGAATGGCGTCTCGAGGCCTATAAGCGCTGGCTGACGCTGGAAGAACCGACCTGGGCGCGCGTCGATTATCCGAAGATCGATTTCAACGACATCTACTACTACGCCGCGCCGAAAAGCACGCCTGGCCCGACGTCGCTTGACGAAGTCGATCCTGAAATTCTCAAGGTCTACGAAAAGCTCGGTATTCCGCTCAAGGAGCAGGAAATCCTGGCCGGTGTCGAGAAGCCGAAGATCGCCGTCGATGCCGTCTTCGATTCTGTTTCCGTTGTCACGACCTTCAAGGAAGAGCTGAAGAAGGCCGGCGTGATCTTCATGTCGATCTCGGAGGCAATCCGCGAGCATCCGGAACTGGTGCAGAAATATCTCGGCTCCGTCGTTCCGACCACCGACAACTATTATGCGACGCTGAACTCGGCCGTCTTTACCGATGGTTCGTTCGTGTTCGTTCCGAAGGGCGTTCGCTGCCCAATGGAGCTGTCCACCTACTTCCGCATTAACGAGAAGAACACCGGCCAGTTCGAGCGCACGCTGATCATCGCCGAGGAAGGTGCATACGTTTCCTACCTTGAAGGCTGCACCGCGCCGCAGCGCGACGAAAACCAGCTGCATGCCGCCGTCGTCGAGCTCGTTGCTCTCGATGATGCCGAGATCAAATATTCGACCGTTCAGAACTGGTATCCAGGCGATGCCCAGGGCAAGGGCGGCATCTACAACTTCGTCACCAAGCGTGGCGATTGCCGTGGCGACCGGTCGAAGATCTCCTGGACGCAGGTCGAGACTGGTTCCGCGATCACCTGGAAGTATCCGTCCTGCATCTTGCGCGGTGATGACAGCCGCGGCGAGTTCTACTCGATCGCCGTCTCGAACGGCCACCAGCAGGTCGACAGCGGCACGAAGATGATCCACCTCGGCAAGAATACGTCGAGCCGCATCATCTCCAAGGGTATTGCGGCCGGCGTATCGCAGAACACCTACCGCGGCCAGGTATCGGCGCACCGCAAGGCATCCAACGCTCGCAACTTCACGCAGTGCGATTCGCTGCTGATCGGCGGCAAGTGCGGCGCCCATACGGTTCCGTATATCGAGGCGAAGAACTCCACGGCGCAGTTCGAGCACGAGGCAACCACCTCGAAGATCTCGGAAGACCAGCTTTTCTACTGCCTGCAGCGCGGCATCCCAGAGGAAGCGGCGATCGCGCTGATCGTCAATGGCTTCGTCAAGGAAGTCCTGCAGGAGCTGCCGATGGAATTCGCCGTAGAGGCGCAGAAGCTTATCAGCATCTCGCTCGAAGGCAGCGTCGGCTGACGCAATACGACATGAATGCGCGAGGGCGCGTGGATCGCGCCTTTCTCCGATTGCTTTTTATGGGACAAAACCATGCTTGAAATTAAGAACCTGCACGCCCGCATCGCTGAAGACGGCACCGAGATCATTCGCGGACTGAACCTCACGGTGAAGGCCGGTGAAGTTGCTGCCATCATGGGCCCGAACGGCTCCGGCAAGTCGACACTTTCATACGTCCTGTCGGGGCGCGAAGACTACGAAGTCACCGAAGGCGACATCCTTTACAACGGCGAGAGCATCCTGGAACTAGACGCTGCCGAGCGTGCGGCCAAGGGCATCTTCCTGGCCTTCCAATATCCGGTCGAAATTCCGGGCGTGGCCACTATGCAGTTCCTCAAGGTTGCGATGAACGAACAGCGCAAGGCGCGCGGCGAAGAAGAGCTGAAGACCCCCGACTTCATGCGCCTCGTCAAGGACGCTGCCGGCAAGCTGCAGATCAACACCGAAATGTTGAAGCGCCCGCTGAACGTTGGCTTCTCGGGTGGTGAGAAGAAGCGCGCCGAAATCCTGCAGATGGCGCTGCTGCAGCCGCAGCTTTGCGTACTTGACGAGACGGACTCCGGTCTCGACATCGACGCACTGAAGATCGTTGCCGATGGCGTCAACGCGCTGCGTTCGCCGGATCGTGCCGTCGTCGTCATCACCCACTACCAGCGTCTGCTCGACTACATCGTTCCGGATACCGTTCACGTTCTCTACAAGGGGCAGGTGATCAAGTCGGGCGACAAGGCGCTGGCGCATGAGCTGGAAGCCAACGGCTACGCCGACATCATCGGTGCGGCAGCCTGATTTAGGCGGAAAGGACGGGTCTCATGAACATGCAGACGACGAGCCGCCAGACCGCCGCTGAAGCGGCGCTCATCGAGGCTTTCAACAACCAGGTCGGCGAGCTACCGGGAGACGGTTCGGTCATCGCCATCCGGGACAGGCTGCTTGACGACCTGAAGAAGGCCGGCCTGCCGACGCGCCGCATCGAGGCCTGGCACTATACCGATCTCAAGACGCTGTTGCGCGCCATTCCGGAACAGGCCGGCGACGCTGGTTCGGAAGCCCGCGACCCGCTGGTTGAAGAATCCTCGGTCCTTTCGGTTATTCAGGGTGTGCCCGATCTCAAGGCTTCGGTCGATGGCCTCGATATTTCGAGCTATGCGGCTCAGCTTTCAAACGGCACGGCTGCCACCGGCCTCGGCGCATTCGGCAGTGATGACGCGATCGGCCGCATCAACGGCAGCTTCGTGCGGGATGGCTACGTCATTGACGTCGCCGCCGAAACTGCGCTTGAGGAACCGCTCGAGATCCAGTTCGTTCATGCTGGCGGCCAGACGCATACGCGCCTGCCGATTAGCTTCGGCGCAAACGTGAAAGCGACGGTCATCGAACGTCACCTTGCAGTGACCTCCGACGCCGCTTTCGTGTCGCACGTCAGTGACATCACGGTTGGAGAAGGTACGGAGCTCACCTGGATCATTATCCAGCAGCAGGGCGCAGAGGATACGCACCTCGGCCAGATCCGGGTCGATCTCGGCGCCGATGCCAAGCTGAAGCTTTTCGTTATCAATGCCGGCGGTAAGCTCGTTCGCCAGGAGCTGCACATCAAGGTAACGGGCGAGGGCGCCGATCTGACGCTTCGCGGCATCAACCTGCTTGGCGCTGAAACGCATACGGACGTTACCATGGTTCTCGGCCATAACGTTCCGCATACGGGCTCCACGGAAGTGATCCGCAACGTCGTCTTCGACCGCGCCAAGGGCGTCTTCCAAGGCATGATCCGCGTTGCTCCGGACGCGCAAAAGACCGACGCCAAGATGGCTTGCAATACGCTTCTGATGTCCGACGACGCCGAATTTTCGGTGAAGCCGGAACTGGAGATCTTCGCTGACGACGTTCAGTGCGGTCACGGCGCGACCGTTGCCGACATTGACGACAATCATCTCTACTACATGATGGCGCGCGGCATTCCGGAGAACAAGGCGCGCGCAATGCTCGTCAACGCCTTCGTTGCCGAGATCGTTGAAGAACTGGAAGACGAAGCGCTGGTCGCGTCGCTGGAAGGCGTCATCTCGGCCTGGCTCGAAAAGCACGCCTGATCGGATAGCGTTATGGACAAGATAGTTCCGGCCACCACATACGACGTCGAAGCCATTCGCAAGGATTTTCCGATCCTTGCCAGGGAAGTCTACGGCAAGCCGCTGGTCTATCTCGACAACGGTGCCTCCGCTCAGAAGCCGCAGGCCGTCATAGACGCGATTTCGCACGCCTACTCGAACGAATATGCGAACGTTCACCGTGGTCTGCATTTCCTTTCGAACGCCGCGACCGACGCGTATGAGGGCGCGCGCGAAAAGGTCCGGCGCTTCCTGAACGCGCCTGATGTCAACGACATCGTGTTCACGAAGTCTTCGACGGAGGCAATCAATACGGTCGCCCATGGCTGGGGCATGCCGAAGCTTGGAGACGGCGACGAGATCGTCATCTCGATCATGGAGCATCACTCCAACATCGTGCCGTGGCATTTCATCCGCGAACGGCAGGGCGCCAAGCTGGTATGGGTGCCTGTTGATGACGAGGGCGCCTTCCATATCGAGGACTTCGAGAGAAGCCTGACCGACCGCACCAAGCTCGTCGCCATCACGCATATGTCGAATGCGCTCGGCACGGTGGTTCCGGTGAAGGAGATCTGCCGCATCGCGCACGAGCGCGGCATTCCGGTTCTGGTCGACGGGTCGCAGGGCGCCGTCCATATGCCTGTCGACGTGCAGGACATCGATTGCGACTGGTACGTGATGACCGGCCACAAGCTCTATGGCCCGTCCGGGATCGGTGTGCTCTACGGCAAGAAGGAGCGGCTTCGCGAGATGCGGCCCTTCCAGGGCGGTGGCGAAATGATCTTCGAGGTGACCGAAGATGCCGTGACCTATAATGATCCGCCGCATCGCTTCGAAGCCGGGACGCCGCCGATCGTGCAGGCGATCGGGCTCGGCTACGCGCTCGACTACATGGAGAAGGTTGGCCGCGAGGCGATCGCGCGCCATGAGGCGGATCTTGCCACTTACGCCGCGGAGCGGCTGCAGGCGGTGAATTCGCTGCGCGTTTTCGGCACCGCGCCAGGCAAGGGCGGCATCTTCTCCTTCGAGCTTGCCGGTCTGCATGCGCATGATGTGTCGATGGTGATCGACCGTCAGGGGGTTGCGGTGCGCGCGGGAACCCATTGCGCCATGCCGCTCTTGAAACGCTTCGGCGTCACCTCCACATGCCGGGCGTCCTTCGGGATGTACAATACACGCGCCGAGGTCGATGCCTTGGCCGATGCGCTGGAATATGCGCGTAAGTTCTTTGCTTAAGGAGTGTCCGTATGAGCCTGGACGAAAGCAAACAGAAGATCGACGTGCGCGAAGGCATCGTGCATTCCAGCATTCCGGCCGACGAACTGGCGCGGCTCAGCGACGATGTGATTTCGGCGCTCAAGACGGTCTATGATCCTGAGATTCCTGCCGATATCTTCGAGCTCGGGCTGATCTACAAGATCGACATCGAAGACGATCGCATGGTGAAGATCATGATGACGCTGACGGCGCCCGGCTGCCCGGTCGCCGGCGAGATGCCCGGCTGGGTCGAAAATGCTGTCGGCGCGGTCGAGGGCGTATCCGGCGTCGAGGTCGAAATGACATTCGATCCGCCGTGGACACCGGATCGAATGTCGGAAGAGGCGCAGGTCGCCGTCGGCTGGTACTAGCATGATCCCGGAAAGTTGCAGACTTTTCGGACACGATCATACGGCAGGCTGGTATTGATCGGTTAAGCCGCTGGCACTACATTTGAATCGTGAAACGCCGGACCTTGAATCCGCGCGCGGAAGGAGAAGAAGCCGATGGGCTTTGCAGTAATGAGTATGACGGAAGCCGCCGCGAACCGCGTGAAAGCGATCCTCGAAAACTCCGGACCGGAGGCCAAGGGCATTCGCGTCGGGATCAAGAAGGGCGGCTGCGCAGGGATGGAGTATACCATCGACCTCGTGACGGAACCGAATGCGAAGGACGACCTGATCGAGCGCGATGGCGCGAAGGTTTGGGTCGAACCGTCCGCCGTGCTCTACCTTCTCGGCACTGAAATGGGCTTCGAGAGCACAACGCTACGCTCCGGTTTCACCTTCACCAATCCAAACCAGACGTCAGCCTGCGGCTGTGGCGAATCCGTCGAGTTGAAGCCAGCGGACCTTGCGGCGCTTGCCGCCCAAGGCAACGCCGTCGTACCGGCACACTGATTGGCACAATCCCCTGAATTGTTGATGAGGCCGCCGGCTTTGGCGGCTTTTTGTTTTACCTCGTCGTGACTGCCCTTTAAAGGCCCGGTACGGAGGGACCGTGAAACGCGCCAGCGGAAGGGAATCGACGAAAGAATGCTACTGCTGTTCCTGAAAGGCGCTCTGCTGGGTGTCATCATTACCGCGCCACTTGGGCCGATCGGGATGCTGTGTATCAACCGCACGCTCGAGCGCGGCTTTCTGGGGGGCTTCGCTTGCGGGTTCGGGACGGCGGTCGGCGACGCCAGTTACGCCCTTGTCGCGGTAACCGGCATTGCCGTTTTTGAAGAGTTGATGTCGGCCGCCACCCTGCCATTGGCATTCGGCGGAGGGCTGCTCTTGCTCGGGCTCGGGTATCGCGGATTGACCCACGATCCAGTTCAGGCCGCAGATGTGAGGGCAGGCGGACTTATCGGCACGACGCTGGCGACCTTCCTGCTTACGATCTCCAACCCGGCGACCATTCTCTCCTTCGGCGCTCTCTTTGCCGGTTTTGGGCTGACAGAGGAGACACGGCGTTTCAGCTCGGCAGTCATCGTTGGTGGAGTATTCTGCGGATCACTTGCCTGGTGGTTCTTTCTAAGCAGCGCGGTGAACCTTGCTAGGGAAAAACTGCCCAAGGATTTCACAACGAAGGTCGCGCGAGGAACGAGCTATCTTCTGGTCCTCTTCGGGTTTGTCGCACTCGCCTCAGCACTCTACTCGCTACTTTAAAGCATCATGGCAGGGCGCTTGATCCTGCGTGGCGTTGTTGCCGCGCAGACCGAATCTGTCAGCCTTGGCAACTGATCTATACCTATGTGTAGTGCAGGGTAGGTTGACCGGTTGGCGCTTCCTGAATAGGTTCATTTGCGAACGGGCCGCATCGCACGATGCGCTTCGCAAAGGCCCCTTCGAAGAGTTGTCCAGCGCCAACGGTGCTGGTGCGGCAGCGCCAAGAAAAGCCACTTCAAACGAGTTTTGCAGGCCGCATGGTTGGATGCGCAGCCAGAGCTGACGCGCGCCTGTTTTACGGACAATTCAACGCTCAGGGAGCACTGATCATGATGATGAACAGACGGACATTCTCAGCAGCACTCGTCGCAGGCGCGGCAGCTTCCCTCATCTCTACCCGTGGTATGGCCGCGCCTGCTGTCCCGGTGAAAGCGCGAAACGTCGTGTTGGCACACGGACTGTTTGCCGATGGTTCCTGCTGGACCGAGGTCATTGCTCGGCTGCAGGCTGCGGGGCTCAATGCGACGGCCGTGCAAAATCCTCTAACGACGCTGCCCGAAGCCGTCGCCTCGGTGCAGCGCGTACTCGACCGGCAAGATGGTCCGACAGTTCTGGTCGGGCATTCGTTCTCCGGCATGTTGGTTACCGAAGCGGGGGTGCATCCGAGCGTATCGGCGCTTGTTTATGTGGCTGCGCGTGCGCCTGACGCCGGCGAAGACTATACGGCCCTTGCCAAGACATTTCCGACACCGCCGGCTTCAGCGGGCATCGTCTTCGATGGAGACGAGGGACGACTGACCGAAGCGGCATTCCTGCGTGACTTCGCCGGAGATCTCCCTGAGGCGAAGGCGAAAGTGCTCTATGCCGTGCAGGAGCCGTTCCACAAGGCGCTCCTCACGGGTAAGACGACACAGGCGGCATGGCGCTCGAAGCCCAGTTGGTATGCCGTGTCGACCGAAGACCGAACGATCGATCCCGACCTCGAGCGCTTCATGGCCAAGCGGATGGGCGCCAAGACCATCGAACTGAAATCGAGCCATCTGTCACTGATTTCGCACCCGGATGCCATTGCCAGCTTGATCCTGGAAGCCGCGGGGCAGCAGAGGGCATAGCAGAAATCTCCGCTGCTCGCTCTGTACGCCGACACAATGAAAGCGCACCCGAGCGGGCGAGCGGTCAGCTCTTGATATCGATGCCGGCCTCGACAGCGGCGGCTATGAAGGCTTTGCGAGCGTCGTCGTTGGTGCGTTTGCCCTTGATGACGTCGGCGCACACCAATAATGCCTTGTCGAGTGCCGGACCGTCTTCAGTCGGCCAATCCTCGATCATCGCCCAGGAAGCGGCCTGTGTGGTCGCGATGGTCACGTATTTGCCCGGCTCTTCAAGAGCGAGCAGAACCGGCCTTGGCCACGGAGCCTGCATCACAGAATCGCTGTCGTCTTTTGGCATCGCGCGCAGACCTTCACTCTCAGGTATTCGTGAATACGGCCTTCCCTGAAAAAGGGAAGGCCGTTTGCTTATTATTCAGCAGCTTCTGCGTAGCTTTCGACCGGCGGGCAGGTGCAGACCAGATTGCGGTCGCCGAAGACGTTATCGACGCGGTTGACCGGCGACCAGTATTTGTCGACGCGGAAGGCGCCGGGCGGGAAGCAGGCCTGTTCTCTGCTGTAGGGACGATCCCACTCACCGACAAGGTCTTCGACGGTGTGGGGAGCGTTCTTTAGCGGGTTGTTGTCCTTGTCGGCGCGGCCTTCCTCGATGTCGCGGGCCTCCTGACGGATCGCCAGCATCGCTTCGCAGAAGCGGTCAAGCTCGGCCTTGGTTTCCGATTCCGTCGGCTCGATCATCAGTGTACCTGCAACCGGCCAGCTCATGGTCGGCGCGTGGAAGCCGCAATCGATCAGGCGCTTAGCGACGTCGTCGACCGTAACACCAGCGCTGTCGACCAGCGGGCGGGTGTCGATGATGCACTCATGCGCCACGCGGCCGGCTTCGGACTTGTAGAGCACGTCGTAGGCACCCTTCAGGCGGGCCGCGATGTAGTTGGCGTTGAGGATCGCCACTTTGGTCGCCTGCGTCAGGCCTTCGCCGCCCATCATCAGGCAGTAGCTCCAGGAGATCGGCAGGATTGAGGCAGAGCCGAAAGCAGCCGCGGAGACCGCGCCCGGACGGCCATCCGTTTCCGGGTGTCCTGGCAGGTAGGGTGCCAGATGCGCCTTGACGCCGATCGGGCCCATACCGGGACCGCCGCCGCCATGCGGGATGCAGAAGGTCTTGTGCAGGTTGAGGTGCGAAACGTCCGAGCCGATATCACCGGGCCGGGACAGACCAACCATGGCGTTCATGTTGGCGCCGTCGAGATAGACCTGGCCGCCGTGCTTGTGCACGAGGTCGCAGATTTCCTTGACGGTTTCCTCGAAGACGCCGTGCGTCGAGGGGTAGGTGATCATGCAGCAGGAGAGGTTTTCCGCATACTGCTCCGCCTTGGCGCGGAAATCATCCATGTCGATATCGCCGTTCTCGCGAACCTTGACGACCACGACCTTCATGCCGACCATCTGAGCGGAGGCAGGGTTGGTGCCGTGCGCGGAGGTCGGGATGAGGCAGACGTCGCGGTGACCATTGCCATTGGCGATATGATAGTTACGGATCGTCAGCAGACCGGCATACTCGCCCTGCGCACCGGAGTTCGGCTGCATGGAGAAGGCATCATAGCCTGTCACGGCGCAGAGCTTCTCCGTCAAGTCGTCGATCATCTCGCGATAGCCGAGCGCCTGATCCACTGGAACGTATGGGTGGATATCCGAGAACTCGGGCCATGTGATCGGCAGCATTTCCGCCGTCGCGTTCAACTTCATCGTGCAGGAGCCGAGCGGGATCATCGCGCGGTCGAGCGCCAGATCGCGGTCGGACAGCCGGCGGATATAGCGGGTCATCTCGCTTTCGGCGCGGTTCATGTGGAAGATCGGATGGCTCAGGTACTCGCTGGTGCGGGCGAGGCCCTTCGGCAGCCGATAGCTCGGCTCGAAATCGCCCACAGCAAAGTTACCGCCGAAGGCGCGCCAGACGGCCTCCAGCGTCGCCGGGCGGGTGCGCTCGTCGAGGCTCATGCCGATCTTCGTAGCGCCAACCTTGCGTAGATTTACGCCTTCGGCGACTGCGGCGCGCAGGATGACGCCCTGCATGTGACCGACATCGACAGTGATCGTGTCGAAGAAGGTCTCGGGCTCGATGGTATAGCCGAGCTTTTCAAGGCCCTTGGCCATCAGCACGGCCTTCTGGTGGACCTGCTGGGCGATCGCCTTGATGCCCTTGGGACCGTGGAATACGGCGTACATCGAGGCCATAACGGCGAGCAGGACCTGCGCGGTGCAGATGTTCGACGTGGCCTTCTCGCGGCGGATATGCTGTTCGCGGGTCTGCAGCGACAGGCGGTAGGCACGGTTGCCGCGCGCGTCCACAGAGACGCCGACAAGACGGCCGGGCATGGAGCGCTTGTGTGCGTCCTTGACCGACATGTAGGCGGCATGCGGGCCGCCGTAACCGACAGGAACGCCGAAGCGTTGCGAATTGCCGATGGCAATGTCCGCGCCCATTTCACCGGGCGACTTCAGCAGCGTCAGGGCCAGGATGTCAGCAGCGACTATGGCGACGGCGCCGGTCTGGTGCAGGCGCGAGATCAGACCGGTGAAATCATGCACGTGGCCGTACGTGCCTGGATACTGGAAAATGGCACCGAAGACGTCGACCGGATCGAGATCGGTGAAGGGGTTGCCGACAATGACGCTCCAGCCCAGCGGCTCGGCGCGGGTCTTGATCAGTTCGATCGTCTGCGGATGGCAGGCGGCGTCGACGAAGAAGGCCTTCGCCTTCGACTTCGAGACGCGCTCGGCCATCGCCATGCCTTCTGCGGCTGCGGTCGCTTCATCGAGCAGCGAGGCGTTGGCGACGTCAAGGCCGGTGAGGTCGCAGATCATCGTCTGGTAGTTCAGCAGCGCCTCGAGGCGGCCCTGGCTGATTTCGGGCTGGTAGGGCGTGTAAGCCGTGTACCAGGCCGGGTTTTCCAGGATATTGCGCTGGATGACCGGCGGCGTGATGGTGCCGTAGTAGCCCTGGCCGATCAGCGAGACGAGCACCTTGTTCTTGTTGGCGGTCTCGCGTAGCTTGTCGAGCGCCTCGCGTTCCGTCATCGGCGCGCCCCAGACGAGAGGCGCCTTCTGGCGGATGGAGGGTGGTACCGTGGCGTCGATCAGCCCGTCGAGGCTGCCGTAGCCGATCACCTCCAGCATATCCGACATTTCGGCCGGGGACGGGCCGATGTGGCGACGGTTGGCGAAGTCGTAGGGCTGGTAGTCGGTAAACTGGAATTCGGTCGGCGTCGTCATTACGCAGTGAGCTCCTTGTAGGTCGCTTCATCGAGCAGGCCGTCGGCATCAGCGGCATTCTTGAGCTTCAGCTTGAAGAACCAGCCAGCGCCTTGGGGATCGGAATTGACCAGCGACGGATCTGCGGTGATCGCCGGGTTGACTTCGGTGATCTCGCCGTCAAGCGGACAATAGACGTCAGAAGCAGCCTTCACGGACTCAACGGTTGCAGCATTGTCATTCTTGGAAAAGGTGGTGCCGACTTCCGGCAATTCCACGAAGACGAGGTCGCCGAGCTGTTCAACGGCGTAGGTGGTAATGCCGACCGTCGCGACGCCGCCCTCGATCTTCAGCCACTCGTGTTCTTCGGTAAACTTCAGCATGATTGTTCTCTCCGGAAAAATGTTTCAGCGTTTGTAGGTCGGTGTAATAAAGGGGAGGGCACTGACGATGACCGGCAGGTACTTGCCGCGCACTTCAGCATAGACCTGGGTTCCAACAGCCGCCTGGGCGACCGTGACGTAGCCCATTGCGACGGGATGCTCGACCGAGGGGCCGAAGCCGCCCGAGGTCACTTCGCCGATCTCCGTCTTGCCTTCAGCATCCGCAAAGAGCTTGGCGTGGCCGCGAACCGGAGCCTTACCCTCAGGCTTCAGGCCGACACGGCGGCGGGCAGCACCCTTTTCAAGCTCGGCCAAGATGCGGTCTGCGCCAGGAAAACCGCCTGCACGGGCGCCGCCCGTCTTGCGCGCCTTCTGCATACCCCATTCGAGCGCAGCTTCCACAGGCGTGGTGGTCGTGTCAATGTCGTTGCCATAGAGGCAGAGGCCCGCCTCGAGGCGCAGGCTGTCGCGGGCACCGAGGCCGATCGGCGCCACGTCCGGATGCTCGAGCAACCGCTTGGTGACATCCTCCGCCTTGTCTCCCGGGATCGAGATTTCAAAGCCATCTTCGCCGCTGTAGCCCGAGCGGGAGACGAGACAGGAAACGTCATGCAGCCGGCAATGGCGCACGTCCATGAACTTCATTGCCGCGACATCGGCCCAGAGTTCCGCAAGCACTTCGACGGCGCGCGGTCCTTGCAGGGCGATCAGCGCACGATCGAGCAGCGTGATGTCGCAGGTGTCGCCGATATGCTTCTGCAGGTGAGCAAGATCGGCATCCTTGCAGGCGGCGTTGACGACGACAAAGAGATGGTCGTCGAGATGGGTAATCATCAGGTCGTCGAGAATGCCGCCGTTGCCATCGGTGAAGAAACCGTAGCGCTGGCGACCTTCGGCAAGACCGAGGATATCGACCGGAACGAGGCTTTCGAGCGCAAGCGCGGCGTCCTCATATTTACCGGACTTTGCCTTGATGACGACCTGGCCCATGTGGGACACATCGAAGACACCGGCCGACGTGCGGGTCTGGATGTGCTCCTTCATGACGCCGGCCGGATATTGTACCGGCATGTCATAGCCTGCGAAGGGCACCATGCGGGCGCCAAGCGACAGATGCAGCGCGTGAAGCGGAGTTTTCTTGAGGGCAGCAGTATCGTCCAACGACGCCTCCGGGGTTTGCGCCTGGAATTCCATGCGCGGGCTCAAATCTTCAGACGCGGTTGCGCCTTGCATTTCGAGCCCCCTCTGTCGCTGTGCCTGAGATTGTTATCCCTTCGGCGAGCGTTTCGAAAACGCTTCTCTCCAGAGTTCCGTCTGCCCCTTGCTGGTCCTTTGGCCTGAGAGTTTCCGGGGCGGTTGCTCCTTCGGCACCGGTCGTAGACGACCAGCTTCTCCCAACAAGGTCGAGGGCAATTATCTGGCCAGGGCTGTACTTGGCAAGGGGGAATGTCGCCGCCGAACAAATTTTTGTCGCGTAGATTTGAGTATAGCGCGACGGAGAGAGGAGGCGGGTGATGCTCAGCTGTCGCTGTAGAGTTTCAATGCCTGCTTCAACCCAGCCTGTGGCTGCCGTTGCCCCATCGTCATTAGATCCAGCGCGACTTCCGTCGATTGAATGATGTTGGCCGGTTCTTCGACGTCTTGGCCGCTGGCCGTCCTCATCTGACGGTCTGCTGCGCGGCGAGCTTCTTTTGCAGCCGTGCTTGCGGACACGCGCTGCGGAATCCGCAACGTATCAAACGCTGCGGCCGCGGTGCTCGCAGCTATCGTGCCTACCAAGACTGTCATACGGTCAGAATAAGGCGTCGCACGTTCTTAACTGGATAAATTAACCGCTGGCATTTTATTCATCTTGATCTTCTCCGGAGATGATTGGAATTTCCGGCGCGGCAAAACAGAGACGACTCAATGATTCAGGCCATGCTTGTCGCCGTTGGCGGCGCAATCGGTTCCGTCCTCAGATACTACGTCAGCCAGTGGGCTCTCAGGCTCGCAGGCCCGGCCTTTCCGTGGGGAACACTGACCGTCAATGTTGTCGGCTGCTTTGTCATTGGCGTCTTCGCCGAAATGATCATTCGACGCTTCGATGCATCGCCGGAATTGCGCCTGCTGCTGATCACCGGCTTTCTCGGTGGCTTCACGACCTTCTCGGCATTCTCGCTCGATGCCATTTCGCTCTTCGAGCGTGGAGCAGTTGTCTCGGGCGCTGTCTATATCGTCGCAAGCGTCGGCCTGTCGATGGCCGGGGTAATCGCCGGACTGGCGCTCATGCGCGCAATCTTGTGAGATTACGGTTTCCGTTTTCGGCGAAAATGCTCTAAAGCCAGCCGCAAAGGCCGCACAGCGCGCCTAAGACCATTTTCCGAAAGATGACGTATGGCGGGTATCGAACACAAAAAAGTGGAGCTGGACGAGGCGGGCATGCGGCTCGATCGCTGGTTCAAGGTGCACTTCCCGGGGCTCGGTTTCGGCCCACTCCAGAAGCTTCTGCGATCGGGTCAGGTCCGCGTCGATGGCGGACGCGTGAAAAGCGATACGCGCGTGCAGCCAGGGCAGGTGGTGCGCGTGCCGCCGCTCGATGTCGACGCCAAGTCGAAAAACACGCCGATCGCCGGCCATGATCTGAAACACGGGGGCGATTACGAGCTTCTGCAGCGCATGGTGCTGCATGAAGACGACAAGGTGATCGTCCTGAACAAGCCGGCCGGTCTTGCCGTGCAGGGCGGGTCTGGTGTGACGCGGAATATCGACAAGATGCTCGAAGCATGGACCAGCCCGAAGGGCGAAAAGCCGAGGCTGGTGCATCGCCTCGACCGCGATACATCCGGCGTCCTTGTCATCGCCCGCACCCGAGGCGCCGCACAGAAACTGACGGCAGCGTTTCGCGAGCGTGATACCAAAAAGACCTATTGGTCGCTGGTAAGAGGCGTTCCGCGCAAGCACGAGGACAAAATCTCGACCTGGCTGGTGAAGGAAGCGACCGCGGATGGCGACCGGATGCGTGTTGCCAAGCACGGCGAAGACGGAGCCGATCACGCGATTTCCTACTATCGCGTCTTGGAAACCGCCGCGCAGAACCTCGCTTGGCTCGAGATGGAACCCTATACCGGACGGACGCACCAGCTGCGCGTTCACGCGCTTCATATCGGTCACCCGATCATTGGCGACCCCAAGTATTTCATCGAGGATCCGAACTGGGATGTCCCGGGCGGTATCCAGAAGCGGCTGCACCTGCATGCGCGCAAAATCGACATTCCGCACCCCTCCGGCGGCAGACTGCGCGTCAGTGCACCTTTGCCGCCGCATATGGTGCAGACCTGGAACCTGCTCGGCCTCGATCTCGCATCCCAGGAAAGGGAAGACGACGAATGAGGCTCGCACTCTTCGATTGCGACGGGACGCTGGTCGACAGCGCCGCGCTGATCCATGAGGTGATGGCGCGGACATTCGTGCATTTCGGCTATGACCGGCCTGATGTCTCGTTGACGAAGTCGATCATCGGACTGACGCTGGATATCGCGATTGCGCGGATGCGTGGAAAGCCTCATGTCGACGATGAAGCGATCGCGATGACGGCGCATTATAGGGCGATCTATACCGGTGTCCGTGACGAACCTGGAATGGACGTGCCGCTCTTTAACGGCATCAAGCCGCTGGTCGATGAATTGGCGCGAAACGATGACATTCTGATCGGCGCGGTAACCGGCAAGTCGCGTCTCGGTCTTATCCACATCCTCGAAAAACATGGTCTTGCACCACATTTTATTGTTTCGCGTACTGCGGACGACTGCCCATCGAAGCCGCATCCAGCTATGGTAATGGAGTGCTGCAGCGAGACCGGCATGAATCCCGCCGATGCCATCGTCATCGGTGATGCTGTCTACGATATGCAGATGGCGAAGGCTGCGGGCGCGAAGGCGGTAGGTGTGTCGTGGGGTTATGCCAGCGTGGACGATCTGGTGACTGCGGGTGCCGACAGCATTGTTCGCCATCCGAGCGATATTTTGAAGCACTTTTCCTGAGGTGAGGTATGCGTGATCTGTTGAACGACCAAGCTGAAGGATTGAGTCATCCAGACCCAATCCGTCGCGCCCAGATCCAGATGAAGAAGCCATTGCCGAAGCGCTTCTATAAGACAGTCACAATCCGGGAACTCGACGAAGGCTTCTCGATCGAACTGGATGGCAAGGCAATCCGGACGCCAGCCCGCAAGCTGCTTGTTGTCGCGACGAAGCCGCTTGCAGAACTTCTTGTGCCAGAATGGGAGGCACAGGCCGAGCTCATCGACCCTTCAACCATGCCCGTGACCCGGCTCGTCAACACCGCTATCGACGGGGTTGCAACCGATACGCAGGCCGTCTTTGACGACATTCTGCGCTTCTCCTCAAGTGATCTTCTCTGCTATCGCGCCGATGCACCGCAGGAACTCGTCGAGCGTCAGAAAGAGCTTTGGGATCCAGTGCTCGATTGGGCCGCTAATTCGCTCGGCGCGCGCTTCATTCTGATCGAGGGTGTCATGCATCACGATCAACCACCGGAAGCCATCTCCGCGTTTTCCGGGGCGTTGAAGCGGCACGACAAGGCCACGGTCCTCGCCGCCCTACATACCATCACAACGCTGACCGGCTCGGCGCTGCTGGCGCTTGCCTTTGCCGAACGTGTCCTATCGGCGAAGAACGTCTGGTCGCTCGCACATCTCGACGAAGACTGGACAATCGAGCATTGGGGCAGCGACGAAGAGGCCGAAGAACGGCGGGAGAAGCGCTTCGAGGATTTCAAGGCCGCTGCGGACGTTTTTTTGGCCATGAAGGGCTGAAACATATTGCTTTGATGTCAGTTATCGCGAAAATCTGCGACTCTATCGGGGGCGGATGCGGATTTTTTTAATGAACTGGCTCAAGTCGTGCTTTTTTCGGGTTGCGCTTATCTGCATCGCCCTCGCGTCCTGCTCGCTCTTCGCAAAGGAGCAACCCGGCCCAGTCTATGACGTCCGAAGCGCTGTCGTTGTCAGCCCGCAGAAGATACCGCCCGCAATCCTTGCCGGGGTCGGTGATCGGGTAAATGCGGCGATCAACGCTACGGTGCGGACCGAAGTCTATCCACGCGTCGTGCTGACGATCCGCATCCTGTTCGTCGAAAAGGGCCAGGGCCTCGACAAGAGCCGGAATGTCGCGAAGGTCAGCATCGATGCTGCTTCGGTCGAAGACGGATCGGTCATTGCCGTTAGCTCGTTCGAGGTCACGAGCTTCTCCAACAGTCCCACGGCCGCCGACGAAATCCTTGCCGAGGACATCGCCGCCCGCATTCGTTCGGCTTTCTCGCTAAGCGCCGGACGCGCTTGAACCGGCCGCGATATCCGCGGTGAGGAGTACCTATGAAGGAAATTCTTGAAGAACTCGAACGTCGCCGAGGGATTGCAAGGCTCGGTGGCGGCAAGGCGCGTATCGACGCGCAGCATCAGCGCGGCAAGCTGACGGCGCGCGAGCGAATTGATCTTTTCCTCGACGAGGACTCCTTTGAGGAGTTCGACATGTTCGTCGAGCATCGATCGAGCGACTTCGGCATGGACAAGACGCGGATTGCCGGCGACGGCGTCGTCACCGGCTGGGGTACGGTGAACGGACGAACCGTGTTCGTTTTCGCCAAGGATTTCACGGTGTTCGGCGGCTCGCTCTCCGAGGCGCATGCCGAAAAGATCATGAAGGTGCAGGATATGGCGCTCAAAAACAGGGCGCCGATCATCGGCATCTATGATGCCGGCGGTGCTCGCATCCAGGAAGGCGTCGCTGCGCTTGGCGGCTACGCTGAGGTGTTTCAGCGCAACGTGCTCGCGTCGGGCGTCATTCCGCAAATCTCGGTTATCATGGGACCGTGCGCCGGCGGCGACGTTTATTCGCCCGCAATGACTGATTTCATCTTCATGGTCCGCGACACGTCGTACATGTTCGTGACCGGCCCGGACGTGGTGAAGACAGTCACCAACGAGACCGTCACCGCGGAAGAGCTCGGCGGCGCTTCTGTGCATACCACGAAGTCCTCGATTGCCGACGGCGCCTACGACAATGATGTCGAGGCGTTGCTGCAGGTTCGCCGACTTATTGACCTTCTGCCACAATCAAACACCTCGCCAGTGCCGGAAATCGAATGTTACCAGCCGGTGACAGACATCGATGCATCGCTGGATACGCTGGTGCCAGCCAACGCCAACAAACCCTATGACATCAAGGAATTGATCCAGAAGACAGTGGACGAGGGTGATTTCTTCGAGATCCAGGCAAGCTTCGCCAAAAACATAGTCTGCGGCTTCGGTCGGATCGAGGGCTCGACCGTCGGCTTCGTGGCAAACCAGCCAATGGTGCTGGCCGGTGTGCTCGACAGCGATGCGTCGCGAAAGGGGGCACGGTTCGTCCGCTTCTGCGACTGCTTCAACATTCCGATCGTAACGTTCGTGGATGTGCCCGGCTTCCTGCCGGGTACCGCTCAAGAATATGGCGGACTGATCAAGCACGGCGCAAAGCTGTTGTTCGCCTATGCAGAGGCGACGGTGCCAAAGCTGACGGTGATTACGCGCAAGGCGTTCGGCGGAGCTTATGACGTCATGGCATCCAAGCATCTGAGGGGCGACTTGAACTATGCCTGGCCAACGGCTCAGATCGCGGTCATGGGTGCCAAGGGTGCAGTCGAGATCATCTTCCGGAAGGATATCGCCGATCCCGAAAAGATCGCTGCACACACGAAGATGTATGAGGACCGTTTCCTTTCACCATTTGTGGCAGCTGAGCGAGGCTATATCGACGAGGTGATCATGCCGCATTCTACGCGGCGGCGCCTGGCGCGCGGCCTCAAGATGCTTCGCAACAAAGACCTGAGCAATCCCTGGAAGAAGCACGACAATATCCCGCTTTGAGGAGACTAGATTGGGGAAAGCTAAGGAAAATCAAGAAGAAGTGATCGTCTGTCAGCGATCCGTGTCTTCATTCCTTTTGGCGAAGCAGCTAACGCTCCGCTGTCTTTACTCAAAAGGAGAGTCTACATGTCGAGTTTGGAACGACTGAGCGCATATCAGCCTTATTCGCTCGCCGCTTTGCGCGTTATTACGGCACTGCTCTTTATCGAGCACGGAACGATGAAGCTTTTCGCGTTCCCAGCTGCACAAATGGAAGGCCCGCTGCCGCCCTTGATGCTGGTCGCCGCTCTGCTCGAAGTCGTCGGTGGCCTTATGGTGCTGATCGGCCTATTCACACGGCCGGTCGCCTTCATCCTGTCGGGCCAGATGGCGGTCGCCTATTTCATGGCGCACGGACCAAAGGCGTTCTGGCCGGCCCTGAATGGTGGCGACGCTGCAATTCTATTCTGCTTCATCTTCCTATTCATCTTTTTCGCCGGAGCTGGTGCTCTGTCGATCGACCAGCGCAAGGCGGCCGCCTAACAGCGATAAATGCCGCGACCGGTTTTACCGGCCGCGGCTGCAGCTCATGCTGTGGCCTTCAAGCCGGCGATCCCCGCAACAATCATTGAAATGCAGAGCAGACGTGGGGCAGTGGCGGCATCACCGAGTAACCAGATGCCGAGCAACACGGTGCCAACGCTACCGATACCCGTCCAAATAGCGTAGGCCGTCCCAATCGGCAGCGTCTTGACGGCAATGCCCAACAGCACGACGCTGACGATCATGGAAATGGCGGTCAAAGTGGTCGGTACCAGACGCGTGAAACCGTCGGTGTATTTCAAACCGATCGCCCAGCCACATTCGAAAAGTCCGGCAAGAAAAAGCAGAAGCCAAGCCATCGTAAGTCTCCATCCTCAGAGCGAAGACGTTCCCGATGCGCCAGGGTCCAGATCAAGCCCGGGACTTTGGGAACGCTTCAACTCACGTAGGAAACGTCATGGCAGACCTACCACCCGTTTCTTGCGCGTGCCTCAGGCAAGCCGCTCGGCATGCCACTTCAGGTGATCGTCCATGAAGGTCGAGATGAAATAGTACGAATGATCATAGCGCTCATGCATGCGCAGTGTGGCCTTGATATCAGTATTCTTGACGGCGTCTTCGAACAGCCAGGGACGCAGCCCGTTCTCCAAGAAACCATCAGCCTTCCCTTGGTCGATCAGGAACTCAGGGAAACGTGCTCCATCGCTTACCAAGGCGCAGGCATCGTATTTGCGCCAGGCTGCGCGGTCAGCTCCGAGGTATTTTTCAAACGCCGGAGCCGACCAGTCCGCGGTCGAGGGTTCCACGATCGGCGCAAACGCCGAGCAGCTCTTGAACCGATCCGGATTCTTGAGTGCAATGGTCATTGCGCCATGCCCGCCCATTGAGTGGCCGAAGATGCCCTGCCTGCTCATGTCCATGCGGAAGTGTTGGCTGACATAGGCCGGGAGCTCTTCGGTGATGTAGGTGTACATCTGGTAGTTCTCCGACCATGGCTCTTCGGTCGCATCAAGATAGAAACCTGCACCCTTGCCCATCTGCCAATTGGTGAGCTCATCCGGTACGTCATTGCCGCGCGGGCTTGTGTCCGGGCAGACGATAATCAAGCCGAGTTCGGAAGCCATGCGTCGATACTCGCCCTTTTCCATGACGTTCGCATGCGTGCAGGTCAAGCCAGAGAGGTACCAGACAACAGGGCAGGGCTCTTTGATGGCCTTTGGGGGAACGAAAACTGCAAAGGTCATATCGCAATTGCAGGCGTCGGATTGGTGCGTGAAGACACCTTGCATGCCGCCGAAGGCGGTCGTCTGTGAAATGATGTTCATTCTCTATCGTCCGTTCTTGGAGTAGGCGCCTTTGCCCGGCGGCACAGGCGATCGAAAGTTTCGAGGAAGCGGGAGCGATCCTTCGGGCCGAAGGCAGCATTGTAACCCTTGCTTTCGCCGGTCTCTCTCAAGTGAGCGCCGAGATCGCGCATGGCGCTGGCCATGCCGATATTCGTGTTGTCGAAGACGCGACCCGTCGGACCGCTGACAAGGGCGCCGGTCGCCACACAGCGGACCGCTAGCGGGACATCGGCGGTGACGACCACATCACCGGCGCCGGCATGTTCGGCAATCCAGTTGTCGGCGGCATCGAACGAGGCCGAGACGATGACATTGTGCACCATCGGGTCGCGCGAAGGGCGCAGACCGGAATTGGCCACGAAGGTCACTTCGATGCCGTGGCGCTCGGCGACCTTGAGGATTTCCGGCTTCACGGGGCAGGCGTCTGCATCGACATAGATCATGAATTTCAATCTTTGGCTGAAACGCTACGCGGCCCTGAGGGGCGCGTAGCGGCGGTTCGTTCGGGTCTCATAGTCCGACGGCTGCCCTTCGTTCAAGACATCAGGCTTCCTTCAGCGTGCCTGCCTTCTTAGCCACCCAGGTTGCGATGACATCCATCAGCGTCGGATTCAGGCAGTCATAGGGCGTGAGGCCGAGTTCGTTCAGGCGACCACGAACACCTGCCATCGCCGAAGGCGGGGTGCCCGATTCGATGATCGACGAGACGAAGGCCGCGAATGTTGGCTCCGGCCAGCCCCCTTCCTGGAAGCGTTCCGGATGGATAAAGTCGAGCCCTTTGAACGCATGTTCGCGCTCCACCGGTCCGTACATATGGACGCCGCAGGCCTTGCAGGCGTGGCGCCGGATCAGCGCATCCGGATCGACGATCTGCAGCTTGTCGCCATTCTCCAGCACGGTGACGTTTTCATGCGGGGTCACGGCGACGACTGAAAAGGCCGCTCCCTTCGGCTTCCAGCATTTGGTGCAGCCGCAGGCGTGATTGTGGGCGATGGTGCCCTTGATCGCGACCTTGACGGCACGGTCGGTGCAAGCGCAGACCAGCGTGCCGCCATTGAAATTTGCCTGGCCTTTCTTCACGCCGCCGTCGAGGGCGGGGTGTATCGATACTTGACTTGGCATGTTCAGCTCCTCCTCTTTAGCTGCCCACGGCTCCCAAATCAGGATCAATTTGCGAAAAAGCCGCAGGCCATTTCAAAGTCGTGCCGCATTCCGTCGTCTTCTCCTCAATACAGTACCACGCTTCGG
>NZ_AKKA01000022.1 GCF_000282035.1 Rhizobium sp. CF122
AGCCCCGTCACTCGCGCCATTTTCTTCTCTCCTTCGATAATATTGTGTCCCGGGCGAGCGTCGGTTTTCGCTGTTCTCTCTTGGTTTGGACTTTCTCCTTTGTTGCGAGCCATGCAATATCCGACGGGCTGACATGCAGTCTGAATCAACTAGTGTGGATTTGTCGCGACATCATTGCATCTGCTTGATAATGTCGCGCCTCGACAGTCGAATTGGTGCTCTAAAAGTCTTGCGCCCTGGCGCTGGCTGCGCTAACGACGGCTCTGTTGCAACGCACGTTCGCTTGCCGGGCAATTGCCCACTGGTGCCTTCCTGGCGCAGCCGCAAGCAGGGATGAACCTGATGACTGGACTGCTCAGTTCCTATATTCCGATCGCTATTTTTATTGGTATCGCCCTTGTAATCGGCCTGGCGCTTCTGATCGCGCCGTTTGCCGTTGCCTTCAAGGCGCCTGATTCGGAAAAGCTTTCGGCTTTCGAGTGCGGCTTCAATGCATTCGACGACGCTCGCATGAAGTTCGATATCCGTTTTTATCTGGTGTCGATCCTCTTCATCATCTTCGACCTCGAAGTCGCCTTCCTCTTTCCGTGGGCTGTTTCGTTCGGCGCGATCGGCTGGTTTGGTTTCTGGTCCATGATGGTCTTCCTCGCTGTGCTGACCATCGGCTTTATTTATGAATGGAAAAAGGGAGCCCTGGAATGGGAGTAGCCCAAAGCGATAAGGCGCTCGTCGCGCCGCACCCGAAAGGCGTCATCGACCCGGCAACGGGCAAGCCGATCGGCAGCGACAGCGCCTTCTTCGGCGAAATCAACGATGAACTGGCCGATAAGGGCTTTCTCGTTACCTCGACCCGCGATCTCATCACCTGGGCCCGTACGGGCTCGCTGATGTGGATGCAATTCGGTCTTGCCTGCTGCGCAGTCGAAGGCCTGATGCAGGTCTCCGGTCCGCGTTACGACATGGAGCGCTTCGGTGTCGCTCCGCGCGCGTCGCCGCGCCAGTCTGACGTCATGATCGTTGCCGGCACGCTGACCAACAAGATGGCGCCGGCGCTCCGTAAGGTCTATGACCAAATGCCTGAGCCGCGCTATGTTATCTCTATGGGGTCCTGCGCCAACGGCGGCGGTTACTATCACTATTCCTATTCGGTCGTGCGTGGTTGCGACCGTGTCGTTCCTGTCGATATCTACGTGCCGGGCTGTCCCCCCACGGCAGAAGCGCTGCTCTACGGGGTGCTGCTTCTGCAGAAGAAGATCCGTCGAACCGGAACGATCGAGCGCTAAGGGCGGAGGACTGTCATGACTGAAGCCTTGAGCGAACTGTCTTCGTATCTCCGCGAGATGAGGGGCGATCTCTTTGTCGATGCAGCCATCAGCTACGATGAGCTTAACGTGACTGCGACGCCGGAAACGATTCTGGCGCTGCTGACGTTCCTGCGCGACGATGCGCGCTGCGGTTTCATCAGCATGATCGATATCTGCGGTGTCGACTGGCCGCAGCGCGAAAAGCGCTTCGACGTCGTATATCACCTGCTGTCGCCGAAGCAGAACCTGCGCATCCGCATCAAGGTCGCCGTGGCTGACGGCGAGTCGGTGCCGTCGGCAACCGGCGTTTACAAGGGTGCCGAGTGGTTCGAGCGCGAAGCCTGGGACATGTACGGCATTCCCTTCTCCGGTCATGCTGACTTGCGCCGTCTTCTCACCGACTACGGTTTCGAGGGGCACCCGCTGCGCAAGGACTTCCCGACAACCGGTTACGTCGAGGTGCGTTATGACGATGCTGCCAAGCGCGTTGTCTACGAACCCGTCGAGCTGAAGCAGGAATTCCGCAATTTCGACTTCATGTCCCCTTGGGAAGGCACCGAATACGTGCTGCCGGGAGACGAGAAGGCGGCGAAGTGAAGATGAGCTCGGATTTCTTGAAGCCTCTCTGTTCGCCGTCTCATGCCAATTGCCAGCGCGGAGCGCGTCGCTATGACTGAACATAACGTTCGCAATTTTACGATCAATTTCGGACCGGAGCATCCGTCCGCGCACGGTGTTCTGCGCCTCGTGCTTGAACTCGACGGTGAAATCATCGAGCGCGTCGATCCGCATATCGGCCTTCTGCATCGCGGGACCGAAAAGCTGATCGAGACGAAGACCTACCTGCAGGCCGTTCCCTATTTCGATCGTCTCGACTACGTCGCGCCGATGAACCAGGAACACGCTTTCGCGCTCGCCGTCGAAAAGATGCTGAAGCTCGAGATTCCGATTCGTGGCCAGCTGATCCGTGTTCTCTACTCGGAAATCGGCAGAATTCTGTCGCACATCATGAACGTGACGACGCAGGCGATGGACGTCGGCGCGATGACGCCGCCGGTCTGGGGCTTCGAAGAGCGCGAAAAGCTCATGGTGTTTTACGAGCGCGCCTGCGGCGCCCGTATGCACTCTGCCTACTTCCGTCCGGGCGGCGTCCACCAGGACATTCCGCCGGAACTGGTCGAGGACATCGGCAAGTGGTGCGATCCGTTCCTGAAAATCCTCGATGATATCGAAGGGCTTCTGACCGACAACCGCATCTTCAAGCAGCGTAACGTCGATATCGGCGTTGTGTCGCTGGCGGATGCGTGGTCGTGGGGATTTTCGGGCGTGATGGTGCGCGGTTCGGGCGCTGCCTGGGACCTGCGCCGCTCGCAGCCCTATGAGTGCTACAACGATATGGAATTCGACATTCCGATCGGTAAGAACGGCGACTGCTACGATCGCTACCTGATCCGCATGATCGAAATGCGCCAGTCGGTTCGTATCATGAAGCAGTGCGTCGAGCGCCTTATGGGAAGTGCGAAGACCGGTCCGGTCTCGTCGATCGACGGCAAGGTCGTTCCGCCGAAGCGCGGCGAGATGAAGCGTTCGATGGAAGCGCTCATCCACCACTTCAAGCTCTATACGGAAGGCTATCATGTGCCGGCCGGCGAAGTTTACGCGGCGGTCGAAGCGCCGAAGGGCGAATTCGGCGTCTACGTGGTCGCCGATGGCAGCAACAAGCCGTACCGCTGCAAGATTCGTGCACCGGGCTATGCGCACCTGCAGGCGATGGACTTCCTCTGCAAGGGGCACATGCTCGCTGACGTGACAGCCGTGCTCGGCTCGCTCGATATCGTGTTCGGTGAGGTAGACCGCTGATGAAGCTGTTGCCGCTTGTCGCTATCGTTCTTTTCGCTGCTTTCGGGGCCTTCGCCCAGGAAGTCGGCGGAATGGGGCCGAAGCTGGGCCAGGACGAGGTGCAGCCACCGGCGGCAAAGGCCTCTCTGGGTGAGCTCTTGTCCAAGGGCTATGAGATCAAGGCCGCCGTTCCGAACGGCGGCAAGTTCGTTGTGTTTTTGCAAAAAAACCAGTCGGCCTACGCGTGCGAGATGAAGTCTCTGACGGCATCGCAGTGTGGGACCATAAACTGACAAGGCGTGAGGAAGAATGTCCGTTCGTCGATTAGCCGAAGATCAATTCCAGCCTGCCGCGTTCGCCTTCAATGACGAGAACGCTGCCTGGGCGGAAAAGACGATCAAGAAATATCCTGAAGGCCGTCAGCAATCGGCGGTCATTCCGCTGCTGATGCGGGCGCAGGAACAGGATGGTTGGGTCACGCGCGCCGCGATCGAACAGATCGCCGACATGCTCGACATGGCCTATATCCGTGTTCTCGAGGTCGCGACCTTCTACACGCAATTCCAGCTGAACCCGGTCGGCACGCGCGCCCATATCCAGGTCTGCGGGACGACGCCTTGCATGCTGCGCGGCTCGGAAAGCCTGATGGCGGTCTGCAAGAGCAAGATCCATCATCATCCCTTTGAGCGGAACGCCGAGGGTACGCTTTCCTGGGAAGAAGTCGAATGTCTCGGGGCCTGCGTCAACGCTCCGATGGTCATGATCGGCAAGGATACTTATGAAGATCTGACGCCTGAGCGCCTTGAAGAGATCATCGACGCGTTTGAGGTCGGCAATGGCGCAAGCATCGAGGTTGGTCCGCAAATCGATCGTCACTTCTCCTCGCCGGAAGGCGGCCCGACGACGCTGCTGAGCGAAGAGCCGAAGGCAAAGAAGGCTTCTGCCAAGAAGACCGTCGCGGAAGCTGTGACTGCAACGGTCGATGCAGCACCGGTCCCGCCGTCCGAAGCTGCGCGTGCAAAGAGCACCGACGCCGAGACGAATGCTGCGCTGAAGACGCCGGCGACTGCCCCGAAGGCCGCCGCGAAGAACGTCAAGGCTGTTGAAGAGCAGCCGGCCCCCGCCACGGCTGCGCAGGTCGAGCATGCCGCAAAGCCCTCGCTCAGCGACAAGAACCGCCCCGCCGGCATCGAAAAGCCCGCGACGCCTGACGATCTGAAGATGATCTCCGGCGTCGGCCCGAAGATCGAAGCGACCCTGCATGAGATCGGAATCTTCACCTTCGCGCAGGTCGCGGGATGGAAGAAGGCCGAACGCGAATGGGTTGACGGCTACCTGAATTTCAAGGGCCGTATCGAGCGCGACGATTGGGTCAAGCAGGCCAAGGCGCTCGCCAAGGGCGGCGAAGCGGAATATATCAAGGTTTTCGGTAAGAAGCCGCGGTAAGAAGGTGAAGCATGTTACAAGATAAAGACCGCATCTTTACCAACATCTACGGCCTTAAGGACAAGTCCCTGAAGGGCGCGATGAGCCGCGGCCACTGGGACGGCACAAAGCAGATCCTCGAAAAGGGTCGCGACTGGATCATCAACGAGATGAAGGCCTCGGGGCTTCGCGGACGTGGCGGCGCGGGCTTCCCGACCGGTCTCAAGTGGTCCTTCATGCCGAAGGAAAGCGACGGACGCCCGCATTATCTCGTCGTCAATGCTGATGAGTCGGAGCCCGGTACCTGCAAAGACCGCGATATCATGCGCCACGATCCGCATACGCTGATCGAAGGCTGCGTCATCGCAAGCTTCGCCATGGGTGCGAACGCCGCCTACATCTACGTCCGCGGTGAATACATCCGGGAGCGCGAAGCGCTGCAGGCTGCTATCGACGAATGCTATGACTACGGTCTGCTCGGCAAGAGCAACAAGCTCGGCTACCCCATTGACATCTACGTCCATCATGGTGCTGGCGCGTATATTTGCGGCGAAGAGACGGCATTGCTCGAAAGCCTCGAGGGCAAGAAGGGCCAGCCGCGCCTGAAGCCGCCGTTCCCGGCGAACATGGGTCTCTATGGCTGCCCGACGACCGTGAACAACGTTGAGTCGATCGCCGTTGCTCCGACCATCCTGCGTCGTGGTGCGGGCTGGTTCTCCTCGATTGGTCGTCCGAACAACGTCGGCACCAAGCTTTTCATGCTTTCCGGTCACGTCAACAAGCCGTGCACGGTCGAAGAAGAAATGGGCATCACCTTCCGTGAACTCGTGGATCGTCACGCTGGTGGTATTCGCGGCGGCTGGGACAACCTGCTCGCCGTCATCCCGGGCGGCGCATCGTGCCCAATCGTCCCGGCCAAGGACATTATCGACTGCCCGATGGATTTCGACGGCCTTCGCGCTGTCGGCTCGTCCTTCGGTACGGCTGCCGCGATCGTCATGGACAAGTCCACCGACGTCGTCAAGGCGATCGCTCGCATCTCGGCCTTCTTCAAGCATGAGAGCTGCGGCCAGTGCACGCCGTGCCGCGAAGGCACCGGCTGGATGTGGCGTGTGATGGAGCGCATGGCCAAGGGCAATGCCCAGAAGCGCGAAATCGACATGCTGTTCCAGGTCACCAAGCAAATCGAAGGTCACACTATCTGTGCGCTCGGTGATGCTGCTGCATGGCCGGTGCAGGGTCTGATCCGGAACTTCCGTCACGAGATCGAAGCGCGTATCGACCAGTATACGGCAAGCGCGCTGGATCACGGGGCGGTTCTTGAGGCTGCAGAGTAAGGGCGATGACGACGAAGGCGTCCGACAGCATGAAGAAGGAAGGAGCGGCTGATTTCTCGGCCGACTTCGGTCGTCTTGCTGCCGAGATGCTGGAAAACGCTCGCGCGCTGCCCGTGCCGCCGGTGATGGTCAACCCCGCTGCGGCAATGGCTGCGGCGACGGCGATCGGTTTCGGCTTTTCGACACAGATGGCCGGCGCGTTTTTCGGAGCCTTGCAGGGTGCGCTCGATGCAACGAGCAAGCTGGCGGCAGTACTTGACGAAACGCCGCCCGATGAAGGCAAGCCTGAGGTCGAGATCCGGCCGGAGAATGTTCACCCCACGCCTGCTAAGGCAACCGCCAACGTCAAGCTTTCGGTTGTTCCGGCTCGGCAACCGGACGTAAAGCCCGAGGTGGTTACAAAGCCCGCATCGCGTGCCCGAAAGGCTGACGATCTGAAGCAGATTTCTGGCGTCGGCCCGAAGATCGAGCAGGTCTTGAACGCCAAGGGTATTCGCAGCTTCACCGCCATCGCTGGCTGGTCTCACGAGGACGTGGCACGTATTGACGCGGAGCTCGGCTTTGATGGGCGCATTGCGCGTGACGGCTGGATAGCGCAGGCAAAGGCGCTCGCCGCCAAGGGGCGCAAACGAAAGTAAGTTTTTCGGCCGGAACGGCCGGAGCAAGGTCAAGGCTGAAGAGTGAAGGGCAGGGGCCCGAAACCGCAGAGGCCAAGCTGATCCCGGATCTCGGGGTGAGCAGAGAATTTGAGCGACACCGATGCCAACGGGATAAGAATCCGGCCTGGCAGCGAAACTGTTGCAAAGTGGGTTTGTTTGCCGCCATCCGGCAAACGGAAAACAGGACTGAGTGACGATGGCAAAACTGAAGATTGACGGCAACGAGATCGAAGTTCCGGATCATTTCACGCTGCTGCAGGCGTGTGAGGAAGCCGGTGCTGAAGTTCCGCGCTTCTGCTTCCATGAGCGCCTTTCGGTTGCCGGCAACTGCCGTATGTGCCTCGTTGAGGTAAAGGGCGGCCCGCCGAAGCCGCAGGCATCCTGCGCCATGGGCGTGCGCGATATCCGCGGCGGTCCGAACGGCGAGCTTCCGGAGGTCTTCACCAACACGCCGATGGTCAAGAAGGCCCGCGAAGGCGTGATGGAATTCCTGCTGATCAACCATCCGCTGGATTGCCCTATCTGCGACCAGGGCGGCGAATGCGACCTGCAGGACCAGGCGATGGCCTTCGGCATCGACAGCTCGCGCTATCAGGAAGACAAGCGCGCCGTCGAAGACAAATATATCGGACCGCTCGTCAAGACGGTCATGAACCGCTGCATTCACTGCACGCGCTGCGTTCGCTTCACGACCGAGGTGGCCGGCATCTCCGAACTCGGCCTGATCGGCCGCGGCGAGGACGCCGAAATCACCACCTACCTCGAGCAGGCGATGACCTCCGAGCTGCAGGGCAACGTCGTTGACCTCTGCCCGGTCGGCGCGCTGACCTCGAAGCCGTTCGCCTTCACGGCGCGTCCGTGGGAGTTGAGCAAGACCGAAACGATCGACGTCATGGACGCGCTCGGTTCCGCCATCCGTGTCGACACGCGCGGCCGCGAAGTCATGCGCGTGATGCCGCGCGTTAACGACCAGATCAATGAAGAGTGGATTTCCGACAAGAGCCGCTTCATCTGGGACGGCCTGAAGACGCAGCGCCTCGACCGCCCATACGTCCGCAAGGATGGTCGATTGCAGGCAGCGACCTGGGGCGAAGCCTTCGGTGCGATCAAGGCTGCCGTGGCCGCGACCAGCGGCGAAAAGGTCGGCGCGATTGCCGGCGACCTCGCATCCGTCGAAGAAATGTACGCTTTGTCGGAGCTGGTGAAGTCACTCGGTTCCGAGAATCTCGACTGTCGTCAGGATGGGACGGCACTTGATCCGTCGCTCGGGCGTGCAAGCTACGTCTTCAACCCGACAATCGAGGGCATCGAACAGGCGGACGCGCTGCTGATCATCGGCGCCAACCCACGCTTCGAAGCGGCCGTGCTCAACGCCCGCATCCGCAAGCGCTGGCGTCGCGGCAACTTCCCGATCGGCTTGATCGGCGAAGCCGGCGAACTGCGCTATGACTATGAATATCTCGGCGCTGGCCCGGATACGCTGAAGGATCTCGTCGACGGCAACCATGCCTTCACGAAGGTTCTGACGGATGCCAAGCAGCCGATGATCATTATCGGCCAGGGCGCTCTGTCGCGCACCGATGGCGCTGGCGTTCTCGCAACTGCAGCTAAGCTTGCCGGCACCGTCGGCGCGGTTGTCGAAGGCTGGAACGGATTTGCAGTCCTCCATACTGCTGCGTCGCGTGTCGGCGGCCTCGACCTCGGCTTCGTTCCGGGCGCAAAGGGCGTCAACGCTGCAGAGATGCTGGCGTCGATGGACGTTCTCTTCCTGCTCGGCGCCGACGAGCTTGATTTCGCCGCCAAGAAGGCAAAGCTGACGGTCTACATCGGCTCGCACGGCGACAACGGCGCCCATCATGCCGACGTCATCCTGCCGGCTGCTGCCTACACCGAAAAGTCTGGCACCTGGGTCAACACCGAGGGTCGTGTTCAGATGGGTAATCGCGCAGGCTTCGCGCCGGGCGACGCCCGCGAAGACTGGGCAATCCTGCGTGCGCTTTCCGACGTGCTCGGCAAGAAGCTTCCGTTTGATTCGCTTGGCGAATTGCGTGCAAAGCTCTATGCGGCATTCCCGCATTTCGCAGCGCTCGACGAGATCGCTGAAAGCGACAGCGCCAAAATTGCCGCAGTTGCGAAAAAAGCCGGCAAGATGAACAAATCCGGGTTTGCGTCGCCGGTCAAAGACTTCTATTTGACGAACCCGATCGCGCGCGCTTCGGCAGTGATGGCCGAGTGCTCGGCATTGGCCCGCAATAACTTCAAAGTCGCGGCAGAGTAAGGGCAGGGGACTATGGAATCGTTTGTTTCAACTTATGTCTTGCCCGGCCTCCTTATGGTCGGTCAGTCGCTTCTTCTCCTGGTTTGCCTGCTCGTCTTTATCGCCTACATCCTGTTGGCCGACCGCAAAGTCTGGGCGGCAGTGCAGCTCCGCCGCGGTCCGAACGTGGTGGGCCCGTGGGGCCTTTTCCAGTCCTTCGCCGATCTTTTGAAGTTCGTCTTCAAGGAGCCGGTCATTCCTGCCGGCGCCAACAAGGCGGTCTTCCTGCTGGCGCCGCTCGTGACCGTGCTTCTGGCGCTGTCGACCTGGGCCGTCGTGCCGCTGGCAGATGGCTGGGTCATCGCCAACATCAACGTCGGCATCCTGTACATCTTCGCGATCTCGTCGCTTGAAGTGTACGGCATCATCATGGGCGGCTGGGCTTCGAACTCGAAGTACCCGTTCCTCGGTGCACTGCGTTCCGCCGCGCAGATGGTGTCCTACGAAGTCTCGATCGGCTTCGTTATCGTCACCGTGCTGCTCTGCGTTGGTTCGCTGAATCTGACGGATATCGTCCATGCCCAGCAGGCCGGCCTCGGCACGCGTCTCGGTCTGCCGTCGTCGTTCCTCGACTGGCATTGGCTGGCGCTATTCCCGATGTTCATCATCTTCTTCATTTCGGCGCTTGCCGAAACGAACCGCCCGCCTTTCGACCTTCCGGAAGCAGAATCGGAACTCGTCGCCGGCTTCATGGTCGAATACGGCTCCTCGCTCTACATGATGTTCATGCTCGGCGAATATGCGGCCATCGTTCTGATGTGCTCACTGACGACGATCCTGTTCCTCGGAGGCTGGCTGCCGCCGGTCGACGTGTGGTTCGTGAACTGGGTTCCGGGCGTAATCTGGTTCACGCTTAAGTCGTGCCTGGTGTTCTTTATGTTCGCGATGGTCAAGGCATTCGTGCCGCGCTATCGCTACGACCAGCTGATGCGCCTCGGCTGGAAGGTCTTCCTTCCGCTGTCGCTTGCCATGGTCGTTATCGTTGCATTCGTGCTGAAGCTGACGGGTTGGGCATGATCATGCCGGCCCTCGTTTCAAGCAATATTGGAGGTTGAAGATGGCAGGCTTGTCCAACGCTGTCAGCTCGCTGTTCCTGAAGGAATTCGTCAGTGCGTTCTGGCTGACCTTCCGGTACATTTTTAAGCAGAAGGCAACAATCAACTACCCGTTCGAAAAGGGGCCGGTCAGCCCGCGCTTCCGCGGCGAACACGCACTGCGTCGCTATCCCAACGGTGAAGAGCGCTGCATCGCCTGCAAGCTCTGCGAGGCGATCTGTCCTGCCCAGGCGATCACCATCGAAGCTGGCCCACGCCGCAACGATGGCACGCGCCGCACGGTTCGTTACGACATCGACATGGTCAAGTGCATCTACTGTGGCTTCTGCCAGGAAGCGTGCCCGGTCGATGCGATCGTCGAAGGTCCGAATTTCGAATTTGCAACGGAAACCCGCGAAGAACTCTACTTCGACAAGGCGAGGCTTCTGGAGAACGGCGACCGTTGGGAGCGCGAAATCGCGCGCAACATCGCGCTGGACGCACCGTACCGTTGATCGAAATTGAAATGCCGGAGTGCCGCCCGTTGCGTGGCTTCCGGTCAACATGCACCGAGGCTTTGCCGGATCCCGTCCCGCGAAGCTTCATCGGGCAGGGAAACTCCCGGCTGCCCGGGGGAAGATGAAAAAGGCACCAACATGGGTCTGCAGGCTCTATTTTTCTATCTTTTCGCCTTTGTCGCGGTAGCGTCGGCGTTCATGGTCATTTGGTCGAAGAATCCGGTACATTCGGTTCTCTTCCTGATCCTGGTTTTCTTCAACGCGGCCGGCCTCTTCCTGCTGCTTGGCGCCGAGTTCCTGGCGATGATCCTGCTCGTCGTTTACGTCGGTGCCGTGGCGGTTCTCTTCCTCTTCGTGGTCATGATGCTCGACATCGACTTCACGGAGCTGCGCGCCGGCGTTCTCGAATACGCGCCGATCGGTGCGATCATCGGGTTGATCCTGGCGGCTGAGCTCATCGTTGTCGTCGGCGGCACGGTCATTTCGCCGGAGATCGCCAAGACGGTCGCGATGCCGATCCCGGCTCTGACCGAGCGCACCAACACCGCCGCACTCGGCGACGTTCTCTATACGAATTACGTCTACTTCTTCCAGATCGCTGGTCTCGTGCTGCTCGTCGCTATGATTGGTGCAATCGTGCTGACGCTGAAGCATCGCACACACATCAAGCGGCAGAACATTGCCAGACAGGTTGCCCGCAATCCGGCGACCGCCGTTGAGGTGGTCAAAGTCAAGCCGGGGCAGGGCGTTTGAGGCAGGCGCGAGCTTAAGGAACAAACACAATGGTCATCGGACTTTCCCATTACCTGACGGTCAGCGCCATCCTCTTCACGCTCGGCGTCTTCGGCATCTTCCTTAACCGGAAGAACATCATCGTCATCCTGATGTCGATCGAGCTCATCCTGCTTGCGGTCAACATCAACATGGTCGCCTTCTCGTCATTCCTCAACGACATCGTCGGCCAGGTTTTTGCACTGTTCATTTTGACCGTTGCTGCTGCTGAAGCGGCCATCGGTCTTGCAATTCTCGTCGTCTTCTACCGCAACCGCGGCTCGATCGGCGTCGAAGACGTCAATATGATGAAGGGCTGAGGGCTCATGTTTTTATATAAAGCTATCGTCTTTCTTCCCCTGATTGGCGCGATCATCGCCGGCCTCTTCGGCCGCGCGATCGGCGCCAAGGCATCGGAATACGTTACCTGCGGTTTGATGATCATCGCCGCCGTTCTCTCGTGGTACGTTTTCATTACGGTCGGCATGGGCCACCACGAAGGTGGTCCGATCAAGGTCGAGGTCCTGCGCTGGATCCAGTCCGGCGGCGTTGACGTTTCCTGGTCGCTGCGCATCGATACGCTGACCTCGGTCATGCTGATCGTCGTCAACACGGTCTCGACGCTGGTACACGTCTATTCGATCGGATACATGCATCATGATCCGCATCGTCCGCGCTTCTTTGCCTACCTCTCGCTCTTTACCTTCGCCATGCTCATGCTGGTGACCGCCGACAACCTGGCCCAGATGTTCTTCGGCTGGGAAGGCGTTGGTCTGGCTTCGTACCTGCTCATCGGCTTCTGGTTCAAGAAGCCGTCGGCAAACGCCGCTGCGATCAAGGCCTTCATTGTCAACCGCGTTGGCGACTTTGGCTTCATCCTTGGTATTTCCAGCCTGTTCGTTCTCTTCGGCGCGATCAATCTCGATACCATCTTCGCCAACGCTGCGAGCTTTGCTCCGGCCGAAGCCGGCGGCGAGGGCGGCGAAATCGTTCTCAACCTCTTCGGCATGCACCTGGACAAGGCACAAGCGCTGACCGGCGCCTGCCTGCTGCTCTTCATGGGCGCAATGGGTAAGTCGGCACAGTTCCTGCTGCATACTTGGCTGCCCGATGCAATGGAAGGCCCGACGCCGGTGTCGGCACTTATCCATGCCGCAACCATGGTTACCGCAGGTGTCTTCCTTGTCGCCCGCATGTCGCCGCTGTTCGAGCTTTCGCCAGATGCGCTTGTGTTCGTAACGACGATCGGTGCCATCACGGCCTTCTTCGCCGCGACTGTCGGCCTCGTGCAGAACGACATCAAGCGCGTCATCGCTTATTCGACCTGCTCGCAACTCGGCTACATGTTCGTCGCGCTCGGCGTTGGCGCTTATGGCGCGGCCATCTTCCACCTCTTTACGCACGCCTTCTTCAAGGCTCTGCTGTTCCTTGGTGCCGGCTCGGTGATCCACGCCGTCGATGGCGAGCAGGACATGCGTTACATGGGCGGTCTGCGCAAGCACATCCCCGTCACTTTCTGGATGATGACGATCGGCACGCTGGCGCTGACCGGCGTCGGCATCCCGTTCACCCCGATCGGCTTTGCGGGCTTCTTCTCCAAGGACGTGATCATCGAGGCGGCTTACGCGTCGCATTCGCCGGTCGCAGGCTTTGCCTTCACGCTTCTGGTCATCGCAGCTCTCTTCACCAGCTTCTATTCCTGGCGTCTGGCGTTCCTGACCTTCTTCGGTCAGCCGCGCGCTTCGCACGAAGTCATGCACCACGTTCATGAATCTCCGCAAGTCATGCTGGTTCCGCTCTACCTTCTTGCTGCCGGCGCGGTTCTTGCCGGTGTCCTTTTCGAAGGCCGTTTCTACGGCGAGGAATACGCTGAGTTCTGGAAGGGTGCGCTCTTCACCTCCGAGCACAATGAACTGCTGGAAGAATTCCACCACGTTCCAGCGTGGGTCGGCCTCAGCCCCTTTATCGCCATGCTTGTTGGCTTCGTCACCGCTTGGTACATGTACATCAAGTCGCCGTCGACGCCGCGCGTCCTCGCCAAGCAGCATCGGGTTTTGTACCAGTTCCTCTTGAACAAGTGGTACTTCGACGAACTTTACGACTTCTTGTTCGTACGCTCGGCAAAGGCGCTCGGCCGCTTCTTGTGGCAAAAGGGTGACGTCGGCGTCATCGACACCTACGGCCCGAACGGCATCGCTGCCCGCGTCGTCGATGTCACCAACCGCGTCGTGCGCTTGCAGACTGGTTACCTCTATCACTACGCGTTCGCCATGCTGATCGGCGTTGCGGCGCTTGTTACCTGGATGATGCTCGGGAGTTCCTTCTGATGACCGATTGGCCTATTCTTTCAACGGTCACCTTCCTGCCGCTCGTCGGCGTGGTGCTCCTACTGCTGATGAATGAAAACGGTCCGAGTGGCCGCCGCAACGTCCTCAACATCTCGTTGATTACGACGGTCGCGACGTTCGTCCTTTCGCTCTTCCTCTGGATCGGTTTCGACAATGCGAACCCGGGCTTCCAGATGATCGAGAAGCATGGCTGGCTGGGCACCGGCATCAGCTATCATCTCGGCGTTGACGGGATCTCGATGCTCTTCGTGATCCTGACGACCTTCCTCATGCCTTTCTGCGTGCTGGCGAGCTGGCTGTCGATCGAGAAGCGCCTGAAGGACTACATGATCGCTTTCCTGATCCTGGAAGTGATGATGGTCGGCGTCTTCGTTTCGCTTGATATCGTTCTCTTCTACGTCTTCTTCGAAGCCGGCCTCATTCCGATGTTCCTCATCATCGGTGTCTGGGGCGGCAAGGATCGCGTCTACGCCAGCTACAAGTTCTTCCTCTACACGCTGCTCGGCTCCGTTCTGATGCTGCTCGCCATTATGGCGATGTACTGGCAGGCCGGCACGACCGATATTCAGGCACTGCTCGCCTACCAGTTCCCGCCACAGATGCAGACCTGGCTCTGGCTTGCCTTCTTCGCGTCCTTCGCGGTGAAGATGCCGATGTGGCCGGTTCACACCTGGCTTCCGGACGCGCACGTTCAGGCGCCGACGGCCGGCTCGGTCATCCTGGCCGGCGTGCTCCTGAAGCTAGGCGGCTACGGCCTGATCCGCTTCTCGCTCGGTATGTTCCCGGTTGCCTCCGAGTTCTTCGCACCGCTCGTCTTTGCGCTGTCTGTGATCGCCATCATCTACACCTCGCTGGTGGCCCTGATGCAGGACGATATGAAGAAACTGATCGCATACTCGTCCGTTGCCCACATGGGTTACGTGACGATGGGTATCTTTGCGGCCAACGCGCAGGGTCTGCAGGGCTCGATCTTCCAGATGCTGTCGCACGGCATCGTCTCGGGCGCTCTCTTCCTTTGCGTCGGCGTCATCTACGACCGAACCCATACCCGCGAGATTGCGGCCTATGGCGGTCTGGTCAACAACATGCCGAAATACGCCGTTGCGATGATGGTCTTCACGATGGCAAACGTCGGCTTGCCGGGCACCTCGGGCTTCATCGGCGAATTCCTGACCCTGATTGGCGTCTTCCGCGTCAACACCTGGGTCGCGCTCTTCGCCGCAACGGGCGTTATCCTCTCCGCTGCCTATGCGCTCTGGCTCTATCGCCGGGTCATCTTCGGCGCGCTGGAAAAGGAAAAGCTGAAGGCGCTGCTCGACCTTTCTCGGCGTGAACAGCTGATCCTCTATCCGCTGATTGCACTGACCATCTTCTTCGGCGTCTATCCGGCTCCGGTCTTCGATGTGACCGCTGCATCGGTTGACCAGCTGATCCATAGCTACACGGCCGCAGTCCAGGCAGCGCACGACGTTGCGCTGTCGATGAAATGATGACGGGACTTTTGGGACATGACCTCTGAAACAATTCTCGCAAGCCTGCATCTTTCCATTCCGGAGTTGATCCTCGCGGTCGGCGCCTTGGTGTTGTTGATGGTCGGCGTCTTCTCGGGAGAGCGCTCCGGCCGTATGGTCAGCGTTCTCGCGCTGATCGTGCTGGCGGCGGCCGCTCTCTGGCTGATCTTCGTTCCGAGTGAAGGCGTTGCTTATGGCGGCGTCTTCCTGTCGGACGGCTTTGGTCGCTTCATGAAGATCACGGCGCTGGTCGGCTCGATGGTGGCGCTCTTCATGTCGCTCGGCCTTGCCGGGGAAAACCAGCTCGACAAGTTCGAGTTTCCGGTGCTGCTCGTGCTCTGCACGCTCGGCATTCTGCTGATGATTTCGGCCAACGACCTCATCTCGCTCTACCTCGGCCTCGAACTGCAGTCGCTGGCAATCTACGTCGTTGCTGCGATCAATCGCGACAGCGTCAGGTCCACGGAAGCCGGTCTGAAGTACTTCGTGCTCGGCGCGCTCTCCTCGGGCATGCTGCTTTACGGCATGTCGCTGGTCTATGGCTTCACCGGCCACACGCAGTTCGCTGCGATTGCTCAGGCATTGACCGTTGACGGCGCGCGTTCGCTCGGCCTCATTTTCGGCCTTGTCTTCATCCTTGCCGGTATCGCCTTCAAGATTTCGGCCGTTCCGTTCCATATGTGGACGCCGGACGTTTATGAAGGTGCGCCGACCCCGGTCACGGCTTTCCTTGCAAGCGCCCCGAAGGTTGCTGCGATGGCGATGATGACCCGCATCGTCATTACCGCCTTCCAGCCGGTTCTGGCCGACTGGCAGCAGGTCGTGGTCTTCATTTCGATCGCCTCCATGCTGCTCGGCTCCTTCGCCGCAATCGGTCAGAGGAACATCAAGCGCCTGATGGCCTATTCGTCGATCGGCCACATGGGCTATGCGCTGGTTGGTCTTGCCTCCGGCACGCAGACCGGTGTCTCGGGTGTCATGCTCTACATGGTCATCTACATGGTCATGACACTCGGCAGCTTTGCGATCATCATGTCGATGCGCCGCAAGGACGGCACGGTTGTCGAGGAGGTCAACGATCTGGCCGGCCTGTCGACCACCAATCCGTTCATGGCGACGGTGCTGACCATCCTGATGTTTTCGCTGGCCGGTATTCCTCCGCTCGCAGGCTTCTTCGCGAAGTACTTCGTGTTTGTCGCTGCAATTGAGGCAAAGCTCTATGCGCTTGCCATCATCGGCATTCTCGCATCGGTCGTCGGCGCGTACTACTATCTCCGCGTCATCAAGCTAATGTGGTTCGATGAAGCCACCGACGAATTTGCACGCGTGTCCGGTTCGCTGCGCCTGGTCTTCGGTGTCTCCGGTCTCTTCGTTCTCGCCTATGTCCTCATCGGCGGTCCGATCGGCGGCGCAGCCGAGCTTGCTGCTGCGACGCTCTTTTGATGAACTCCGAGGCACGGCGCCGGATATCGCTCGACGATTTCAGGCACGAGGCTCTGTCGGAGACATCGTCCACCAACAGCGAATGCCTTGCCCGTGCCCGGGCAGGGGACCGCGGTCTCCTTTGGATCACGGCGGAAAAGCAGACCGGCGGCCGTGGCCGCCGGGGTCGCCCCTGGGTTTCCGAGCGGGGCAATCTCTATGCCTCGCTTCTCCTTATCGATCCGGCGCCCATGGAGCGTCTGGGCTCGCTGCCGCTGGCGATTGCCGTCGCAGTGCATCAGGCCGTGCGCCAGGTGTTGCCGCACACGGCCGAGCGGCTGGAAGTGAAATGGCCGAACGATATCCTGATCGGGCGAAAGAAGACCTGCGGCATTCTCGTCGAGGCCGAAGCCCTGCCTGACGGGCGCCACGCGCTCGTCATCGGCATCGGCATCAATGTCGCTTTCATGCCCGACAACCCGCTTTACCCCGTGACTTGCCTACGCGAGCAGGGGAGCTCTGCTTCCCCTGAAGAGGTTTTCGCGCATCTCTTCGCGTCGATGGCCGAAGTCCTCGAGGCATGGGATCGTGGCCGTGGAGTGCGCGAAATCACCGAACGCTGGCGCCAAGTCGCCTGCGGTATCGGCGAAAAGATAACTGTGAACCTGCCGGACCGGTCGATTTCCGGCCACTTCGCCGGAATTGATGATAATGGCCTGTTGATGCTGGATACTGGCGCAGGCAGGATGATGACGATTGCTGCCGGCGATGTCTTCTTTGGTTGATTGGAAAAAAGAATAATATGGCGAAGCAGGACGAATTGGTATTTCTGCCGTTGGGCGGCGTTGGCGAGATCGGAATGAATCTCGCCCTTTATGGCTACGGCCCGCCGGACCATCGCCAGTGGATCATGGTCGACTGCGGCGTCACCTTCCCCGGACCTGACCTGCCGGGCGTCGATCTTGTGCTGCCCGACATTCGCTATCTCGCGAGCGAGCGGAAGAGCCTGAAGGCGATCTTCATCACCCACGCCCATGAGGACCATTACGGCGCGCTCGCCGATCTATGGCCGGGCCTCAATGTCCCGGTCTATGCCTCGGCCTTTACCGCCGGGCTGCTCGAGGCGAAGCGAAACTTCGAGAAGTCGGCCATCGGTGAGATTCCGGTGACACTGTTTACGGCGGGCGATACCGTCAATGCCGGCCCCTTCAGTGTCGAGGGCGTCGCGGTCAACCATTCCATTCCCGAGCCGATGTCGCTGGTGATCCGCACACCACTCGGCAATGTAATCCATACCGGTGACTGGAAGATCGACCATGAGCCGTCTCTCGGTCCGCTGACGGACGAGACGCGTTTCCGCCAGCTCGGCGATGAAGGCGTCTTGGCGCTGATGTGCGATTCCACCAACGCCCTCCGCGACGGTGTCTCGCCCTCGGAAAAGGACGTCTCGGAGAGCCTGCGCAAGATCATCGAGAATGCCGAGGGTCGCGTCGCGGTGACGACGTTCTCATCGAATGTCGGCCGTATCCGCACAGTAGCCGAGGCGGCGGAGGCTGAAGGCCGCGAAATCCTTCTGCTCGGCAGTTCGCTCAAGCGCGTGGTCGACGTTTCCCGCGATATCGGCCTGATGGAAGGCATCAAGCCGTTCATTTCAGAAGACGAGTACGGCTATATTCCACGCGACAAAGTGGTCGTCATTCTTACGGGAAGCCAGGGTGAGCCACGCGCGGCCCTTGCCAAACTCTCGCGCGACGAGATGCGCAACGTGGCGCTTGCCTCCGGCGATATCGTCGTATTTTCCTCGCGCGCTATTCCCGGCAACGAGAAGGCGATTCAGGATATCAAGAACGGCCTCATCGAGCAGGGTGTCCATGTGATCACCGACAACGAGGCTCTTGTCCACGTTTCCGGACATCCGCGCCGCAACGAGCTGCAGAAGATGTACGAGCTGACGAGGCCGAAGATCGTCGTGCCGGTGCACGGCGAGGCGACGCACCTGACGGCACACAAGGAACTCGCGGAGCAGTCGGGCATCTCGATCGTGCCGCGCGTGCGCAACGGCGACATTCTTCGTCTGGCGCCAGGACCAGTCGAGGTGATCGACGAGGCGCCGCATGGCCGCATCTACAAGGACGGCGCGCTGATCGGCGATTTTGACGAAATGGGCATCGGCGAGCGTAAGAAGCTCTCCTATGTCGGCCACGTCGCCGTCAACGTCGTGATCGACAGCCGCTACGATATCGTCGGCGATCCGGACCTAGTTGCAATCGGCCTGCCTGTCTACGACGACGAGGGCGACGAGATGGAAGACACGCTCTATGATGCTGCAGTTGGTGCCATCGAAAGCATTCCGCGGGCTCGCCGCAAGGATCTCGACCTGCTGCAGGAGTCAGTTCGCCGTGCTATCCGCGCAGCGGCAAACCAGACCTGGGGGAAGAAACCCGTGGTCACAGTCTTTGTTACGAAGGTCTGACGAATGCTCGGCCGGGTCAACCACGTTGCTATCGCCGTTCCCGACCTTGCGGCCGCAACGGCTGCATATCGGGACACACTCGGCGCAACCGTCTCAGCCCCGCAGGCTCTACCGGAACACGGCGTCACCGTCGTCTTCGTCGAGTTGCCGAATACCAAGATTGAACTCCTGCAGCCGTTGGGAACGGAATCGCCAATCGCGGCTTTCCTGGACAAGAACCCGTCCGGCGGAATGCACCATATCTGCTACGAGGTCGGCGATATCCTCGCCGCCCGCGACCAGCTGACCCAACGCGGGGCAAGAGTGCTCGGCAGCGGCGAGCCGAAGATCGGCGCGCATGGCAAGCCGGTGCTCTTCCTGCATCCGAAGGATTTCTTCGGGACCCTGATCGAGCTCGAGCAGGTCTGAGCAAGCCTGCGGCAGAGTGACCGAAATCCCGCAAAAGTTGGGAAGGGGTCTGAACCGGCTTTGAGTTGACGGGTATTTCGGCCTATAAGCACGGCAACTGCGATAACCGCAGAGAGCCTAGCGGGACAATCCGATGCTGCAGATATTTCTACAGGGCTTCGCCGTCTACTTTATCGTGTGGTGGATCACCCTCTTTGCCGTGCTCCCGATCGGCCTGCGCACGCAGGCAGAGGATAACGACGTCGTTCCCGGCACCGTCCCGAGCGCGCCGACCCGGTTCCGGCCTGTCTTTGTCTTCTCGATGACAACGCTCATTTCTGCCATCATCTATGCGCTTTGGTATATTGCTTCGAATTACTTCGGATGGGGCTTCGACGCCCTGCCGCAGATCGGCCCGTCATTTTCGAACGTCTAAGGGCGTTTGCCCAGTTTTTGGGCGGATGCAGATTGCGGCTGTCATACACGTGTCATGAAGTTGCGGCATGGAGGTGCCGTTACGTGATACGGGCATTGCGTAACGGCAGGCGAGCTATTCCAGAATTTTCTTGAGCAGCGAAAAGCCAAAAAAAAACAAGGCTGAAAGCCTTGTTTTAAGTATCGCGTGATCCTTATCCGTTGCCGGGGCTGCGACAAGCGCGCCTAAGATCTGATCCTCCCAAGACTTGACCGCGAAATCGACAGGGATTTGAGCTCCCTGCCTGTTTTGTGGGCTAAAACTAGCTCAAAGATTGGGCTTTGTCATTAGGTTTTTTTGCATTTTTGCTACACTCCAGCAAATTTTTTCTGTTGATAAGAATTTCGTACAAACCATTATAATTCCGCCTTTTTCTTACTTTGTCTGCTTCGCAAGTGCGAACATGCTTTAACGGAAGGCCGCTTGAGCCCGTCGCGGGTTTCTTTCCTTTCGCGAAGCAGTTATGAACGCTGCCAATATTTGTGATCGCCTTCGATTCCGCGACCTGCGGTGTCTCAACAGCTCTGGAATTCGCCATGCGCCTATCTCGCTATTTCATGCCCATCCTCAAGGAAAATCCCAAGGAAGCGGAGATCGTCTCACACCGGCTGATGCTGCGCGCGGGCATGATCCGGCAGCAGTCGCAGGGCATCTATTCCTGGTTGCCGCTCGGCAAGCGCGTCCTGGACAAGGTCAACAACATCATCCGCGAGGAGCAGAACCGCGCCGGCGCGATCGAGCTGTCGATGCCGACGCTGCAGTCTGCTGAGCTATGGCAGGAAAGCGGGCGCTACGACGCCTACGGCAAGGAAATGCTGCGCATCAAGGATCGCCAGGATCGGCCGATGCTGTATGGCCCGACGAACGAGGAAATGGTCACGGATATCTTCCGGTCCTACGTGAAGTCCTACAAGAGCCTGCCGCTCAACCTGTATCACATCCAGTTGAAGTTCCGCGACGAGATCCGTCCGCGCTTCGGCACCATGCGCTCGCGCGAATTCATGATGAAGGACGCTTATTCCTTCGATCTGACGCGCGAAGATGCAGAGCACTCCTACAACAAGATGTTCACCGCCTATCTGCGCACCTTCGACCGCCTCGGCTTACGCGCTATTCCGATGCGCGCCGATACCGGCCCGATTGGCGGCAATCTCAGCCATGAGTTCATCATCCTGGCCGACACCGGCGAGTCCGAAGTGTTCTGCCACAAGGACTTCGTGAACTTTGATATCCCGGCCGAAGATACCGACTTCGAGAGCGTCGAGGGCCTGAAGGCTGTCTTCGACAAGTGGACATCGCTTTATGCAGCCACATCGGAGATGCATGACGAAGCTGCGTTCAACGCGGTTCCCGAAGGCGACCGCCTCTCCGCCCGCGGCATCGAAGTGGGCCACATCTTCTACTTCGGCACCAAGTATTCGGAGCCGATGGGCGCGAAGGTGCAGGGTCCGGATGGCAAGGAACATACTGTCCACATGGGTTCCTACGGGATTGGACCGACGCGCCTTGTTCCCGCCATCATCGAAGCATCGCATGATGAGAACGGAATCATCTGGCCGGCGTCCGTGGCGCCGTTCGATGTGGTCGTAATCAACATGAAGGCCGGTGATGCGGCGTGCGATGCGGCCTGCGAGAAGATCTATGCGGTGCTGTCGAACGCCGGCAAGGATGTCCTCTATGACGATACAGACGATCGCGCCGGGACGAAATTTGCGACCGCCGACCTGATCGGGGTTCCGCTGCAGATCATCGCCGGCCCGCGGGCGGTTGCGAGCGGCGAAGTAGAAGTGAAGGACCGCAAGACGGGCGCCCGTGAAACGATGACCATCGACGCGGCGATCAACAAGCTCTTGGGCTGAGCAGGCGGGAGGCAATATGGCAGATGCAGCGGTGAGCCAGCAGCAGGGTTCCAAATCCGGCTCGGCGCCGGCCAGCCGGCCATTTTCCGCCTTCGAACGGCTTGTGGCGTGGCGCTATCTGCGTGCCCGCCGCAAGGAGGCGTTCATTTCGGTGATCGCCGGCTTTTCTTTCATCGGCATCATGCTCGGTGTCGCCACGCTCATCATCGTCATGGCTGTGATGAACGGATTTCGTACGGAGCTGATCTCCCGCATTCTCGGCATCAACGGGCACATGATCGTTCAGCCCGTCGATACGCCGTTCAACGACTATCCGGCGTTGACCGACAGACTTGCTGCCGTGCCGGGTATAAAATTGGCGCTCCCGCTGGTGGAGGGGCAGACACTGGCGTCGGGGCAGGGCGGAGCAGGGACGGGCGCGCTGGTCCGTGGTATCCGGCCTGAAGACCTGGACAAGGTGAAGACTGTCTCCGGCAACATCAAGTCCGGCGACCTTGTTGGTTTCGCCGCAGGACAAGGCGTACTGATAGGCTCGCGTATGGCCGAGCAGCTCGGCCTCCAGGCTGGAGACAGCATCACGTTGATATCACCGGAGGGTGACATCACGCCGATGGGCGTCAACCCGCGGGTCAAATCCTATAAGGTCTCGGGCATTTTCGAGATCGGCATGTCGGAATACGACGCCACGATCATCTACATGCCGCTCGAGGAAGCACAGCTCTATTTCAATGCCGAGGGGCTGGTTCAATCCATTGAACTCTTCGTCGACAATCCCGACGACATCGACAATATGCGGCCGAAGGTGGAAGCCGCGGCCGGCCGCCAGATTGCGATCACCGACTGGCGCCAACGCAACCAGACCTTCTTTTCGGCCTTGCAGGTCGAGCGCAATGTCATGTTCATGATCCTGACGCTCATCGTTCTCGTTGCTGCGCTGAATATCATTTCCGGCCTCATCATGCTGGTGAAGGACAAGGGCAGCGATATCGCCATCCTGCGCACGATGGGCGCAAGCTCCGGCGCGATCATGCGCATCTTCTTCATGACGGGCGCGGCAATCGGTGTCGTCGGCACGTTGGCCGGCGTTCTGCTCGGCGTCATTGTCTGTATCAATATCGAGAAAATCCGCGAGTTCTTCTCCTGGGTTTCCGGCACGGTGCTGTTTGATCCGCAGCTCTATTTCCTCAGCCAACTGCCGGCAGAAATGAGCCTCAGAGAGACGCTCTCTGTTGTGATTATGGCGCTGACACTGTCCTTCCTCGCCACCATCTTCCCGGCATGGCGAGCCTCCAAGCTCGATCCCGTGCAGGCCCTGCGCTACGAATAAGGAATGCCCTGTTCATGAAACGGAATACCGTTCTCAAGCTTTCCGGTGTCGAGCGCCACTATGGCCAGGGCGAGACGCTGCTCTCGATCCTCAAAGGTGCGGATTTTACGTTGAAAAGCGGCGAAATCGTCGCCCTCGTCGCACCGTCAGGCACGGGAAAATCGACACTGCTGCATGTTGCCGGCCTGCTTGAGCATCCCGATGGCGGCGAGGTGACGATTAATGGCCATGCCTGCGACGGCTTGTCGGACGACAAGCGCACCATGATCCGCCGCAACGAAATCGGCTTCGTCTATCAGTTCCATCATCTACTGCCGGAATTCTCCGCGATCGAGAACATCATGATGCCGCAGATGATCGCTGGCCTGCCGCGCAAGGAAGCGAAGGAGCGGGCCGGCCAGCTGCTCGACTACATGCGGATCGGCCATCGCGGTACCCATCGCCCCGGGGAGCTTTCCGGTGGCGAGCAGCAGCGCGTCGCGATTGCCCGCGCCGTCGCCAATGCGCCGAGTCTGCTGCTGGCGGACGAACCGACGGGAAATCTTGATCCGGAAACCGCGAGCTATGTTTTCGATGCCTTGGAAGCGCTGGTGCGCCAATCGGGCTTGGCAGCGCTGATTGCGACCCACAACCACGAACTCGCCGCCCGTATGGATCGTCGTGTGACGATCGTCGACGGCAAGGTGGTGGATTTCTAGCTAGTGCCCGTCCATAAACGTCTGTTTGTCTGGAGTTTTCAAGGTTGCTTGTCGACTGAAGCGTGTTTTTGGACGCGTGATGGCACAAGACCATGCAGGTTATGGCCCGAAGAGCGATCTGGCGGCAAAGGGGTATCGGCCGACGCCCGCCGGGCGTGCTCTGAACGCTGCCGGATGAGGAGCGTCAGGCCGGCCTGAGGCGGGCGAACAGGGCGAGATTGCAAGCGACCACCGAGGACCAGACATAAGCCTTGAAGTGATCGAGCCCACGCCAGGTGCAGCGTCCCAAGCCATAAGCGCGTTTCAGGCAAGAGATGCCGGCCTCGATGCCGGCGCGGAAGTTGCGCAGCTTGCGATAGACCCAGCGGCTGCTGACCATGTCTTCGATGCTGAGGCCGCGCTTCTTGTGGAAGGCCATGTCGCGGATGCCGCGGGCTTTGGCTCCACTCAGATTTTCGCGGCTGGCATAGCCGCCGTCGGCCGCGACCTGACGCGGCGGCTCGCCGTAAAAAGCGACGTGGCGTTCCAGCATCGGCAAGAAGCGCTCGCTGTCGGTAGGGTTGCCCGCTTCGATGACGAGGTCGAGGATCAGCCCGCTTCTGCCGGTGGTCAGATTGAGTTTGTGGCCGTAATCGACGTCGCGGCTGCCCTTGACGATGATGTCGGCATGCGGCTCGAACAGGCTCACCAGCTTCTCGCCGGCCGGGACCGGCTTCCCGGCCAGGACCCGCCGCTCGGTCTGGGCGATGATCCGCTCGATCAGCGGCTTATAGTGGCAGACTTGCGCCTGCCAGAGTTCAACCGCCGGGCCCGCCGCCAGGGGCAACTGTTCACTCGCCTGCTGCAGATAACTCAAGGTTGTCCGCGTGATCTTGAGCAGTGTGCGGTAGTGCTTGATCCGTTTCGGGCGGCCGCGGGAATATTCGATCGCCCGAGCCTGCTTCTTTGCCGCGCGGCGGTGGTCGCGCCATGGGATGGCACGACCCTGTGCATCGGCCTGCTGCAACAGCCGCACCATCACCCGGACAGCGTCCCATAACAGGCTGCTGTCGCTCGGCTCGTGGATCAGTGCGGCCGTGACGGGGCTGTCCACACGCACGACCTTGCCACTTTCCAGCCCTCTCCTGCCGGGCGCTCGCCAGTAGCACCCGGTTTATCTTTTCAAAGGTTTGCGCCCGGATCGCGCAGATCGTCTTGTGCAAGGCCGACTTCTTCGGATTCCACCCCCACGGCAGCCGGGCAAAGGCCCGAAACGAGGCGCAGTCTTCGAGATGGAAGGCCAGTTCCTGATAACTCAACTGGCGATGCTGGTTGAGGCACAGCCTCGGCCGGCAGCCCCTCGCGACCGGTCTCCTTGAGACCATGCCGGCGCAGGTCCCGCGACACCAGCCCGAGCAGATTGCGATGCTCATCCAGCCGTTGCGACATCGCCTTCAGTTCACGACCGATCTGGTGTTCGCGAAAAGATCGAATACACTGGCTTGGACCGTGCGTTCTTGGCGCATTGTCGGCTCCGGCGGTTACGGGTTTGTCTTTAGAATCAGTAGCTTGATCTAAAGTATACCTGAAACCGCCGGGCTTTGCCCGCGCAGATATCACGATTCATCTAATAATTTCAGCAGTTTACCGTTTATGGACGGGCGCTAGCTAGGGGTGGATGAGCCCACCTTGATAATCGAGTTCGTAAGCCCGGCGCTCGTTCACTACGATTACTTCGCGGCCGCTGAAATGGCTGCAGTCGCCGGTGCTTTGATCGGCATAGAAACCGAAGGCATGCTCGAATTCCATGCCGCCGAGAAAGCGTCGGTATTCGGCATACATTTTCGACAGCGCAGCCTTGATGACGGTCCCCGCTCGTTCTCCGTCGATCAGCGAATGCTCAACGATGCGGCCGAAATAGTTCATCGCCCAGATCGGTTCGCTGTCCAGCCACACCACTTCCTGCCCCGCGAAATCCGTTCCGCCGAAGTAGCTGTCGAGATAGCGCCACGGGCCGCGCTGATAGCCGATGTCATGCGATCCCGTCCGGCAGGCAGACGAAGGAATTCCACCGCCGACATAGGTATTGGCCTTGGCCTCGACGATAAAGCGGTTCAATTCGGCGATATCCATATCTTTGCCCTCCCGCTCGGCAGCCTCTCAATAATGGTGCCAATTGTAAAGAACAAAATAGGAACAAAGCTATTGCCCGCAGATTGCTTGTCCTGTGTCGTCCTTCCACTGGGCGATCGGTATGGTGCGCGGTTCGGCTTTGACGTCCTTGCCGTTCTTCTGCAGCTTGCCGGTCAAGGCGTTGTAGTCGCAGGAACCGCCGGCATTGGGGTCGAGCGTGTCGTAGTGATTGTAGGTGTAGCCGCCGACGACAAACTGCTTGTTCCGATAGGCAACCGTCAGCGTCTGGTCCCAGCGATCACGGCCGATGGCGCTGTTTTGTGAGTGTATGGCGATCGAGGATTTGCCGACGGCTTTCAACGACGGTTCCTGTCCGAAGACGCCCTCAGCGCGGGTGCTGCCCCAAATCTTGTTTGGCGCACTCAGCGAAAGTCGCAAGAGCTCGTGGTCGCTGTCGCGAAGATAGATGTATATGCCGATCTGGTCGTCGCTGGCGCTGCCTGCTGGCGCGACTAACAGTGCAAGATCCATTCCCCCGTCGCCATCCCAATCACCGGTCGCAGCATCGACGATGCGCGCAGCATCAATCTGCTCGGCATTGGCAGTAAACGCCGCCGATAAAGCCAATCCAGCAATTAATACAAACTTAAACATGCTTTTCTCCCGTCGCCAGACCGCCAGCAGAGCGGAAAAGAATCCTGTTGACAATAGAACAATAGCAGAACAAAATAAAAACATAAGAGAACAGGAGAGCCAAATGACTGACATGATCCGTGATATCGCAGCATTCACCTCCATCGCAATGTTCGTTGCCAGCTTCTCGCTGATCTGCATGGCAATGTAAGAATTACGGGGACCGCATGACTGCCATGCGGTCTGAACGCTTCCCTTCTCTGGACATCGACCCCTCAATGCTGAGAATAGCTCTGATTGATTCAGGTGATCGGAAGGCATGTCATGGCGGGTGCGGAGAAAGACGCGGTAAGCGGTTTCATCGGCGGTACGCCCGGCTTCGTTCACCTTCGGGTCCACTCGGCCTATTCGCTGCTTGAAGGCGCGCTGCCGCTAAAGAAGATCCTCTACAAGGCGTCGGGCGATAGCCAACCGGCGATCGCGATCACCGACACCAACAACCTATTCGTCGCCCTCGAGTTTTCTCAGAAAGCGGTGGATGAAGGTCTGCAGCCGATTATTGGCTGCCAGGTCTCGGTCGACATGGAAGACGGCCTGGAGACGGAACGGCGTGGCGGCCAGCAGGCGCTCGTCAAGCTCCCGTCTTTGGTACTGTTGGCTGCGACCGAGGCCGGCTACGAGCGGCTGGTGGATCTCGTCAGTCGGGCCTATCTTGGCGGCGAGGGCGGTCAGTCGATCCACATTCGTGCCTCTTGGCTCGATGAGATCGGAACCGACGGCTTAATTGCTCTGACCGGTGCCTTGACGGGGCCGATCGATATGGCGCTGAAGGACGGCCATACAGCTCAGGCGGAAGCACGCCTTCTGCTGCTGAAGCGGCATTTCGGCGACCGACTGTATGTCGAACTGCAACGTCATGGCACCTATGACAAACGCCATGAGCAGAAGGTGATCGGTCTTGCCTATGAGTATGATTTGCCGCTGGTCGCCACCAACGAAGCATTCTTCCCGACGCGCGACGACTATGATGCCCACGACGCCCTGATGGCGGTGGCCCACAACGCCATCGTTTCGGACGATACGCGGTTCCGCCTGACGCCCGATCACTACCTAAAGAGCCGAGCCGAGATGGCGAAGCTGTTTGCGGATCTGCCGGAAGCGTTGGAAAATACCATCGAGATCGCGCGCCGCTGCTCGTTCATACTCAAGACGCGCAAGCCGATCCTGCCGCGCTTCACGGGCGCCACGGCCGATCCCGAGGAAGCGGAACGCGAAGAGGCGCTCGAACTGCGCCGGCAGGCAGAGGAGGGGCTGGACAATCGCCTCGCCACGCTCGGCATGTCGCCCGGCTACGAGGAGAAGGACTACCGCGAGCGCCTGGAATTCGAGCTCAGCGTTATCGAACGCATGAAGTTTCCGGGCTACTTCCTCATCGTTTCGGACTTCATCAAATGGGCAAAGCAGCATGACATTCCCGTCGGTCCGGGTCGTGGCTCGGGTGCGGGCTCTCTGGTTGCCTACGCGCTGACGATTACCGACGTCGATCCGCTGCGTTTCTCGCTGCTCTTCGAACGCTTCCTCAATCCGGAACGCGTTTCGATGCCCGACTTCGATATCGACTTCTGCCAGGATCGCCGCGAAGAGGTGATCCGCTACGTGCAGCGCAAATACGGCCGCGAGCAGGTGGCGCAGATCATCACCTTCGGTTCGCTGCAGGCACGCGCGGCACTGCGCGACGTCGGCCGTGTGCTGGAAATGCCCTACGGTCAGGTCGACAAGATCTGCAAGCTGGTTCCCAACAACCCAGCCAATCCCACGCCACTGTCGAAGGCGATTGAGGAAGAGCCGAAGCTGCAGGAGGAGGCCGGCAAGGAGCCGGTTGTCGCGCGCCTGCTCGATATCGCCCAGAAAATCGAGGGCCTTTACCGCCACGCCTCGACGCACGCCGCCGGTATCGTCATCGGCGACCGCCCGCTGTCGAAGCTGGTGCCGATGTATCGCGATCCGCGTTCCGACATGCCGGTCACCCAGTTCAACATGAAGTGGGTCGAGCAAGCCGGCCTCGTCAAGTTCGACTTCCTCGGCCTGAAGACGCTGACGGTGCTGAAGGTCGCCGTCGATTTTGTCGCCAAACGCGGCATCAAGGTGGATCTCGCTTCGATCCCGCTCGACGACAAGAAGACCTACGAAATGCTCTCGCGCGGCGAAACGGTCGGCGTGTTCCAGGTTGAAAGTGCGGGCATGCGCAAGGCGCTGATCGGCATGAGACCAGACTGCATCGAGGACATCATCGCGCTCGTGGCGCTTTATCGCCCCGGTCCGATGGAGAACATCCCGACCTACAACGCCCGCAAGCACGGCGAGGAAGAAATAGAATCGATCCATCCGACGATCGACTACCTGCTGAAGGAAACGCAGGGGGTTATCGTCTACCAGGAGCAGGTGATGCAGATCGCCCAGGTCCTGTCCGGCTACTCGCTTGGCGAGGCCGACCTTCTGCGCCGCGCCATGGGTAAGAAGATCAAGGCCGAGATGGACCAACAGCGCGAGCGCTTCGTCGATGGTGCCGTGAAGAACGGAGTGTCGAAGCCGCAGGCCGACAACATCTTCGAGCTTCTGGCGAAGTTCGCGAACTACGGCTTCAACAAGTCGCACGCCGCCGCCTACGCGATCGTCTCCTATCAGACCGCCTACATGAAGGCGCATTATCCGGTCGAGTTCCTCGCCGCGTCGATGACGCTTGATATGTCGAACACCGAAAAGGTCAACGACTTCCGCCAGGACGCCAAGCGCCTCGACATCGAGGTGATCCCACCCTCGGTGCAGACTTCGTTTCGCCACTTCGAAACCGGCGACAACAGGATCTATTACGCGCTGGCGGCGCTGAAGGGTGTCGGCGAATCGGCTGTCGATCATATCGTTGAGGTTCGTGGCGACACTCCATTCGCGAGCCTTGAAGATTTCTGCCTGCGCATCGATCCGCGACAGGTAAACCGCCGCGTGCTGGAAAGCCTGATCTTCGCCGGTGCTTTCGATTGCTTTGGGCTCGATCGCGCGCAACTGGCAGGTGGTCTCGACCGGATCATGGGCTATGCCCAGCGTGCGCAGGAAAACAAGCTGAGCGGCCAGTCGGATATCTTCGGCAGCGCTCTTTCGTCAGGCCCCGAGAAAATCTCGCTGCCGCCGTTTTCGCCGTGGCTGGCCTCCGAGAAGCTGCTTAAGGAGTTCCAGGTCCTTGGCTTCTACCTGACCGCGCATCCGCTCGATAGCTACCAAAACATTCTGCAGAAGATGCGCGTGCAGACCTTCGCCGAGTTTTCGGCGGCAGTGAAGCAGGGAGCAAGCAACGGACGCCTTGCGGGCACCGTCATTTCCAAGCAGGAGCGCAAGACGAGGACCGGCAACAAGATGGGCATCATCGTGTTTTCGGATTCATCCGGTCAGTTCGAAGCCGTGCTGTTTTCCGAGATGCTGAACCAGTACCGCGATGTGCTGGAATCCGGAAAGTCCTTCGTGATCACCGCGACCGGGGAGGAGCGGCCGGAAGGTGTCGGCCTTCGGCTGCAGACCATACAGTCGCTTGAGGAGAAGTCTCTGCAGATGCAGAAGGCTCTGCGCGTCTACGTGCGCGATTCCGGGCCGCTTCGCGCGGTCGCGGCGCACCTCAATGCCAAGGGTGATGGCCTCGTCTCCTTCATCGTGATTAAGGAGGAGGGCAAACGCGAGGTGGAAGTCGAGCTTCCGCAAAAATATCGCATCACGCCCGAGATTGCCGCGGCCCTTCGTGCGGCACCTGGCGTCGTTGACGTCGAGTTGGTCTGACGTCAGCCCCTTGTTAGGGTAATGAAGTCGGTTCCGTTGCCGGTCTCGGGTCCGAGGCCGGTGTCGGAAATCGTCAGTGTCGAGCCGGGGGTCAGCATGGCGTCGATTTTTCGCCGCGTCTCATCGGGAATATCGATACGGCTCAGAGCATTGGCGATCGGCGTGCCTGATATGATCGAGCTCTCGAGGCTGCTGATTCCAAGCCGCGTCATGGTTGCGCGCGAGAGTGTATTTGGAAGCGTCGCACCCATCCAGTCTGCCGAGCCGGTTTCGAAATCGATACTGCGTGCCATCAAGAAATGCATGCCGAGGGCAAGGCGAGGGTTCTCGATCGAGATCGGCGCTTCAAGAACAGGCTGGAAACCTTGGCGGATCATGATGACGCCGTTCGGCGGCGTTCCCTTCCCGGCCGCGGCATAAACCGCCTTGGTGAGTGCGTCACTCGTTGGTGACTTGTCTGCCGTGGGCTCAACCGGATATTTCAATTTGAAATCGCCGATCGCCTGCAGCGTTGCCGAGCCGAGCAAGCCGTCGGGTTCACCTGCGGCAAATCCGAGCTCATTGAGGTAGGTCTGAAGGTCGATGACCTCCTCGCGCAGACTGCGGCGCGTGATGAGAATGCGGATCGGCGTGTCGTTCGCGGGCGCTCTTGCCGCCGGAGTTTGGGCAGCCGGTAGCGCGACGTCGTTCATCGCGACCTGAACGGGAGCCTGGCCGATCGCCGGCCGCAAAGCCGCGTCGGAAAGCAACGCTGCGGGCTCTGGCATGTCCGGCCGGAAGAGCGTCGGATGATCGATCGGTTCAGGCGTTAGTTCGCCATCGGTAATGATAACCGGAACGCCCATCTCCGTCAGCTTATAAAGCTGCTTGGCGAAGGCTGACGGCATGCGGACGCAGCCGTGCGATGCCGGGTACTGGGGCACGGAGTCCGACTCGTGAAGCGCGATGCCGGACCAGGTCAGCCGCTGCATGAAGGGCATCGGAGCCGCCGAATAGAGGTTGGACTCGTGATATCGCCGCTTCTCGATAACGGAAAAGATGCCGCTCGGCGTTGCATGGCCCGGCTTTCCGGTCGAGACTTTCGAGGTCGCCACGACCTCGGCGCCGTCATAGAGTGTGAGCGACTGCGCATCCTTCGATACGAAGATCTGCAGCGTGCGTGCATCCGCCGCGAGCGCGGGGTGCACGAGTGCGGTGGCCGACAGCAAGCCGAGGACAAAAACGAGACGCGACAACATATGACTCAACCGATACGCAATACTTGAAACGCCAGCCTAATCGGCGAAGCTTAAGGAAAACTTGAAATAACGGACCTTGAGGCAGGCTCACATATTAGTGTTCGCGCTTGCCGCCAAACGTATATCCGGTCTGGACGGTGCCTTTGCCGAACTTGTCGCGCAGCTTGTCCATTGCCGCTTCGGCGGCTGCCCTGCGGCCGGATTGCACATCGATAAGGTCGGGTGGATCGGCGCGCGCGGGGTCGCAAAGATCGGTCACGCCGATCCCGATCAGGCGAAACTTCGTACCGTCCGTTTCCTTCTCGAGAAGTTCCAGCCCGGTGCGGAAGATCCGGTCGGCAAGCTGGGTCGGGTCTTCGAGTTTGCGATTGCGAGTGCGCAACTTGAAGTCCGCCGTCTTCATTTTCAGAACCACCGTCTGGCCGGCAATGTCGTGCTTCTTCAGCCGCCAGGAGACCTTCTCCGAAAGACTGCGGAGGATCGGAACGAGTTCATCGTAGCGGGAAATGTCATCAAAGAAGGTCGTTTCGGACGAAACGCTCTTTGCCGCATCGTTCAGATGGACTTCGCGGTCGTCGACGCCACGCGAAAGGCGCGCCAGCCGCTGCCCCATGCTGCCATATCGACGCATGAGGTCGTTTTCCTCCATCCCCTGTAACTGGCCGATGGTGCGGATGCCGTCAGCCTCGAGCGTAGCCGCAAATGCCTTGCCCACGCCCCAGATCGTCGTCACCGGCCGCGGGGCAAGGAAGGAGACGGCCTCTTCCCGGCCGATGACCGAGAAACCTCTGGGCTTTTGCAAGTCGGACGCGACCTTGGCGAGAAACTTGCAGTAGGAAAGGCCGACGGAGATGGTTATGCCGATCTCCTTCTCGATGCGCTGGATGAACTTGGCAAGCGTGCGCGCCGGCGGATCGTGATGCAACCGCTCGGTGCCGCCGAGTTCCAGAAACGCCTCGTCGATCGAAAGCGGCTGAACCAGCGGCGTCAGTTCCTGCATCAAGGTGCGGACCTCGCGTCCGACCTTGACATATTTTTCCATGTCGGGCCGAATGACCACTGCCTGCGGGCAGGCCTCCAAGGCCTTGAACATCGGCATCGCCGAACGAACGCCATGGATACGCGCGATGTAACAGGCGGTCGAGACCACCCCGCGCTTTCCGCCGCCTATGATGACAGGCTTGTCGGCGAGCTCAGGATTGTCGCGCTTCTCGATCGCTGCGTAGAAGGCGTCGCAATCGATGTGCGCCAGCGTCAGCTCGTACAGTTCCTTGTGCCGCACGAGACGAGGGCTTCCGCACGCCGCGCAGCGGCGCGTTTCGGCCTTCTGCTCGGCAAGGCAGTCGCGACAGAAGCCGGGTGTCTTGGCGTACACAAGTGTCATGACGAGAACAAAGATTGAACATTGCAACATTAGCCTCTAAACTTTTGAGTCTCAAGAGAGGCGAGGAGGTTTGCATTGGATATCGATCTCCGTTTCGAGCCGGTGACCGCGAACCGGTGGGGTGACTTCGAACGGCTCTTCGGTCCTCGTGGAGCCTTCTATGACTGCTGGTGCGTTGCCCTCCGTTTGCCTCATGCCGTGCGAGCGAAGATGGGGCCGGGAGAGCGAAAATCGCACATGCAGGGCCGGATAGCCGTCGGTCCGCCGCCAGGCATCCTGGCCTATGCTGATGACGAGCCGGTCGCTTGGGTCCAAGTCGGATCCCGGCACGACGTGCCGCAATTTAATTCGCCGCGAACGGTGTCCCGACCGGTGGAGGAAGGCGATGCTCACGATCCGTCATTCTGGGCAGTAAGCTGCTTTTTCCTGCTCGCGCATTTGCGGGGGCAGGGGCTCAGCCATCGTCTCCTTGCCGGTGCAATCGATCATGCGCGGCGTCACGGCGCTCGCTACCTTGAAGGCTGTCCGATCGACCACGTCAAGCAATCGAAGTCGGTGACGCTTTGTACGGGGTCGACCGCGATCTTCGATGCGGCTGGATTTGAAACCGTGGCAAAGCGAAAGGATGGCCGGCCGCTCATGCGGCTGGATTTGCGCTCGTGAGGGCATCGGCCGCGAAATGTGCCCTTAGCAGCTCTGCGGCATGGTCCCAGCCAGTGGCCGCCACGATGTTTCCAACCGGCGGTGGTGCGAACGGCTTGAAATCCGCGTTGGCCATCATGGTCAGGAGCAGGCACTCAGGCAGATGATCGGCAACGGAAAGGAGATTGCGCTGCATATCATCGATGAAGGCGACAGGCAGGCTTCGCCGATCATGAAGCCTTGCGACAACAGGCCCCTTGGGCTCCTCCGTGGCGATCAGGTCGAAAGAGAGGTCGAGCTGGTTGAGAAATTCTCGTCGGATACCGTGGTGCCGAGGTGGCATTGCGGTCAAGAAGACGATGTCGGCGTCGGCCGAGAGCGCCTGCAGCGTTTCGACCGCGTTTTCCGCCGGCCTCTGCCAGAGGTGCTGGTTCGCGAAGAATACTTCCTCAAACGAATCGATGGCTGCTTTATCCAACTCGCTGCCATCGAGCAAAGAGACGATATTGCCGTAGAGGCGGAACGACCGTGGCAGGAGGTCGTAACTGTGCGAGCGCAGAAAAGCGGTAAAGGGAGTGAGGAACTCGAGAACCACTTCGTCGATGTCGCAGACGACCAAAGGCCGGTCGCCGAGGCGCACCTGGCTGATGTTGGTAGCAGTATCCATGCTCAATATTCTCCCGAGCCAAGTCCCGGCGGCGAAAAGTGCAGCCATGCCGCATTCAATGCGTCGGGCGCGGTGCCGGTCGCCTGGCAAAAGGCCATCGCTGTCGGCTCGTGTTGCATGATGAAGTCCATCATGCCGGAAATAAACCCAAGATCGCTGATCGCGTGGCGGACTTGCGCCGGTTCGACGCCGGTCAACGCGAGGAAACGACTGAACAGTTCCGGTTCGTTGGCAAGCCAGGTGAGAACGGAGATTGCGGTCAGCTGTGGATCGGCCGCGAGTTGTTTCGAAGTCTTGAAGTTGCTTTGCATTTCTCTGGGTAAATTACCTATTTTTCAACCAAATAGCGATAGTGTGCCGCCATCGGTTCTATGGAACCAAGCCGCCGCATAAGTCTTCTTCTTGCGGGGAAGCGGTACCAGAACGGACGTAGGACGCGTGTCATGCCCAAACAGGTGATGATTGTAGAAGACAACGAGCTCAACATGAAGCTCTTTCGCGACCTTATTGAGGCGTCCGGCTACACGACGATCCAGACCCGAAATGGCATGGAGGCGCTCGATCTCGCGCGCAAGTACCGGCCGGACCTGATTCTGATGGACATTCAGCTACCTGAGGTTTCCGGTCTCGAGGTTACGAAATGGCTGAAGGAAGACGATGATCTGCACGTCATTCCCGTTATCGCCGTCACAGCATTTGCCATGAAGGGAGACGAGGAACGCATCCGCCAGGGCGGCTGCGAGGCCTATGTCTCCAAACCCATTTCCGTTCCTAAATTCATTGAGACGATCAAGACCTATCTGGGCGATGCCTGACGCATCGGAAAGAAGCCTATGACTGCGCGCATTCTGGTGGTTGATGATATTCCGGCCAACGTCAAGTTGCTTGAGGCTCGGCTAGTCGCCGAGTATTTCGACGTACTGACCGCCGGCGACGGCTATCAGGCCCTGGCAATCTGCGAGCGGAACCAGGTCGATCTTGTCCTTCTCGATATCATGATGCCTGGAATGGACGGCTTCGAAGTGTGCGAGCGCCTGAAAGCCAACCCAAAGACTTCGCATATACCCGTCGTCATGGTGACGGCTTTGGATCAGCCGGCCGACCGCGTGCGTGGCCTGAAGGCCGGCGCCGATGACTTTCTCACCAAGCCGGTCAATGACCTTCAATTGATCTCGCGGGTGAAGAGCCTCTTGCGGCTGAAGACGCTCAGCGACGAATTACGGATTCGCTCTGAAACCGCCCATACGATGGGAATCGACGAACTGCTACGCTCGGGCGAGGGACGGGGCGACGAATCGGCCCAGGTCCTGCTCGTCGACGGGCGCGCCAATTCGCAGGAACGCATCATCAAGGCACTGAAGCCTATCGCCGACGTCTGCGCGATCTCGGATCCGCAGGCGGCTCTTTTCGAGGCGTCGGAAAATCCCTTTGAGCTCGTCATCATCAACGCCAATTTCGACGACTACGATCCCCTGCGTCTGTGTTCGCAGCTTCGCTCTCTGGAGCGCACGCGTTTTCTGCCGCTCCTGATCATCACGGAGCAGGGCGATGACGACATGGTGATCCGGGCGCTGGAACTCGGCGTCAACGACTATATCGTTCGGCCGGTCGATCCCAACGAACTGGTGGCGCGCAGCCTCACTCAGATTCGCCGCAAGCACTACAACGATCGCCTACGCGCGAGTGTCAAGCAGACGATCGAGCTTGCCGTCACGGATCCGCTAACCGGGCTCAGCAACCGCCGCTACCTGGATAATCACCTGAGCACGCTGTTCAATCGCTCAATGGCGCGGGGCCGTCCGCTATCGGTGCTGATCACCGATATCGATCGGTTCAAGCAGGTCAACGACACCTATGGGCATGATGCCGGGGATGATGTGCTTCGGGAGTTTGCGAACCGCATTCGCTCCACCGTCCGCGGCGCCGATCTTGCCTGCCGCTACGGCGGTGAGGAATTCGTGGTGGTCATGCCCGATACCTCGCCCGAGGTGGCCGCAACCGTCGCGGAGCGGTTGCGCTCTGTGGTCGAAACGACACCGTTCCTGCTGAAGTCATCGGGGCAGGAGTTGAGCGTGACTGCCTCCTTCGGCATCTCGTCGCGCATCTCGTCGGTCGTTACGCCGGGGCAGCTGATGAAGCAGGCCGATCTGGCGCTCTACGAGGCAAAAACGGGCGGTCGCAATCGGGTCGTCGCCGCGGCTTGAGTAACACTTCTATGAAGCATTTGGGTCATCCACAGCTACCTGATTCATGCCTGCCGACGCGTGGCAGCCAAGTAACTTGAATGCAAAGCCGGCCATTTGACCTGAACATTTGTTGGTTCTCGATAGCGCGCCAAGCAGATGCGGTACGGGCTCAGTGATAAATGTGAGGATCAATCAGATTTAGGCGGCACTTCGCAAGTAGCTGTGATAACCAAGTTTCGAGGCGTAAAGGCGCAAGCTAATACTATTGACCTATAGTTTCGCCATTCTTTGTCAATTTGGCGCTATTCTTGCTATTGGAGGCGACTCGAAGCTCTAAAAACTGTCCCAAAGCCGTACTTTTAACCACAGAATCAACCTCGGAGATCTAACCATTAAGAATTTGTTGATTTTCTTTCATTTTCGAGCAAATTATCGAACCATAAGAGATAAGCACTCCCCGTGAGGAGTCTGAGATACCCCATGATGCTCAGGTCCGCCGCATCTCCTGGGTCGTGGGGTCGGTCGGCTGGTTTGCAACATTTAGCGGTTCCTCGTGCCGCGTTGCTTGCCGGTCGACCCCCTTTCAAGAAAACGCCGTCCTTTCCGCATTTTCGGGAGGACGGCGTTTCTGTTTTCAGGCATCAGAAATCAGACAATAAAGCCGGCGAACAAAAAAAGCGCGCAGCCCGTGGGCGCGCGCCTTTTTGAAGACGTCAGATCAAGCGATTACTTGATCTTGGTTTCCTTGAACTCGACGTGCTTCTTAGCGATCGGGTCGTACTTGGTCTTCGTCATCTTGTCGGTCATCGTACGGCTGTTCTTCGTCGTGACGTAGAAGAAACCGGTGTCGGCCGTCGACAGCAGCTTGATCTTGATTGTGGTAGCCTTGGCCATGGTCGTCCTGCCTTTAATAAAATGAAAGCCGTGGCAGGCCGGATAGGCTCCACGGCAAATTCTGGCGCGAAACTACGAATCCAGCCCGAAAAGTCAAGCCCGCTTTCGGAGGAAAAGCAGTCTGACGGCGGAAAGCAGGGCATAAAGCCCGAAGAATCCAGCGATCGCCCAGGCAAAACCGTTGTTGCCCGCAACGTCGATGGCCGCGCCGATGACCTGCGGTCCGGCCACTGTGCCAACCGCATAGCAGAACACAAAGGCCGCGTTGGCTGCCGCGAGGTCGGAGCCGGTCAGGCGCGAGCCCAGGTGACTGAGGCCCACCGTATAGAGTCCCGCAACGCAGCCGCCCCAGAAGAGGAGAACCGTCGCCATCAGAATCCAGCTGTGCACGAGGACCGGCAGCATCAGGGAGCCGATCAGGCCCATGAAGGCCATGGCGGCCAGCAGCGGACGCTTGTCCTTCATGCGGTCCGAAAGTAGGCCGACGGGAATCTGGAAGATCACGTTGCCGATTCCCATTACGGTCAGCAGCAGGGCTGCCTGCGATTCGGTAAAGGCGGCGCGCACTGCATAGATAGGGAACAGCGCCAGACCACCGGCTTCGACGGCCCCGAAGATGAAGACGGCAGCTGTTGCTGTCGGCACCAGGAAGACGTAGCGCATGAAATGCAGCTCGGGTTTCTCTTCGAGGACCGGACTCTCATACCGCGCGATATAGATTGGAATGGCTGCCAGCAGAACGGCGCCGGCGCCGACAGCAAACGGCAAGATGCCATCGCTGCCGAGAATCGAAAAGAGCAGCGGTCCGCCGGCAAACCCCAGCGACAGGACAGTGGCATAGATGCCGAGCACGAAACCGCGCTTGGAAGGCGGCGAGGCGGCGTTGATCCAGAATTCCGACAGGATGAACAGCGTCGTTGTCGCGCCGTGAAAGGCGAAACGCAGCGGAAACCACATCCAGAAATCCTGGGCGTAGTAGAAGGCGAGCGCGCTGATCGCTGAAATCACGACGGCCCAGATCATGGTCGGGGCGACACCATATTTGTGCGCCAGCTTCGTGGTGATGGGCGCAGCCGCCATCGCGGCAACCCCGGCCATCGCGGTGTTCAATCCGATAAGCGTCGACGGAATGCCGCGCTTTTCGAGAATGATGCTGAGAAGCGGAAGCCCGAGGCCGATTGCTATGCCGACAGCGGAGATGGACGAGACGGCTGCCACCAGCGAAGGCCAATGAATTTCTTCGACATCGCCTGCTGCTGTGCCGTTTCGCGGCTGAGACATATACGCATCCTTAGAGACCTGCTGCACAGAATCGCTCACCGCGAAGCACCATAGAAAGGCACAGGAGTACCAAATCCGAGTGACGGCTGTGCTTTACAAGATGAAACGCGCTGGCGGCAATAACCTGGATGATCTTGAATGGATATAGTCAAAGAACCTTACCGAATAGGCATGAGATTTCGCCCCGCGGAAGCGGGGCACCGCTGGGCGTGCCACTACACGTCAATTGTGTCGTGAAGGTGAAGGGGCAGGTACGCGCCTAGCGTTTGCGGCCCGGTATCTCGTAGGCGTCGTGATCGTCGGTTTGTCCACCGAAGCCGTGCATCTTCAATGCCCATTGCAGGCCGATGACGCCGCCTTTGATCGGCTGGATGATCAGCAGTGTCGCCAGCAGCGTGATAGGCGTCCAGATCGCGAACGTCAGCCAGAGGGGCATTGGCCAGAGGAGGTCGGTTGCCATGTAGCCGCCGATAATGAGATGGCCGATGACCACGATGGCGAGATAGGGCGGCAGGTCGTCCGAGCGATGGTGGTGCATGGCCTCGCCGCAGGCGGCACAATTGTCCACCGGCTTCAGGAAGCTTTTGAAGAGTTTGCCGCTGCCGCATGCGGGGCAGGTGTTCAGCATGCCGCGCTTGATAGAGCGGCCGAGCGGACGCTCCACCTCCTCACTGCCTCCGTAACGGATTGCCTGGTCGGTAGAGGTGGTCGTCATCGTTCGTTTCCTTTCGCGGCGTCCCTACACGCCTATCGCCGCCCTCTTGGCGGCCTTGTTCCGGCCTTCTTGCGCGCGCGGCTTGCGTCGCGCCGGCCCGCCTTGTGGAACGAACGTACAGCTGTGGGCATCTTTCGCCCTTCGCTGATCATCTCGAAGCGTAGCGCACCGGCAAGCGGAATGGCTTCTGCAAGCTTGACCGTGACACCGTCGCCGAGGCGATATCCAAGCCCGGTCTTTTCGCCAGACAGCGCCTGGTGTGCCTCATCATAGATGAAGTAGTCCGTTCCGAGCGTAGATATAGGAACGAAGCCGTCCGCTCCATAGTCCGGGAGAGTGACAAATAGTCCCGATTTCGTCACACCTGATACGCGTCCTTCGAATTCCTCGCCGACGCGACCGGCAAGATGATGGGCGATCAGGCGGTCCACCGTTTCGCGCTCGGCAGCCATGGCGCGCCGCTCGAAGGTGGAGATCTCGGCGGCGATGTCATCGAGCACCCCTTCCTCATCGGGGGTGATGCCGCCTTCGCCGAAGCCGAGCGAGCCGACCAGCGCACGATGCACGATGAGGTCCGCATAGCGGCGGATCGGCGAGGTGAAGTGCGCGTATTTCATCAGGTTCAGGCCGAAATGCCCGATATTCTCGGGGCTGTAGATCGCCTGGCTCTGCGAGCGCAGCACCATCTCGTTGACCATCGTCTGATGCGGGGTGTCATCGGCCTTGGCAAGGATCATGTTGAAATTGTTGGCGCGCATGTTGCCGCCCTTGGCGAGCGATATGCCAAGGGTCGCCAGAAACTCGCGCAGCACTTCCTGCTTGGCGAGTGTCGGGCCGTCATGGATGCGATAGATCAGGACCTGCCGCTTCTTCTCCAGCGTCTCGGCGGCCGAGACGTTGGCCTGGATCATCATTTCCTCGATGAGCTTGTGGGCATCGAGGCGTGGCGGCACGAAGACACGATCCACGGTGCCATCCGGCTTCAGCAGGATCTTGCGCTCCGGCATGTCGAGTTCGAGCGGCTGGCGTCGCTCGCGCCCGCGCGTCATCACCCTGTAGGCATTCCAGAGCGGCTTCAGAATGGGTTCCAGAAGCGGTCCCGTCTTGTCGTCGGGTTTTCCGTCGATCGCTGCCTGTGCCTGCTGGTAGGAGAGCTTTGCCGCGCTCTTCATCATGATGCGATGGAAGGTATGGCCGATCTTGCGGCCGTCCTTCGAAAACACCATGCGAACGGCAAGCGCCGGGCGGTCCAGACCTTCTCTCAGCGAGCAGAGGTCGTTTGAAATCCGCTCCGGCAGCATCGGCACGACCCTGTCGGGGAAATAGACCGAGTTGCCGCGTTTCAGAGCTTCGCGGTCGAGTGGCGAATTCGGCCGCACGTAATAGGAAACATCGGCGATGGCGACGGTGACGATGACGCCGTCCGGATTGTCCGACGAAGGATCTGTCTCTGCATAGACCGCGTCGTCATGGTCCTTCGCGTCGGCCGGATCGATGGTGATGAGCGGGACCTCGCGCCAATCCTCGCGATGCGACATTGTCGCGGGCTTGGCATCATCCGCCTCGGCGACAACTGCCGGCGGGAATATATAGGGAATGCCGTGCGCATGGATGGCGATCATCGAGATCGCCTTCTCGGATGCAACGGAACCGATGATCGACAGCACCTTGGCGCGTGGCAGGCCGAAGCGACCGAGGCGAGCGACTTCGACTTCGACGAGATCGCCGTCCTTGGCCTCGCCCTTGTACTCAGGATCGATCACCATTTCCTCGCCGCGCCGCTCAATCGGCAGCAGACGGCCGGCTCCACCCGGCGCATCCTTGAAAACGCCAAGCAGCGCGCCGCGGCGCTTGTCGAGGATCTTGATGATGCGCGCCGTGTAGGCTGGCCCGCCGCGGTCGGCGGCCGGAAAGATCTTCGCCAGGATGCGATCGCCCATCCCGGCAACAGGGGCCTTGCCCTTGCCGTTGCGTCCCGCCGGGGACGTCGACTGGCGGATGGCGACGGCGGGCGCAACGCCCTGATCATCAGGCCACTCCGCCGGACGACCGATCAGTTCGCCGTCCTTGTCGCGCGTCGTGATGTCGAGCACGGTGACGGGCGGCAAGGCGCCCGGCCGGATCAGCGACTTTCGCGTCTTCTGGAGCATGCCTTCCTGCTCCAGTTCGCGCAGGAGGTGCTTCAACTCGACGCGGCTTTCGCCTTTCAGCCCGAAGGCCTTCGCCAGTTCGCGCTTCGACGCTTTCTGCGGATGATCGGCGATGAAACGCAGGATCACTTCGCGGGAAGGCAGCGTGCCGTGGGCCATGTTCAGCGGTTCGGCTGCGGGTTGCTGGCTGGCGCGTCCGATCTTGCCCGGACGCTTGCCCGTGCCCTTCGTTCTCTCCCGCGGGATTTTGCTCACTCTTTGCTCTTCTTCGTCTTTGCCGGCGCCTTGGCCGTCGTCGGCTTGGCGGCGGTCTTGGTCGTCTTGGTTTCGGCGGCCGCGGCCTTCGCCTTCGGTTTTGCCTTGCTCTTCGAGGCCGGTGCCTTGCCCGCCTTGGCGGCGATCAGCGCCAGCGCTTCCTCGACGGTCAGTGCCCGCGGATCAGTGCCCTTCGGCAGCGTCGCATTGACCTTGCCCCAGTTCACATAGGGGCCGTACTTGCCGTCGCGAACGGTGATTGCGCCGCCATCGGGATGGTCGCCGAGTTCCTTCAGCGCTGCTGCTGCCGTCCGCCCGCGTCCGCCCGGCGCCTTGCTCGCTTTCTCGGCGATCACGGTCACAGCGCGGTTAAGACCGATCGAGAAGACGTCTTCGACGCTTTCAAGGTTGGCGTAGCCGCCATCGTGCAGCAGAAACGGCCCATAACGACCGATGCCCGAAGAAATCATCTTGCCGGTTTCCGGGTGCTTGCCGATGTCGCGTGGCAACGAAATCAGAGCCATCGCCTTTTCATAGTCGATGTCCTCTGGTTTCCAACCCTTCGGCAGGGAAGAGCGCTTGGCATCCTTGCCATCTCCACGCTGTATGTAGGGACCGAAGCGCCCGGAACGCAGCGTCAATTCCTCGCCGGTCACCGGATCGGCACCGAGATTCTTCGGCTCGTTCAGCGCAACGCCTTCGGCTTCCGAACCGCCTTCGGATGAAAGCTGGCGGGTATAGTTGCATTCTGGATAGTTCGAGCAGCCGACGAAGGCGCCGTATTTCCCGAGCTTCAGCGACAGATTGCCCGTGCCGCAAACCTGACAGATGCGGGGGTCCCCGCCGTCTTCGCGTTTCGGGAAAACAAGCGGCGCCAGCGCCTCGTTGAGCGAGTCGAGAACGTTGGTGACGCGAAGCTCTTTCGTGTCCTCGATCTGGGAGAAGAAATCCTTCCAGAAATCGCGCAGAACCTGTTTCCAGTTCAGCTCGCCGGCCGAGATCCGGTCGAGCTTCTCTTCGAGATCCGCCGTGAAATCGTATTCGACATACTTGGTGAAGAAGCTTTCGAGGAAGGCCGTCACCAGCCGTCCCTTGGCCTGCGGGATGAGTTTGCGCTTGTCGATGGTGACATATTCGCGGTCCTGCAGCGTCGCCAGCGTCGCAGCATAGGTCGAAGGGCGACCGATGCCGAGCTCTTCCATCTTCTTGATCAGCGACGCTTCCGAGTAGCGCGGTGGCGGCTCGGTGAAGTGCTGGGTCGAATTGATCTTCTGCTTCGCGAGGTTCTCGCGCGCATTGATTTCGGGCAGGCGACCATCTTCGTCACCGTCGTCGCTCTGTTCGCCATCTTCCTTCTGGTCGGTATAGGCGGCGATGAAACCATCGAAACGGATCACCGAGCCGACAGCGCGCAGGCCGGCCTTCTCGCCGTTGTTGTCGGCCGTGATTTCAGCCGTCGTGCGTTCGATCTCGGCCGAGGCCATCTGGCTCGCGATACCACGCTTCCAGATCAGGTCGTAAAGCTTGATCTGGTCGGCATCGAGGAACTGACGCACGCGATCGGGCGAGCGATTGAAGTCGGTCGGCCGGATTGCTTCGTGGGCTTCCTGTGCGTTCTTCGCCTTGGTCGAATAGACGCGAGCTTTTTCGGGCATGTAGCGCTGGCCGAATTGATCGACGATGGCCTTGCGTGCCGCATCGATGGCTTCGGGCGCCATCTGAACGCCGTCCGTACGCATGTAGGTGATCAGACCAACCGTCTCGCCGCCAATGTCGACACCCTCGTAGAGCTTCTGGGCAATCTGCATGGTACGAGACGCCGAAAAGCCGAGCTTCGAGGAAGCGGCTTGCTGCAGTGTGGAGGTTGTGAAGGGTGGTCCCGGGTTGCGCTTGACCGGCTTCGCCTCGACGGTATCCACTACATAGGTGGCACCCTCGAGAAGCGCTTTCAGTTTGCCGGCTTCCTCGCCGTTCGCGATCGAGCGAGCCTGCAACCGCTTGCCATTCGCTGCAACCAGCCTTGCCTCGAACTCGTCGCCTCGCGGCGTCTTCAAGAGAGCCGAAAGGTTCCAGTATTCTTCAGAGATGAAGCGCTCGATTTCGGATTCGCGATCGCAAACGAGGCGCAGCGCCACCGACTGCACGCGGCCGGCTGAACGTGCACCGGGAAGCTTGCGCCAGAGTACGGGCGACAGGTTGAAGCCGACGAGGTAGTCGAGGGCGCGGCGAGCCAGATACGCATCAACCAGCGGCACGTCGATATCACGCGGGTCGGCCATCGCATCGAGGACGGCCTTCTTCGTGATCGCGTTGAAAACGACCCGCTTCACAGTCTTGCCGTTCAGCACGCGCTTTTTGTTCAGCATGTCGAGGACGTGCCAGGAAATCGCTTCACCCTCGCGATCCGGGTCGGTTGCGAGAAACAGGCTGTCGGACGACTTCACCGCATCGGCAATGTCCTTGAGCCGCTTGGCTGACGCACTATCGACCTCCCACAGCATCTCGAAATCTTGATCGGGAAGAACCGAGCCGTCTTTGGCAGGTAGATCGCGGACATGGCCGAAGGAGGCGAGCACCTTGTATCCGGAGCCCAGATACTTGTTGATCGTCTTTGCCTTGGCAGGCGATTCTACCACTACAACATTCATCATGATTCTCTAAAAAAATGGGCCAGGCCGGCGGATAAGCAGATGGAATCCCTGCCGTGCCAAGATAACCGGTTCCTCGACATGGACAGGGAAATCGTTTCGGTCAAGTGGTTTGACTGCATTTTTACGCATTATAATGCTACACAACCAATGCGAGATAGCAATCGTATTGCAATTTGTGATAATTGAGGTATCGTTTTTGAAGTGTGGTTCAGGCTAGCCGAAAAGGCAGGGTTTCTCTTTCCTGAGAGACTATCCCATGGCGGCCAAGTTCGCAAAGAAAGATACCGGACGATCCGGCTCGCATGAGAACATCGCCTTCATAAGGCAGATGCTTGCTGAGTTGCGACGGGTGGCCGAAAAAGAGAACGCCGATATAAATGATTAATGAGGTCGCGAAAGGTCGCCGGTCCGACATTGTCGGAGCGGATAAGACGCAGCCACGCGATGCGTCGGCGTTCCGTCAGCGCAATTCCCTTTGGCCTTGCGCTGCGAGCGTCCATCCTATCCCTTCGCCCCGATTTTGCTTTCCGTCCCGCTCATCAGGCGGGAGATGTTGGCCTTGTGCTTCCAGAAGGAGATTGCAGTCATGATCGCCATGACAGCTGCAACCTTTTCGGCCCCCAGTATCCATAATGCAACCGGAATGACAAGCATTGCAACCAGTGCGGAAAGCGACGAGTACCGGGTCGTGAAGGCGACCGCCAGCCAGACCGCAGCAAAGGCAAGAACCATGATCGGCGCAACGCCGAGCAGCGTGCCGATATAGGTGGCGACTCCCTTGCCGCCCTTGAAGCCGATCCAGACCGGGAAGAGGTGCCCGATGAAGGCAAAGAAGCCTGCAATCAGCGCTGCTTCGTTACCCAGGAAGTAGCCGACGATCCAGGCGGCTGCGGATGCCTTCAGTGCATCGAGAAGAAGCGTTGCGGCAGCAAGCTTCTTGTTGCCGGTTCTGAGCACATTGGTCGCGCCGATATTGCCGGATCCAATGCTGCGCACGTCGCCAAGTCCGGCCGCCTTCGTCAGGATCAGGCCGAAGGGGATGGAGCCGAGCAGGTAGCCGATGGCGGCTGCCGCCAAA